>JAEDEU010000017.1 GCA_016293155.1 Clostridiaceae bacterium | reverse complement strand
TCCTGAATGGAAATTGTATCATCTCCATCCAGATCTGCAAAAAATCCGATCATCAAAGAGGAGGAAAAGCCCCACGGCTGATCTCCATAGGCACGGATATTTTTCACCTTTACTCCGACTTCCTCCATTGCTTCACGAGCAACCGTCTGCTCCAGTGTCTCCCCGATTTCGTTATATCCTGCGACAAGCGAGAAAATGGCGTTCTTTCGCAAGGCGGAACGAGTCAGCAAAATGCGTTCGCCATCCGTGATCGCTACGATAATTGCCGGGCAAATTACTGGGAACGCCATATGTCCGCAGCTTTCACACTTCATTGCACGCTCCTTGCTGTCCGGATGCATCGGATGACCACATACGCCGCAGAACCGATGTGTATTGTACCAAGAACGCAGGTGCAGTGCAGTTGCTGCAGCAAGCTGAAGCTCCGGTGCTTCCTTGCCGTATGAGCGCACGCCGCGAACCTCCGACTGATCGACAAACTCCTGTGGTACTCTCGGCGCGAGGAAAAACCGGGTTTCATCAACGGAGAACAAATAAACAAAGCTCTCCTCTTTGGTAAAGGCCTGATCCTTTACTTCACGATATGTATATGGCTGCCCGCTTTCTTTGCTTACAAGCAGATCGGACTGGGAAAAAGCCAGTACGATATCCTCATCCTGTGCGGTATACGGCGCATAAGTGTTATCCAGCTTATGCGGAGCAATCTCCTGAATCATCATTGTGAGTTTTACCTTTCTTTTGTATTATAAATGTAATCGTTAAAGCTGTTTTATTATCTCTTTTACAGTTTCATAGTCTGAAACCGCATTGATAAATTCCAGCAGGGCATTTGCCGTCATATGGATCGGCAATTTCAGCGCGCAGAGCAGCCTTTTGCGCTTCTCTGCGCTGCCCGAAACACCGGATAATCCCCACTCATAAAAGTCCGCTTTGGTCACTGTGCGGGCGAAAACAGCATCTGTCCTGCATTCCACACCGGCCTCGCGCAGCGCTTTCAAAATAATCTCATCCGAAACGCCCTCTACACCGAGAGTTCCCTCCTTGGAGGCATGTGCCTTGCGCCGTTCCTTGCCTGCAATCTGCGGGATATATGCGTGTTTCACCTGATCCTTTGGAAGCGCTCCCTTGAGATAATTGCGAATCACAAATCCCGCTCCATCACTGTCAGTCAAAATGAGCACACCGCGCTGCTTTGCAATCCGGCGAATCATAGACAGCTTTTGCTTATTGTTAAAAATTCCAAAGCCATCGGTCGGAATCACAACGGTATCCACCAGCTGCTTCAATTTATTGACATCATAGCGTCCCTCTACGATAATTGCCTCTTTGATATGAATCATGAAACCGCTCCTATTCCGGCAGACATTCGCAGGAGCAGCAGCTCCAGAACCTTCTGACGGTCTGCGCCCGCAGTTTTCATCGCCATATCTGCTTCGCCACAGTGTAGTACCGCAGAACGCAGCCAGTTCAGATCCATACGGCGTGCCGCATCCATCATCTTCCGTACATAATATGTGGATTTTGTCCCGAGCAATTCCATCAGCTCCTGCTCTCCACCGCGCTCCTGAGAGGCCAGCTTGGATAAATACAGGCGCTGTAAATGGCGGGATACAGTCGAAAGCAGAACAATCGGTTCGTTTTTCTGTGCTATCAGATCATTGACCAAAATCATTGCACGGTCAAATCGCCGGTCGGCGATGGCATCAGTCAGATCAAATACCACGGCATCCAACACCTTGGAGCAGACTGCATCAATGTTGACCCGCTTTACCTCATCGGCAGCGCAGTGGGCACACGCCTTTTCGATTTCGGTAATCAGATTGGTCATTGAGGTTCCGCACAAAAACAGAAGGTAATCGCAGGTCTCATTTGAGATATCCTTGCCGAGCGCGCGGACGCGCCGACGCACCCATGGGATCAAATCATGCGGCGCCAATTCAGAGAAATCTGCAATACAGCCAATTTTATTGATTTGGCTGTATAACTTCGTGCGCTTATCCGGCTTGAACTCCATCGTATCATAATAAAATACCAGACAGATATATTCCGGCAGATCGGCAATGATCTCTGCCATCGGCTCTTTCCATGCGGCTGCCGGTTTGAATACATCAAAGTCCTTTACCACTACCATACGCCGTTCTGCCATCGCGGGATAGCTCTCAATGGCGGTAGTCAGCTGATCCAGCGTGACGCGGTTCCCCTCAAATTCATCATAATTGAAATCCCGAAAGGCTTCATCAACCGTCTGTGCAGTCAGTTCCTTGAGATAATGCTGTTTCAGGTAGGCTTCTTCTCCTCCGATGAGGTAAAGCTGACCGATGGTATTGTTTTTCAGGTCGTCCTTGAGCTTTTGCGCACCGTCAGGTTGTTTTTTCGCTGCCATAATTCACCTGCTTTCCATAGAAACGGTACAGAACCAGTCTCCATGCTCATATAAATTATACACCGGAATACCGGCAAACTTTGTCGCGGATTCCCATCCGGAACCCAGTACAATTTCACTTGGAGCAATACTGCCGAGAATCTGCTCCATTTCACCATAATCTTCTGTAATCTGTGCGGAAGCGACCAATCGGTCCGCTGACAAGGTATGTTCACTCAGATAGTCGAGCAGCATATTTTGTGTTGCCGCATGTACAATCAGGATATCTTCCTTTCCGGCTTGAATGCGTACCAGCAGCTTCCTTTCAATTCCTCCAAGGACGGATACACCGCAATTGCCCACCGGACAAGAAGCATCGTCTTCGTAATACAGAACCGGCAGCTTCTCCTGCGTGATAATATCCTGTAACTGTTCCAACGTATCGGTGCTTCGATTCACCGCAGGAAGAATCAGTTCGCTCACCGGCGTGCTTTCGATCAGCTCTGCGGCATTGCGCGCATGGGTTTTATCAACCGATGTCAAAATCATTCTATCAATATCTTCAATGCCGTTCCAATCCATATATTCCAGTACGGACTGCGCTGCGTTGTAGTGCCCGCTGCCGCCGCAATCAATCAGAATGCATTCGTCTCCGTGAGAAACCACTGCTGCCTGACCATAGCCAACCGAAAGAAATGCAATGCGCGTTTCCGTTAGCGATTGCTTCCAGTCCGCATGGCAAAGCGCTGCGATAACAATCAGCCCAATCGGAAGCGTCACTTTCGGCAAAATACGCAGGACAAGCAGAAGCATCGTAATATACAGCACGATAACCGCCGCAATACCCAGTGTGCGATTGGAATACAGCAAACCAAACGGCAGACCTGCGATTTGATCCGCAATCAGCCAGATATAATCCGTCAGCGGACCGATTACAGATGCCAATGGCTGCGCGATCATCGGAACAAGCAAACAGGCAATCGCAAATGCACAGCCCAGAGCAAAAACTGCACTGACCGCCCACAAGGCCGCAAGATTGGCTGGAATTGACAGGATGGATACATATCCGAAATAATACAGCAGAATTGGAATTGCAAAAATCTGCGTGCACAGTGTGCAGGATATGGATGCGGCAATCCAGTTCCAAATCCTTTTCGCCCAAGCAGGGGAAATCCATTTCGGGGCTGCCAGTGCGCTGTTGACGCGCCCGGCGAACAAAATCAGTCCCAGAGTAGCGGAAAAGGACAGCTGAAGGCTGACAGAATCCACCGCAGTCGGCAGATACAACAGGATCAGCAGCAGCGCCGCGCTGAGTGCATTTAAGCTGTCGCTTTCCCGGCGAAACCAGAACGATGCAATCAAAAACAGATACATGATGCTTGCCCGCACAACAGACGGACTCCAGCCGACCATCAGGAAGAAAAACAACAGCATCGGAACCGACAGGACAGATCCAATCCGCCTGCCAAACAGGAATAGGAGCAGTGCAATCAAAAATCCGACGTGCAGACCGGATACGGCAATCACATGAGATAATCCGGCTTTTTTCAGATGATTGGAATCTATATTTGTCAGTTCTGTACGGTCACCCAGCAGCAGTGCCGTCAAAAAAGCGCCTTGCCGCTCCGTAAACTGCGCGGAAATCTGCTGTCGAATCTGATGCGCAGTTTTCTTGGGCAAATCCCAGACGGAAGAATACGCATCCGGCGTAATTTTTAGATCATAGACAGCTTCCGCATTTCGTTTTTCCTGAAAATTCTTTGCTGAGCCTAAAATGAAAATGCCGTTGGATTGGTAGTATTGTTCCCGGTCAAAGCCCTGTGAGTAAGTCGGAAGATAAAACTCTGCTGTTACACGGATTTCATCGCCCGGCCGCAGCTCTTGTTCGGTCAGCGGCAGATAAATCAGTGTTGTAATATCCCGCGGGGTTTGCAGCTGCTCTTTGGGAATGTGAATGCGAACTCGCTGATTTTCTTCATAAACATCCGCGTATTCCAGTACCCGTGCTGTCACCAACTGTGTTTCGCCATCCAGCTTGGACACCGGCTTCTGCACCGTATTGACATACCAATCCGCATAGCTGATGCCGTATAGTACAGAGAGTGTCGCCACACACAGCGGAATGACCTTATGAAATTTCCATCCAAGTGCAACTCCAATGACGGTCAAAAGAAACAGAGTCATCCACGAAATCCGCACTGTTCCGCCGTGCATCACCCAGAATATGCCGCCTGCAAAACCGATCGCTGCCATTGCCAGTGGTCGCTTCATTGTGCCCCCTCCCCCTGATAACAAACTGAGGTGGCAGTTGTGCCACCTCAGCGGTTATTTTTTCCGATCAGCCCGGAGGCCAGGTCATATCCCGACCTGCGAGAACATGAAAATGCAGGTGGAATACAGTCTGTCCGGCGGATTCTCCGATGTTGGATACCACGCGGAAGCTCTCAATGCCGAGCTCCTTCGTGACCTTGGCGATCACCTCAAAGCAATGCCCTACCACTGCCGCATTTTCTGCATTGACAGCAGCTGCGGATGCGATATGCTGCTTCGGAATGACCAGAAAATGCGTCGGAGCCTGCGGATCAATGTCATAGAATGCATATACCAGATCGTCCTCGTATACCTTCTTTGACGGAATCTCGCCCGCCGCGATTTTGCAGAACAAACAATCCATAACGATTCCTCCTATTTTGTATCGTTACTTTATCGCTGCGCCGCTTACTTCAGCAAGCCTGCAACGATGTTATTCACTGCCTCAAGCGCTTCCTCCAGCTTTGCCGGATTCTTGCCGCCTGCGGATGCGGAGTCCGGACGTCCGCCGCCGCCGCCGCCGGTCATCTTGGCAACCTCGCGGATGATCTTGCCTGCATGGGCGCCCTTCTTGACAGCCTCCTTGCCGACAACACAGTTGAACAGAATCTTGTCCGGAGACGGAACCGTGGCGAGAACAGCGGCAATATTCGGCTTTTTCTCACGCAGGGCATCGCCCATGCTGCGCATAATATCCGGCGTAACATCGTCCAGCGCAACGGCAAGAACGTCAACACCATTGATATCATTGGTCATATTCAACATGCTGACCAGCTGCATATTTGCAATCTTATCGTTCAGCTTATCAATATTCTTTGTGTTTTCCTTCATTTCCGCGAGAATCTGCTCCGCACGGGACAGCAGTTCATTCGGATTGGTCTTGAGGATAGAAGCCGCTTCATCCACCATAGCCTGACGCTTCTGGAACAGATCCAGGAAGCCCTGACCGGTAACTGCCTCAATACGGCGTACACCTGCTGCAACAGAGGATTCGCTGACAACCTTCAGCAGACCAACCTTTGCGGTATTGTCCAGATGGGTACCACCGCAGAACTCAATGGAAAAGTCTCCTGCCTGAACGACACGGACAACATCACCGTACTTCTCGCCGAACAGTGCCATCGCGCCCAGCTTCTTTGCCTCATCAATCGGCATTTCCTGTACCTTGACCGGAATGCCTGCCAGAATGGCATTGTTTGCAAGCTGCTCTGCCTTTGCGATCTCCTCATCGGTCAGCGCAGCAAAGTGCGTGAAATCGAAGCGGACATGGTCTGCATCGGTGTACGAACCTGCCTGCTCAACGTGCGTACCCAGAACCATACGCAGTGCCTTCTGTAACAGATGGGTCGCGGTGTGCGAGCGGCAGATGGACTCACGGCGAACGGCGTCAACGTGGCAGACAACGGTATCGCCGACATTCAGCGTGCCGCTCTCGACAACGCCGTAGTGCAGGAACTTCTTATCTGCGGTCTTCTGTACATTGGTAACCCGAATCGTGCAGTCGCCACAGGTCATGGTGCCGTAGTCCGGTACCTGTCCGCCGCTCTCTGCATAGAACGAAGTCTGATCCAGTACAACAATTACCTTATTGCCTGCGCTTGCAGAGCCGGAAACCTCATCCTCTGCGATCAGTGCCAGCACCTTGCCCTCGGTTTCGAGGTTGTCATAGCCGACAAACTCGGTCTGAATGGACTTATCCAGTCCCAGATCATCGGATGCCCAACCAACGTCACCCATACGCTTGCGGTCTGCGCGTGCGGTTTCCTTCTGCTGCTGCATCAGCGCATTGAAGCCGTCCAGATCGGTCGTCAGACCCTGCTCCTCGATAATCTCCAGCGTCAGATCAATCGGGAATCCGTAGGTATCGTACAGCTTGAATGCATTTTCAGAGCTCAGCTCGGTTACACCGTTCTGCTTTGCCTCTTCGATCATGTCGTTGAGAATCTTCAGACCGTTGTCGATGGTTGCATCGAAACGCTCCTCCTCGACACGGATTACCTTGCGGATATACTCCTGCTTTTCGACCAGTGCCGGATAAGCGCCGCCGCTCTCCTTGATGACGGTATCACATACCTCATACAGGAACGGGCGATCGATGCCGAGCAGCTTGCCGTGGCGCGCAGCGCGGCGCAGCAGACGGCGCAGGACATAGCCGCGGCCCTCGTTGGACGGCATGACACCATCGCAGACCATCATCGTGGTGGAACGGATGTGGTCAGTGATGACGCGCAGGGATACGTCGGTCTTGTAGGATTCGCCATAGGTCTTGCCGGAAATTTTGGTTACGTGCTTGGTGATATTGCGAACGGTATCGACATCGAACAGAGACTCAACGTCCTGAACGACAACCGCCAGACGCTCCAGACCCATACCGGTGTCGATGTTCTTCTGAACCAGTTCGGTATAGTTGCCCTTACCGTCGTTATTGAACTGCGAGAATACGTTGTTCCAGACCTCCATATAGCGGTCACAGTCGCAGCCTACGGTACATCCCGGCTTGCCGCAGCCATACTTTTCTCCGCGGTCATAGTAGATCTCAGAGCACGGGCCGCACGGACCGGAGCCATGCTCCCAGAAGTTGTCTTCCTTGCCGAAACGGAAAATACGCTCCGGTGCAATGCCGATATCCTTGTTCCAGATCTCGAATGCTTCCTCATCGTCCAGATAGATAGACGGATACAGGCGGTTCGGATCCAGACCCATGACCTCGGTCAGGAATTCCCAGCTCCATGCAATTGCTTCCTTCTTGAAATAATCGCCGAAGGAGAAGTTGCCCAGCATCTCGAAAAAGGTGCCGTGACGTGCAGTCTTACCAACATTCTCGATGTCGCCGGTACGAATGCACTTCTGGCAGGTCGTAACACGACGGCGCGGCGGTGTCTGCTCACCGGTAAAATACGGCTTCAGCGGAGCCATACCGGAATTGATGAGCAGCAGGGACTTATCGCCCTGCGGAATCAGCGAAAAGCTCGGCAGGCGCAGATGCTCCTTGCTCTCAAAGAACGCCAGATACTTTTCACGGATTTCATTTAAACCCATGTACTGCATGATAAATATCCTCCAGTTTGATAAAACAAAATATGCAAACAAAAAACCTTCGCCCACCTATGTTAGGGGCGAAGGTTGTGTTTCCGCGGTACCACCCTAATCTGCCGATATGATAAAAATACGGCATCTCAAGTGTGTCTTTAACGCAGACTTACGGTTCAGTCCTCCTGAACAGCTCCGAAATGGCTGATCGATCACGTGTCCGCAGGGCTTCCACCGTCCCCTGCTCTCTAAAGGCCGCCGACTGATCTCGTTTCATCATCGCTCGTGTCAATATTTGAAATACATGAAATATTATACACCTTTTTGCGCGATTGTCAACCGTTTTGTGCAGTCTCGCGTCGAAGAATTGCGTAAGGATCCACGGCAAACGGGAACTTCATATGCACGCGCATCATTGCATGGCGTGCGACATCCAGTTCATTGCCCTCATCGTCCAGCATCTGTTCCACGGTGAACCGATAAATCGGCTTTCTGGGCTGTACCAGCTCCAGTACATCGCCTTTATAGAAACGATTGCGGATCAGGAACGCTGCATTGCCTTCCTCGTCGCACTCCGCGACAAAGCCGGTCAGCTCCCATTCGCGGATATACTGCGAATCCTCATAGTACTGTCCCTCCGGATCACGTCCGAAGTAAAAACCGGTATAATAATTCCGATGGCTGACCTTGTTGGACTCGTCCAGAATTTCCTGCGGAAGCGTGAAGCTGTCCGGTTCACCCTGCTCATAATAAGCATCCACCCCGCGGCGGTAGGCTCCGGTGATGATCGCCGTATAAAATGCGGTTTTCGCGCGGCCCTCGATTTTGAACGAGGTAATGCCTGCACGAATCAGCTCCGGAATATGCTCAATCATGCACATGTCCTTGGAATTGTAGAGATAGGTTCCCTTATCATCCTCGACAACCGGGAAATATTCGCCCGGACGCTTTTCCTCCATCAGAGAATATTTCCATCTGCACGGCTGAGCGCAGGCACCATGGTTGGCATCGCGTCCGGTCAGATAGTTGGAAATCAGACAGCGCCCCGAATAGGAAATGCACATCGCACCGTGTACAAAGCACTCCAGCTCCAGCTCGGGCGGCGTGTTTTCGCGGATGGTCTTGATTTCCTCCAGAGACAGCTCACGTGCCAGTACCACGCGCTCCGCGCCGAGCTCTGCCCAGAAATTCGCCGCCTCATAGTTGACAATACTGGTCTGCGTGCTGATGTGAATCGGAAGATTCGGAACCGTGCGCTTGGCAATGCGAACCACGCCGACATCTGCGACAATCAGCGCATCTACCCCGATGCGCTCCAGCGCCAGCAGATACTCCGGCAGCGTATCGAGCTCCGGATTGCGCGGCATGACGTTGACGGTAACGTAGACCTTTACACCGTTTTCATGCGCAAAGGCAACGCCTTCCTCCAGCTCCTCCAGGGAGAAATTGCCGGCTGCTGCACGCATACCAAACTGTCTCCCTGCCAGATATACCGCATCAGCGCCATATTTTACCGCGTATTTCAGTTTTTCCAGATCGCCGGCAGGCGATAAAATCTCAGGACGATTCATTAATCTCCTCCGTACAGGCTTGCAACTGCCTGATTGTGTTCTTGCAGTGTTTTGCTAAAGATGTGATACGTGCCGTCCTTATCGGTCACAAAGTAATAATAGTCATGCTCTTCCGGATTGACGGCAGCGGACAGCTGGGAATATCCCGGATTGCAGATCGGTCCGGGCGGCAGTCCCTTATGATTGTACGTATTATACGGGCTTTCGTCGTCCAGATCTGCCTTGACCAGAGATTTTTTATCCGTGCGGATATAGAGCAGCGTCGAGTCAAAGTTCAGATACGGGAACTTTGACGGATTGTTCAGACGATTATAGACAACCCCCGCAATCTTTGCATCGTAATCCGGACCTGCGGACTCCATCTGCACCATGGATGCGATAATCGTAGCCTCCGAAATGGAAATACCGCGCTTCTCGCAGAGCGAAACGATGGAGTCGCCGTTTTCATTTTTCTGATTGATTTTGGTTTCAAAATGGCCGAGCATCTTTTTAATGATGGTCTCCGCATCATCACTCAGATAGAACTCATACGTGTCCGGGAACAGATAGCCCTCCAAGCGGTACTGTACATCCTCATTTGCTTCCGGCAGGAAATCATAGTCGAACTCGCCGTTCTTGACGGTATCCATGAATTCTTCTTTTGAACTCAGTCCGCTTTTTACAACAGCATCTCTGATATCCTCAATGGTATAGCCCTCCGGAATCGTTACCGTGACTGTGCTATAATCCGACAGACGGACGTTGCGCAGCAGCTCGCGGTAGTCCATATCGGAATTGACCGTCCAGACACCGGCACGGAACTGCGTATCGTGTGCAGTGATATTGACAAACAGCTTGAAAAATCCGCCAAACTGAATGACATGATTTTCGTCCAGAATCTTAGATACATCGGAAACGGTTGCGCCTTCCGGAATGGTGATGGTGATCTCCTTATCCTCCTTCACCAGCGCAAACAGGTCGTTGGACAGGAAAATTGCAGCCAATGCAAGCAATGCAGACACCGTGATGACACAGACGATATATCCCAGACTAAACAGGGTATGTCTCTGTGCATTTTTTTTCTTTTCGCTCATTCTTTAAGCTCCTTTCGGTTTTCTATATTCTCTATCTATCATATCATTCCGCGCGGAACAATTTACCCTATAATGATATGGATCAAAAATGCTGCCGCAAACAGGAGCATCCCCGGATTGAGCAGTACAGTCCGCAGCTGCTGTGCAACCGGAATACTGCTTTTGACAAATGGATGCAGTGCCCTGCGTTCAATCTGATATTCGTAGGAACGCAGGGTGAAATACAGCGAAAGCAGGAATAAAATGATACTGATATGTGTAAAGTAATTCCAAATGCCGAACGAGCTGTATAAATTCAATAAATAATTAACAATCAGATAATACAGATTATTGATTGCATGTGCCAGTACCGCAGGCCAAATAGAGCGATACGAATACGTCAGATAGGCATAACCGCAGCCCGCGATAAACGGTCCTGCAAAATTAATCAGAGAACCATGCAGCATAGCGAAGCACAGACCACTGCAAAGAATACATACCACAGTATCTGCCTCTCGCTCAAAGCGGGAGAACAATGCACCGCGTACAAACAGCTCCTCTGTCAGTGCGGGAATCGCCGATACAGCCAGAAATACGGCAAAATTACTGCCGCTGCGGATGAGCATATTCCCCATCATGCCGCTCATTTCGAATGTATTGCTGCCGCTGACTGCATAAATCAGCAGATTTACCAGAAAGGACAAAAAAGACAGCATCAGGGCGAATTTAATCGTAAACCATAATCCGCCGTTAAACTTACTTTTACCCAGATTGAAACGTAAATTCAGCTTAGGCTGATCCGGCATATATCTGGGCAGGAGCAGCAGCAGTACTGTAGGAACACCGAATGCGATAATCTCACTTAAAATCACACCCACGCGCTGCGAACCGGAAAAAACAAAGTCAAAGATTAAGCTGAAAAATGCAAGAATCACAAAAGAAATGAACAATGCAAATCCTGGAATGCTCTCAGAAGAAATTTGAACTGTTCTCAGACGTTTTTGCATCGTCTGCATCAAAGTTTGGAGAGATTGTATCATATTGCGGCATACACCTCGTTTTCCGTGACAATCAGGTCACAGCAGATATCATGCGCTTCATGAGGGATTTCTTCCATCAGCCGATCTCCTGCGCACAGAACCATCTTTTTTGCCATCGTTTTGGGGAGAAAGCGATCATAATATCCACCGCCATAGCCCATTCGATGTCCCTCGAAGTCGCAGGCAAGAGACGGGATGATGCATAAATCCAGCTGATCGGGAGCGATTACAGTACAATGCAGTCCCGGTTCCGGGATCCCATAGGATTCCTCCGTCAAATCCTGCGGCGATGTAATGGCACAGGCAGACATCTGCCTTCCCTTTTCACAGCGGGGCACGCAGACCGTTTTTCCGCTTTTCAGCGCATCATCAATGATTTCCATCGTGGAAATTTCATCTCCGACAGAATAATAGATAAAAATTGTCTCGGACTGGCGATATGCCGGATGCGCCAACACACGCGCGGTAATTTCCTGATCGGTAAACGCCCGCTGTTCCTCTAAAATTTCCCCGCGAAGCTGAAGCATACGTGCCCGAAAGGATTTTTTATCAATCAACATAGCAGATACCATGCTTTACCTGAGCAGCAGCTTCAGGACCGCGGAGCTGCTCGACCAGTGCAAGACCAAAATCAATGGAGGCAGCTGCTCCCTGTCCGGTAATCACCTTGCCGTCAACGCATACGCCCTGATTGAGCAGCGTGCAGCCGGTCATTTTCTCACGAACACTGAAATGGCAAACGGCATTCTTGCCATCCAGAACATTTTTCGCCGCCAAAACAGACGGTGCAGCGCAAATTGCAGCAATGTAAAGGTTATTTGCTTTACAATACTCGATTGCGGTATCAACAATTGTATAGTCGAAATAATTTTTTGTTCCCGGGCCTCCCGGCAGGAAAATCATTTCACAGTCACTGAGATCCAGTTCCTCTGCGGTCAGATCCGCAGTCATTGGAAAGCCCATTTTGCTGGTGACAACTCGTCCCATTACGCCAACCTTTTTGAATTCAATTCCCGCACGGGAAAGCATATCCATGGGCGCAATCGCTTCTGTATCTTCGAAGCCGTCTACCATCAATACATAAACCATTGTTATCTCTCCTTAATTGAACATGAGATTCATATATCCATTCTCCCATTCGGTATCATAAAACTTGACACAGCCGAGCGGGATTTCATTTCCAACACTGGTGATCGTTACAGATTCGCTGCCAGATTGCCTGCCGATGAGATCAGCCAGCAGCTGACCATCCTCCGGCGTTGCCGCCAGCATTTCCTGAATCCATATGCCCTGTTCCGTTGTCCAGCAAAACGCCGCAGCCTTCAGGCAACCATCCTGCCGGATGCCAAATGCTCCTGCTCCAATGGTTTGAAACAGCTTGAGCTGAATTTCCCAGAACCGATTAGGGCGAACTACTTTTGGAACGGAAATTTGTTGATATAGGTGCTCTAAATCGCAAATATCCGCATCTGTTAAGCGATATGCCTTTACAGCGTTTTCGGGGCTTTTACATTGATATTTTTGGGTTGAAACTGTGAATCCAGCCTGATAGCCGAATTTCCGATAGAACCCGAACAGCCAATCCTCCTGAGGAATCAGGACAGAAGCCGCCCTTCCGTTCTCACGATCAAGACGGAAGGATTCTTCCAGCAGCTGTGCCATCAAATGCTTTCGTCTGTGCTGCGGCGCTGTGCAGGCACCATAAATATAGGTGACTGAGTGAGCAGTACCGTCAGCCTCGATTTCAAACGGAAGCATTTGCAGCATCGCCGCAAGTTCCCCGTCCAGTTCATAAATCAGTGTGTGCTCCGGTCGATACAGATACTCGAAATACCATGGATTGAAGCCGCCTTCATCGGGGAAGCAGACTTCCCAAAGCGCGCGAATACGTTCTGTGTCGGATTGCTGTGCAAATCGTATCATATATTCCTCATTGCCATAAATTTATTTCCCATCATCACTGGATGATAAGAGCGCTTGGCCTTTCTCAGTCCCTCCAGACCGAGATCCTCCTCACGATTGATATAAGTCACATTGGTGCAGTTGCGCATTGCAAACTGCTGATTAATCATGGGATAAGCCCCCGGAATATCTGCTTCCGCTTTCTCAATCTGAATAATATACATATCATCCGTCGATTGGCTGCCGAGCGTAAATGCAATGACATTGCCGTCCAGCCGCAGGATGCCGCCCTTCATGCCCAACTCCTCGAAGTGATCCAGTGCGCGCTGAATGGCACAGGTCTCCCCGCGGAATGATTCATTATTGGCGCAGCCATTGATCTCACACCAGTGCAGATGGAATTGATATGCTTCCTCTAAATTATGTGGTCCGATGTCCTCATAGCTCCAGCGGCCGTCATAGTTCTGCTTAAAGCGGTTGATAAAATTGCGCTTGGATTGCAGCTTTTTCCCTGAGAGCGAAATCATCTTTTCCGCGAGGTAAATATAGTCTGCACCGTTTGGCAGATTTTCAATCACAAGCTCATTCGGCATGACTGCCTGAAGCTCCGGAAGCATTTCCTCCGGAATGCTGGTCATGACAAAGGGATTGCCGCGCTCTGCCGCGTCCTGTTCCAGCAGTTCAATGGCGTGACGCAGATCTCCTTCCCCAATCGGAGCAAGATACATCGGCAGCCGATCCGGAAAGGTCAGCATTTTGATAAACAAAAATCCATCTTGCGTGCAAAATTGCGTATCATAATGCTTTGCCCAGATGAACAGGTCAACAAAACAATGCTCACATAAATGATAATTGCGTTTTGCAGTATAAGCCTGAATTTCCTGCTTATCCTGCAAGGTAATTGGTTTGAATTCTAGCATAAACGTCCCTTACAATGCGATTAAATTTAGGACATCGCTTAAAATTTCTCCTGCGATATCCTCAATTGTGCGCAGCTTCTGGTTTTTGACACACTGAATCCGTTTCCATTTGAATTGCTCTGCCAGACTGGATGCCGTCAGATAACATTGCTCCAGATAATCTGCATCTTTTTCGTGAATATCCTCTGTTTTTCCTACCCGATGGGCGAGCAGGTCGCGTACCGCCTGCGGAGGCATATCCAAAAAGAATACGGCATCCGGCTTCGGCAGACCCATAATACGGTATTCAAAATCAAACAGCCAGTTCAAATATGCATCCTTCTCGGACGCAGGCAGCTTTGCTGCCTGATGCACTGCGTTCGAAGTGGTATAGCGATCCGCAAGGATCAGACCGCCGCTGCGGTAATACTCGCCCCAATCCTTTTTAAAAGAGGCATAGCGGTCCACCGCAAAAAAAGTCGATGCGGCATAGGCGCTGACATCCTCCGGCTTCGAGCCAAACTCGCCGCCGAGATACATACGGATCAGCGCCGAGGACGGCTGGTCATACTGCGGGAATACCAGACGGCGATATTCCACTCCGCGTGCGTCCAGCGTCTCGCACAGCCGTGCAAATTGCGTTGATTTTCCGGATGCATCCGTCCCTTCCAAAACAATCAATTTGCCGTTCATTACGGATTCCCCCTTGAGATGTTATCATACCGTACCATGTCAAAAAAATCATACAAACACGCACAATACATCTTTATTTTAACGCAAAATCCGAATTTTCTCAAGGGTAAATCGAAATTTTACCGTGTGTTCACAGAAAAAGGCGGCTACGCTCCGAATGTTCGGTAGCACAGCCGCCGTATGCAGTTAAATTGTTACCTTATGGAAGGTCTTTTTGCCCTTCTTGATAATCAGTTCTCCGTTTTCGAAGTCTGCTGCCGTGTAGCTCTGAGCGAAATCGGTTACCTTCTGATCGGCAATCGTCAGACCGCCCTGCTTAATCACGCGTCTGCCCTCGCCCTTGGACGGAACCAGTCCGGTCTTGACCAGCAGATCTACTGCCGAAATCGCACCATCGGTAAAGTCCGCCTCGGTCAGCTGAGTGCTCGGCATGTTCTGAGAGGAAGCGCCGCCTGCGAAAATCGCACGAGCGGCTTCCAGAGCCTTGTCAGCCTCTTCCTTACCGTGAACCATCGAAGTGATTTCGTAAGCCAGCTTCTCCTTAGCCTTATTCAGGTCAGCGCCTTCCAGCTTCTCGTATTCCGCGATCTCTTCCAGCGTCATAAAGGTCAGCATCTTCATAACACGAATGACATCAGAGTCTGCGATGTTTCTCCAGTACTGGAAGAACTCGTACGGAGAGGTCTTTTCCGGATCCAGCCAGACAGCACCCTTCTCGGTCTTGCCCATCTTCTTGCCTTCCGAAGTGGTCAGCAGGGTAAAGGTCAAACCGTATGCGTCGTCCTTGCCGTCAACACGGCGGATCAGGTCGGCGCCATTGATGATATTCGACCACTGGTCATCGCCGCCCAGCTCCAGATGACAATCCATGGTGCGGTACAGATGCAGGAAGTCATAGCTCTGCAGCAGCATGTAGTTGAACTCGATAAAGCTCAGACCCTTGCCTTCCAGGCGGGACTTGAAGCACTCTGCGGTCAGCATACGGTTGACCGAGAAGTGTACGCCGACTTCACGCAGGAAGTCCATATAATTGAACTTCAGAATCCAGTCCGCATTGTTGACCATGGTAGCCTTGCCGTCATTGAAATCAACCAGACGGCGCATCTGCTTGCGGAAGCACTCTGCATTGTAATTGATCTGCTCCAGCGTCAGCATCTTACGCATATCGGTCTTGCCGGTCGGGTCGCCGATCATCGTGGTGCCGCCGCCGATCAGAGCGATCGGATGATGGCCAGCCTTCTGCAGACGGGACATGACTACCAGCTGCAGGAAATGACCAACATGCAGACTGTCAGCGGTCGCGTCAAAACCAATATAAAAGGTCGTCTGGTGATTGTCCAGAAGATCCTTTACCTTTTCTTCGTTGGTGCACTGAGCAATGAGCCCGCGCTCTTTCAGTTCCTCAAATACAGTTGACATTACTATATAACTCCTTTTTATATTCATTTGCAAAAGTAATCAATTCCCGCGCATTGCTCAGGGAGCTTTCCGTCACGGAATCGCCGGAGAACATGCGTGCAAGCTCGTGTTCGCGCGCAGCTTGCTCGACCGGAAGTACCTCCGTATAGGTTCGTTCGCCCTCCACGGATTTGCGGATCAGCAGATGCTGATCCCCTGCGGCTGCCAGCTGCGGCAGATGTGTCACGCACAGGGTCTGCTTGTAACGCGAAATTTCAATCAGCTTTTTGGCAATCTTCTGCGCTGCACGGCCGCTGACACCGGTATCAATTTCATCAAAAATCAGCGTACCGACATCCTCTGTACGGGTCAGAATATTTTTGATCGCCAGCATAATACGGGAAAGCTCACCGCCGGATGCAATCCTGGACAACGGCTTGAGCGGTTCCCCGGGATTCGCCGCAATCAGGAACTGTACCTCGTCCATGCCTCTCTCATTGAGCTTGCTCTGCGGTGTGACGGAAATATTCAGCCGAACCTTTGTCATATCCAAATCCGCCAGCTGTTCAACAATCAGCCGTTCCAGCTCCTGCGCTGCCGAACGGCGGTGTGCCGAAAGCTGCGACGCCATTTCGCGGGCCACCTTCAAGGTGCTGTGATATTCCTCGGTTAGCTGATCCTTGCGTTCATCCGAGCTTTCCAGCGTCTCCAATTCTGCGACACATTGTTCGTAATATGCCAGAATTTCCGGAATCGTCGTGCCATATTTCCGCTTGAGACGGTAAATTTCATCCAGGCGGGCTTCTACCAGATCGCGTTCTGCCGCGGAATAATCCGTGCGCGATGCCGCAGATGCAATACTCTGCGCCAGATCCTCCGCCAGATATCTGAGCTCTTCCGCCCGCCGATAGAGATTAGCAAATTCAGAGGATACATCCGCGATACCAGATAGGGAATCAGAGATTCGATCCAGCTCACTGCAAATGCCGCTGAAATCGTCTGTGCCGCTGAGTGCATGATTGGAGGTCTGCAACGCTGAGGATAGTTTTTCGACATTATCGAAAAATGCTTTTTTCTCCTCTAATGCCTCTTCCTCATCCGGCTGAAGGGCCGCCGCACTGATTTCCTCAATCTGGAACTGAAGCATATCCAGTCGCTGAGCGCGGTCACGTTCGCTGCGTTCCAGCGCGCGGATTTCCCGGCGCAGCTCAAACAGCTTATGATATAACGGTTGATAGTTTATCAGAAATTTTTCGGCACGGCAATAACTGTCCAGAAAATCAATATGATACTCGTCCTGCATCAGCTTCTGACCGTCATGCTGTCCATGGATATTAATCAAATACGGGCTGATCTGCCGAAGCACTGTCGCAGTGACCGGACGCATATTGATGCGGCATACACTTTTGCCGTCCATGGACAGCTCGCGCTGTACATGCAGCGTGCCGTCCTCCTCGCATTCAATCCCCATCTCGGTCAGTTTTTCTGCCATAAGCGGCGAAAGCGAATCGAACACTGCGCTGACACAGCCTTTTTTTGCGCCATTACGAATCAGATCACGGCTTGTGCGCTGACCCATAATTGCGCCGATTGCATCAATGATGATTGATTTGCCCGCACCTGTTTCGCCGGTCAAGACTGTAAAGCCGGAACTGAACTCAATGTCCACACGCTCAATGATCGCAATATTTTCAATGTGAAGCAATCGAAGCATGATATCCTCTTTTCCTTATCGGAGCATTTCTTCTGTCGTACTGCGGAATTCAATTGCGCTTTCCGTATCCCGCATGACAATAAATACCGTATCATCACCACCCAGCGTGCCGATCACCTGCGGCACGCGCATGGAATCAATCGCCATAGCGGCCGCCTGCGCCAGACCGGGCAGGGTTTTGATGACAACCATATTCTGTGCCTGATCCACACTGGTTACACATTCACGAAAAATGTTGCGCAGTCTGGAAGCAAAGCTGGTTTCCGCCTCGCGTGCAGAAGCCGCATACTTGTATTTTCCGGAAGCTGACAGCATTTTGACCAGCCGCAATTCCTTGATATCGCGGGAAATGGTCGCCTGAGTCGTATCAAAGCCCAGCTCGCGCAGCTTTATGGAAAGCTCCTCCTGAGTTTCGATTTCGTCATGCTCAATGAGATCCAGAATTTTTGCCTGACGCTGAAATTTCATTGCTATAGTTCTCTCTTTCAGTTGGAAAAACCACCGGACAGCTTCTGATCCAGTACATAGTAAAAGCTCTGAGACTTTACGCGGATCAGTCTGGTGATTTTTCGGGATTTGCGAATGATGACTCGGTCACCGATATTGAGCATAAAGCCCTCACGACCGTCTGCCGAGACGATCAGATGTCCGTCATGCTGAGATGTCGGACGGATGGTAATTTCCCGATCCTGTGCAAACACATACGGGCGGTTTGCCAGCCCGTGCGCACAAAGCGGTACAACAATCAGATTTTCGGCTGTCGGCTCCACAATCGGTCCGCCTGCCGCAAATGCATATGCTGTTGTTCCGGTCGGGGTGGAAATAATCACGCCGTCGGCGTGAAGGGAGCAGACCGGCGTGCAGTCCGCTACCACGTCAATCGAGGCAATCCGGAAAATCGAACCGGTTTTGATAATCGCCTCGTTGAGCGCAACATCATGGAATACGGTCAGACCGTCACGGATGACCTCGATATCCAGCATCATGCGGCTGTCAATCTGGTATTTTCCATCTACGATGTAGGACAGCATATGCAGTTCGCTCAGATCCAGCTCGCTCATAAAACCGAGATGACCGATATTAATGCCGATAATCGGTGTTCGTGCTTCTGCCGCCTTGCGGGCCATTGCAAGAATTGTGCCGTCACCGCCGAGAACAACCGCAAAATTGGCATTTCTCAGGCAGGTATATTCCGAACAGACCTCAACGCCCTCGCAAGCAAGATCTTCCGCAAACTCCGGCATATATACATGTACTCCGATTTTACGCAGATAATGTACGGTTTGCTCTACCGTGGAAGCAATATTGGTTTTTCCGGTATTGGGCCAGACCACCGCATTGTTCATATTATTAAAATGTGTCATGTCTCTTTTGCAAGCTCTCCATGCGCCGCCGCTACAACCTCATCCAGATGAAGTTCTCCATCCTCCCCATCCTTACCGAGATAGCCCAGGAACTCAATATTGCCCTCCGGCCCCTTGATGGGTGAAAAAGTCACGTCATAGACATGGAAGCCGGCGTTATGTGCATTCTCCAAAAATGCATCCAGAACCTCTCTGTGAATGGATGCCTCACGGACGACACCCTTCTTGCCGACCTTGCCTTTTCCTGCTTCAAACTGAGGCTTAATCAGGCAGGCAACGCGGCCATGCTCGTTCAGCAGACGATGTACCACCGGAAGCACCAGCTTGAGCGAAATAAAGGATACATCAATCACGCACAGCTCCGGGAC
>JAEDEU010000144.1 GCA_016293155.1 Clostridiaceae bacterium | reverse complement strand
CCCATTTCCTTTGCGACAACGTCAGCCTCCTTCGGCGGCAGCTGTGCGCCGTCCTCCCAGTAGACCTTATAACCGTTGTACTCCTTCGGGTTGTGGGAGGCGGTAATCATAACGCCTGCCAGCGTGCCGTAGGTGCGAACCGCAAAGGACAGCACCGGAACCGGACGAAGGGATTCGTATTCCAGAACCTGAATGCCGTTTGCCGCCAGAATGCTTGCCGCCAGATGCGAGAACTCGTCCGACTGGATGCGGCTGTCGCACGCAATCGCAACACCGCGCTGCATTGCGCGCGGGCCGTACTGCTTAATCAGGTTTGCCAGACCCTGGGTTGCCGCACCGACGGTGAAGCGGTTCATGCGGTACAGACCAACGCCCAGAATGCCGCGCAGACCTGCCGTACCAAAGGACAGCGGTGCGAAGAATCTGTTTTCGATCTCGCCCGGATCGTTCTCAATTGCCTTCAGCTCTGCCAGCTCTGCCTCGGTCAGCGCCGGACTGGATACCCACTTCTGGTATTCTTCCATATAGCCCATAGTTGTCACCTCATATTTTCTCAATCGTTTTTATATCATTACGTTTCGCGTTCCGGAGAGAGAGCCGGAAACTTCACGCTGTCTAAATTATACAACATAACCGGATAAAACGAAAGTGTTTTTTGTGATGTTTTACGGCATTTTTTCAGTTTTTCTATCGAACATTGTCTCTTTTCTTTCTCTCAAAGGCGATTCGCGTTCATTCCCGAAAAAAATTGAAATTTTTTTCATTTTTTGCGTGCATTTTACATGCCCTTATGGTATAATAAATACAATAATATTGCTTCTGTAATATTATTCCATCAATTTGCTTGTTTCTTTTTTATATTTCCCCCTAACGGCGGCGGAGAGTTATCCACAGACTCTCCGCCGTTTTTTTATTTATTCACAGGCGGTTTTGCCGGGCTTTTTCCACATTCTGCATCGTATGATACCATGGGCTAACACTGAGCCGTCCGCACTCTGTCCCCGAATTTCCCTGCATTTTGACAATTTTTTCGCTTTTCCTGCGTTCTTCCCGGCAATCCGTTGACAATCCACTTCCAGTTTTTTATACTGTATTTGCCGTATGTTTACCGGCATTCTGATTCGTTTCACGAAAGAGGGTTTTTTCCTATGACACTTGACCAGCTGCCGATCGGCAGTCGCTGTCGGATCACCGCAGTCAACGGACAGGGGGCGCTGCGCCGCCATCTGCTGGACATGGGTCTGACACCGCATACCGTTGTATTCGTCCGCAAGGCCGCCCCGATGGGCGATCCCATCGAGCTGCGCCTGCGCGGCTATCAGCTGACCATCCGATTGGAGGATGCGCGGCAGATTGATATCGAACCGCTGGAGGGAGAAGCATGATTTTTGCACTTGCAGGCAACCAGAACAGCGGCAAAACCACCCTGTTCAACCAGCTCACAGGCTCCAACCAGCACGTGGGCAACTTCCCGGGCGTCACGGTGGAGCGCAAGGAAGGACACATCCGCGGCGTGGAAAATGCCACGGTGGTCGATCTCCCCGGCATTTACTCACTCTCCCCGTACACCTCGGAGGAAATCGTCACGCGCGATTTCATTTTAAACGACCATCCCGACGGTCTTATCAACATCATCGACGGCACCAACATCGAGCGCAATCTGTATCTGACCCTGCAGCTGCTCGGTCTGGGCATTCCGACCGTGCTCGCGGTCAATATGATGGATGAGGTACGCAAAAACGGCTCGACCATCGACCTCAAGCTGCTCTCCAAGGAGCTGGGTGTGCCGGTCGTCCCGATCGCCGCGAACAAAAACGAGGGCATTGACGAGCTGATCCGTCAGGCGGTACAGGTCGCGGAGCAGCAGCAGCGTCCGGTGCGTCAGGACTTCTGCTCCGGTGCGGTTCACCGCGCCATCCACGCGGTCACGCATATGATCGAGGACCACGCGGAGCGCATCCACGTTCCGCCGCGCTTTGCCGCAACCAAGCTGATCGAGGGCGACGAGCCGATGCTCCAGCAGCTCAGGCTGTCCCCGAACGAAATTGAAACCATCGAGCACTTTGTCATTGAGATGGAGGGCGAGCTGGACACCGACCGCGAGGCGGCTCTGGCGGATATGCGCTATGCCTTTATCGAAAGCCTCTGCGCCAAGGCGGTGGTACATAAGGGCGAAAGCGTGGGCACCCGCCGCTCCGAGCGCATCGACGAGCTGCTCACCCACAAATACCTCGCCATCCCGATCTTTTTCTGCATCATGCTGCTGATCTTCTGGCTGACCTTCGGCTGCATCGGCGCATGGCTGACCGACGGCTTCGCCCTGCTGATCGACGGCGCAACCGCATGGCTGGACGGCGCACTCACCGCCTACGGCATCAATCCGGTGGTGCATTCTCTGCTCATCGACGGCGTATGTACCGGTGTCGGCTCGGTGCTGTCCTTCCTGCCGACCATCGTGACCCTGTTCTTCTTCCTGTCCATTCTGGAGGACAGCGGATATATGTCCCGCGTGGCGTTTGTCATGGATAAGCTGCTGCGCAGCATCGGTCTTTCCGGCCGCTCGTTCGTGCCGATGCTGATCGGCTTCGGCTGCACGGTTCCCGCCGTCATGGCGACCCGCACGCTCTCAAGTGAGCGCGACCGCCATATGACCATTCTGCTCACCCCGTTCATGTCCTGCTCGGCAAAGCTGCCGATTTACAGCATGATCTCGATGGCGTTCTTCCCGGAGCGCGCCGCACTGGTGATGGGCTGTCTGTACATCGGCGGCATGGCGATCGGCGTACTCGCCGGCTTCCTGCTCAACAAGACCATCTTCCGCGGCAATTCGGTGCCGTTCGTCATGGAGCTTCCGAACTACCGCCTGCCGAGCGCGAAAAACGTCGTGCTCCTGCTCTGGGACAAGGCGAAGGACTTCCTGACCCGCGCCTTTACCGTCATCTTTGTGGCAACCATCATCATCTGGTTTTTACAGACCTTTGACACCCGCATCAACGTGGTCACGGACGCGGCGGACAGTATGCTGGCTTCGGTCGGTTCGCTGCTCGCGCCGCTCTTCACACCGCTCGGCTTCGGTGACTGGCGCGCCTCCACTGCGCTTATCTCCGGCTTCTCCGCAAAAGAAGCAGTCGTTTCCACCCTCGCCGTCCTGCTCGGCGGCACGGAGGATTCCGTATCCTCCATGCTCGGCACGCTGATGACTCCGGCGGCCTCGGTGTCCTTCCTCGCGTTCACCCTGCTGTACACCCCGTGCGTTGCGGCAATCGCCGCCGTGCGTCAGGAGATGAACAGCGGCGTCAAGGCGGCAGCGGTCGCACTCAGCCAGTGCGCCGTCGCATGGTGCATCGCATTTCTCGTCTATCGAATCGCGGTGATCGTGCTGTGAGCCTCGCGGATATCATAATTGTTGCCGTACTCGCCGTGCTGTTCGTCCTGGCGGTGCGGTATATCCTCCGGCATCCGTCCTCCTGCGGCGGAAACTGCGCCGGCTGCACAAAGCGCTGCCGCCGCCCGGAGCGAGACCGTTCAGACTGAAACCCGGAAAGGAGCTGTTTTTATGAACAAAGAAACGCATTCCATCATTTTCAAGGCACTGGCAGTTGTACAGATCATCATCTCCATTCTGCTGTTCCTCGCGTATGCGGCGGACCGGAAATCGGCTGACCCCGAACGCAGACCGAAGCCATGGCAGTTTGCCATCCCGATCCTGTCCCTCTGCTCCGGCATTCTGCGGCTGACGGAACAGGACGCCTCCTTTACGGATGCGCTCGAACAGCTCGCCGACTGAAAACAAAAAAGTTTCCGCGTGTCCTCCCGGCACGCGGATTTTTTTGCGCCGCAGGCGCAGTGCAATTGCC
>JAEDEU010000143.1 GCA_016293155.1 Clostridiaceae bacterium | reverse complement strand
GTTTTGTATCGACCGGAATGAGAATTGCTTTCCTTTTCGCACCCAATGGGGTATAATAAATACAGCTGTCATTTTGATTTTTAGTTCAATGAGGTAATACAGATGAAAGACGGATTTATCAAAATCGCTGCCGCAACACCGGAAATTCATGTGGCGGACTGCGAATTTAACGCGAATAACATCATTGCGCTGTGCCGCGAGGCGGATGAGCAGGGCGTGCGTGTGCTCGGCTTCCCGGAGCTGTGCATCACGGGCTATACCTGCTCCGATCTGTTCCTGCACAATCTGCTGCTGGACAGCGCGATGGAGCAGCTCATGCACATTGCGCGTGAGACCGCCGGAATGGACATGCTGATTGCGGTCGGCGTTCCGGTGCGCGCACCGGGCGGTGCACTGTATAATACCGCCGCCGTCCTGCACAAGGGCGAGGTGCTCGGCTTCGTGCCCAAGCAGAACATTCCGAATTATACCGAGTTTTACGAGCTGCGCCATTTTACCGAGGCAAATGCGGACACCGAGTTTGAGGTGCGCCTGCCCATCGAGGGCGGCGAGGCGTTTGCGATGTGCTCTCCCAAGCAGATTTTCCGCAGCCTGAACACGCCGGAGCTGTGCGTGGGCGTGGAAATCTGTGAGGACCTGTGGGTGGCGAATCCGCCGTCCGGACAGCTCGCCGAGCAGGGCGCGACCATCCTTATTAACCTGTCCGCGTCCGATGAGATCATCGGCAAGGCGCAGTACCGCCGCGACCTCGTGCGGATGCAGTCCGGCAAGTGCTTTGCGGCATATATGTACTGCGATGCCGGTCAGGGCGAGTCTTCGACCGACCTCGTGTTTGCCGGTCACAACGTGATCGCGGAGAGCGGCAGCCTGCTCGCACAGTCCCCGCGCTTTGCGACCGGTCTGACGACTGCTGACATCGACCTGAAAAAGCTGGAGTATGACCGCCGCCGCTGCAATACCTTCCGCACCAACGCATCGGTGGACATGGGCTTCTATGAGGTCGGCTTCGATATGGAGATCCGCGAGACCAAGCTGGAGCGCACGTTCCCGAACACGCCGTTCGTCCCGGCGGACAAAACTGATCTGGAGGCGCGCTGTGAGGAAATCCTCACCCTACAGGCAACCGGTCTGGCAACCCGCATCCGCCATACCCATGCACGCACCGCGGTGGTCGGTCTGTCCGGCGGTCTGGATTCCGCGCTGGCGCTCGTGGTCACGGTGCACGCCTTCGATCTGCTGAACCGCGACCGGAAGGACATCATTGCGGTCACCATGCCGTGCTTCGGCACCACCAGCCGCACCAAGAACAACGCGCTTACGCTCGCGGAGGCATACGGCACCACCTGCCGTCAGATCGAGATCGGCGCGTCCGTCACCCAGCACTTTATCGACATCGGTCACGACATGGAGGATCATTCGGTCACCTATGAAAACGGTCAGGCACGCGAGCGCACGCAGGTGCTCATGGACATCGCCAACAAGACCGGCGGCATGGTCATCGGCACGGGCGATCTCTCCGAGCTGGCGCTGGGCTGGGCGACCTACAACGGCGATCACATGTCCATGTACGGCGTCAACTGCTCGATTCCGAAGACCCTCGTCCGCTATCTGACCGCGTATGAGGCGCAGCGCGCCGGCGGCGAAACCGGACGCGTCCTGCTGGACATTCTGGATACGCCGGTGTCTCCGGAGCTGCTCCCGCCGAAGGACGGCGAGATCTCACAGCGCACCGAGGATCTGGTCGGTCCGTATGAGCTGCACGATTTCTTCCTTTATTATATGCTGCGCTTCGGCATGGAGCCGCGCAAGATCTACCGCATGGCGTGCCGCACGTTCGCGGGCAAGTTCGAGCCGGACTTCATCAAAAAATGGCTTACCACATTCATGCGCCGCTTCTTCATGCAGCAGTTCAAGCGCTCCTGCCTGCCGGACGGTCCGAAGGTGGGTACGGTCACGCTGTCCCCGCGCGGCGACTGGCGTATGCCGTCCGATGCGGTCTCCGCCCTCTGGCTGAAGCAGTGTGAAGCGCTGTAATCGTACAAGGTCTTTTCGCCCCGCCTGATGGCGGGGTTTTCTTTTTGGTATAATTTAATTATTAATATACAATTTGTATTTAAAATCGGATTGTTCCGAAATCGAAAAAAATGCAGAAATCGGGAATTTGTTTTTACAGATTTTTGCGCGCCTGAGATTTGGGAAAATTGCGTGTAAAATATAAAAATTGTGTAGTGATGATGCGGGAGTGAGTATATCTTGATGAACTCATTCGCAGATTTTCGGATGATCGAAAAATCGCACACCATATCTGGTGTGGACTGGGAAGTGTTGAGCAATTTTTTGGTGTTTTTTGTTCAGATTGCTGATTTGACAACTTTTTGTATATTTTTTAGTTTTTTGTTTATTTTTTTCAACTCTCAGTTAATATTGTGGAAAACTTGCAACTTTTCTGGCAGTATTTTGAAGGTTATATACAAAATCTGAGGGCAAAATTCTTGACAAATTTGGCTGTTCAGATATAATAGTAATGGACACGTTGTATAGGTGTGCCAAAAATGACCCTTTCCTTGTTTTGGGAATACAGCCCAAACCCTGTATTGTGCCGGCGGGTCCGGTTCGGGGCTGGAGGCTTGTGTTTATATCTACTCGAATTCATTATTTTGGGAGGTTTACTGGTATGGATTTTAGGCTTACTAGAGAGCAGGCAATGGTTCAGAAGCTTTGCCGCGAGTTTGCGGTAAACGAGGTTGAGCCGATTGCTGCAGAAATCGACGCTGAAGAGCGTTATCCGTTTGAGACCGTTGAGAAGATGCGCAAGTACGGTCTGATGGGCATTCAGTTCCCGAAGGAGCTGGGCGGCTCCGGCGCGGACACCATCTGCTACTCGATCGCAATTGAGGAGGCATCCCGCTTCTGCGGCACCACCGGTTGTATCATTTCTTCTCACGCTACCCTGGGCGCTTGGCCGATTTACAAGTACGGCACCCCGGAGCAGAAGGAAAAGTGGCTGCGTCCGCTGATCTCCGGTCAGAAGACCGGTGCATTCGGTCTGACCGAGCCGAACGCCGGCACCGACTCCGCTGCACAGCAGACCACCGCTGTCAAGCAGGAGGATGGTTCCTACATCCTGAACGGCACCAAGGTATTCATCACCGGCGGCGGCATTGCTGATACCTACATCATCTTCGCAATGACCGACAAGTCCAAGAGAAACAAGGGCATTTCCGCATTTATCGTTGACAAGAACGATCCGGGCTTCTCCATCGGCAAGATCGAGCATAAGATGGGTATCCGTGGTTCCCAGACTTCCGAGCTCGTATTCGAAGACGTACATCTGCCGGCAGACCGCCTGCTGGGCAAGGAGAACGGCGGCTTCAAGATCGCTATGACCACCCTCGACGGCGGCCGTATCGGTATCGCATCCCAGGCACTGGGCATCGCTCAGGGCGCACTGGATCAGGCTGTCGCTTACATGAAGGAGCGCGTACAGTTCGGCAAGCCGATTTCCACCAAGCAGGGCCTGCAGTGGATGATCGCTGACATGGAGACCTCCATCGAGGCTGCTCGTCTGCTCGTTCGCCGCGCTGCATTCAATAAGGACAACGGTCTGCCGTACACCAAGGAAGCAGCTATGGCAAAGCTGTTCGCTGCTGAGACCGCTATGGATGTTACCACCAAGGCTCTCCAGATCTTCGGCGGTTACGGTTACATTCGTGAGTACCCGATGGAGCGCATGATGCGTGACGCAAAGATCACCGAGATCTACGAGGGTACTTCTCAGGTTCAGAGAATGGTTATCTCTGGCCACGTAATCGGCAAGTAAGACAGGAGGATACTGAATCATGAAAGTTATTGTATGTGTAAAGCAGGTTCCGGATACCT
>JAEDEU010000142.1 GCA_016293155.1 Clostridiaceae bacterium | reverse complement strand
ATGTACCGGCGATAAAATTATCGCCGTGTCCCTGAACTTGTTACTCCCCCTGCTCCAGCATCCGCAGCTTTGCGTCCGACTTGAAAATCCGGACGAGATACAGTTTTCCGGCCTCGAGCGGGGCGAACGCAAACCGCCCCAGCTCATCCGTATACTGCGCGGCGACCGTGCGGTCGGGCTGTCCCCCGCCGCCGGATTCATACAGCACCGCGAGCGCGTCCGCAATCGGCTTTGCGTTGTCATCCACGGCGGTGCCGAGCAGCGCAGGGCGCGTCTCCGGGCGCAGCTCCACCACGGTCTCGATGCGCTCCTGCTGGGCGGGACGCACGAAAAAACTAGCATACATGAGAAAAAGCACCCCCTTACCGTCAGGTTATGACCGGCGGGCGGGGGCGTGCCAGTCAAATAAAACAATAAACACAATAAACCCATTTTTGGAGGAACAATATCATGAAAATGAGTCAGCTTCTGGGTTACCGCTTCAAGGAAACCCCGGCGGACTGCCAGCTTGCCAGCCATGCGCTGATGGTGCGCGGCGGCTACATGAAGCAGATGTGCAACGGCATTTATTCGCTGTACATGCCGACAAAGCGCGTTACCCGCAAGATTGAGAGCATTATCCGCGACGAGATGGATAAGATCGACGGTCAGGAGGTCATGTTCCCGGTTGTCATGCCGGCATCCCTGTGGGAGGAGTCCGGACGTTATTCCGCAATCGGTCAGGAAATGGCGCGCTTCAAGGACAGAAGCGGCAATCCGGTCGTGCTCGGCATGACGCACGAGGAGGCTGCCGTGCATCTGGCACGCGGCACCGCACAGTCCTATTCCAACTATCCGTTTATGATCTATCAGATTCAGACCAAGTTCCGCGACGAGGCACGTGCCCGCGGCGGTCTGATCCGTGTCCGCGAGTTCACCATGAAGGACGCATACTCCTTCCACACCTCGCAGGAGGATCTGGAGGCATACTACGAGCTGTGCTACAAGGCATATGAAAACATCTTCCGCCGCGCAGGCGTGCCGGAGGTTGTTGCGGTCAAGTCGGATTCCGGCATGATGGGCGGTGCGGTTTCGCACGAGTTCATGCTGCTGACCGACAGCGGTGAGGATACCATCGTGCTGTGCGACGAGTGCGGTATGCGTTCTAATATGGAGGCAGCGGACTGCATCGTGGAGAACGAGAAGCGCGAGGAGGCGCCGCTGACCAAGGTGCTCACCCCGGAGACCAAGACCATTGAGTCTCTCTGCGAGTTCCTCGGCTACGATCCGAAGCAGACCGGCAAGGCGGTTGTTTACCAGAAGAACATGACGGACGAGTACGTGATTGTATTTATCCGCGGCGATCTGGAGGTCAACGAGACCAAGCTGAGAAACTATCTGGGCGAGGAGATCCATCCGGCGGCTGTCATCACCGAGGAGAGCGGCATTGTTGCAGGCTTTATCGGTCCGGTCGGTCTGGCGGACGGCATCACGGTTGTTGTCGATCAGTCGCTGAAGGGCACCAACAACATCGTTGTCGGCGCGAATGAGGAGAACTATCACTACACCGGTCTGAACATCGAGCGCGATCTGCCGGGCACGCAGTTTGTCGATGTCGCAAAGACCTATGAGGGCGCAATCTGCCCGTGCTGCGGCAAGAAGAGCATCCGCATCAGCCGCGGCATCGAGGTCGGCAACATCTTCCAGCTGGGCACCAAGTACACCAAGTCCATGGAAATGACCTATATCGGCAGCGACGGCAAGCCGCATTATCCGATCATGGGCTGCTACGGCATCGGTGTGGGTCGTCTGGCGGCATCCGTCTGTGAGGTGCGCCACGATGATTACGGCCCGATCTGGCCGATGTCCATTGCTCCGTGGCAGGTTCACATCTGTGCGATCAAGTCCACGGACGAGACCGTGCGTGCGACCGCAGACGGTCTGTATCAGGCGCTTCAGGCGGCAGGCATCGAGGTCATCTATGACGACCGCAAGGTCAGCGCGGGCAATATGTTCTCAGACGCCGATCTGCTGGGCGTTCCGGTGCGCGTTGTTGTCAGCCCGAAGACCGTCAAGCGCGGTGCGGTTGAGGTTTCCATGCGCGACAAGTCCATGCGCGAGGATGTGGAGCCGGACAAGGCAGCGCAGTTTATCATGGATTTGGTTCATGCCGAGCTGGCAAAATATCAGTAAACACCGCTGCATAGGATAGAAAAGCAGGGCATTTCTGCCCTGCTTTTTTTCAAAAGAAGGGAGAATGGATATGATTTTATGGAGAAGCCTGACCACGGACGCCGCGGTCGGGGTGAACGCAACCGTCAGCGACACGGTACAGGATACCGGTGAGGCAACGCAAAACGCGATTGAGGGCATTCAGAGCATTACCAGCCTGCTGCATCTGCCGTCCTGGTTCGGGCGCGTTGTATTTATCGTGCTGGTGGTGGTCATCACCGCCGCGCTTGTGCGGGTGGTGAACAAATTTTTCCGTGCAACGGTGGAGCGGCTGAAGCAGGACGGAAACCAGAGCACGACGCTGGTGGCGTTTCTGCGCTATGTTGTCCTGTTTGTCGTATACTTTATCTCTGCGGTCACGATTATCAGCAGTATTCCGGGTGCGAGCAACACGCTCACGGCGCTGCTTGCCAGCGGCGGTCTGGTGGCAGTGGTTGTCGGTCTGGCGGGTCAGGATGCGCTGGGCAATGTGGTCGGTGGTGTAATGATTCTGGCGTTCAAGCCGTTTGTGATCGGAGATGTGATCCAGACGCCGTCCATCGGAGTCAGTGGTACGGTCGAGGAAATCGCCCTGCGGCATACGGTCATCCGCACGCCGGCAAATAAGCGCGTCATTATTCCGAACGGTACCATGAGCGGCGCCATCATAGAAAACGCCGATTATGCAGATTCGCATATCTGTGAATTTTACGAGGTCACGGTTACATACGAGTCCGATCTGGATCTTGCGGTTCGGATTTTGCGTGAAACTGTGGAAAATAACCCGTTATATCTGGATGTGCGTACACCGGAGCAGATTGCGGAGGGAATGCCGAAGGTGCAAGTGAGGGTTGTTGAACTTGCAGAATCGGCGGTAGTCGTCCGTGCATGGCTCTGGAGTGAGAACCTCAGCTCCAGTTTTGAATTGAAATTTCAGCTAAATGAACAAATTAAAAAGGCTTATGATTCGGCCGGTGTGGAGTTTGCTTATCCGCATGTAACCGTTGTAAAATAAGTTGGTATTCTAACAATCGAAATCCGCACAAAATTATTTTTTGTGCGGATTTTTTTGTCGGGCTGTCCGTCGGAATTTCTGCGTCAAAAAATGGGCAAATTGAGGACGTGTTGCCAAGAAAACGGGGGATTTCTGGTACAAAACCGATATCTTTAGTGCGAAGTGCACAAAAATAAGAAGTGAAAATTATGCAAATATTATAAAGAATCCCACTGGACATTTGGGCCGTTCCTGAGTATGATAAAGCCATGATGAAAAACATCATAAATCAACAGAAACAAGATACATGGAGGCGAGAGAAATGTTCCAGTATTTCGATCAGCTCGTCAAGGCGAGAGCTCAGCAGCTGGCTAGCGAGCGCGTTCAGACCGCAAGAAAGCACTAATTTGTCAGCAGACAGAATAAAAAAAGAGGCGAATGCTGAAATGAAAGATAAAGTAAAGTAAATTGCAGCATAGCTTCTGAATCTGATGAAAGGAGAAATGTAAGATGAAGTTCAAGTTTTTTGATGAGCTGGTAGCAGCGCGCATGGGCGAGCTGGCACAGATGAAGGGCCGTACCCGCAAGTAAGATCACAGGCATTCGACGCAGGCAGAAAGGAGTGAAACAGGACAATGAAGAAGTTCGGATTTTTTGAAGGACTGGTAGCAGCACGCATGGGCGAGCTGGAGCAGCTCAAG
>JAEDEU010000141.1 GCA_016293155.1 Clostridiaceae bacterium | reverse complement strand
AAAAATCGTATCCAATTTCTATTGACTACGAACCAACCAACTAACCGATGAGTTCAAACCGGACAGGAGGTAAAATCATGGAAGAAAACAACCTGACACAGGCAGAACTGATTCTGTATCTTGAAACACTGGCTGAACTGATCGAAGCCAAGGCGCAGACCGTCGAAGAAGCTGCTGCTATCATTCGTGATAAAGCAGACAAGCTCAAGTAAAAAAATAGGCTCCTCAACGAGTCCAACACAGGCAAACTGGCAATCCCCGCTCTCTGCAAGATTGAGAGCGGGGATTCTTTCTATTTTTTTCTAGTTGTTTGCCGTTCAATGAGCTGAACATCAAGAATTGTATCCAATTCAGATTCATGATTCTGCTCATTCCCATAGTGATAGATGAGTTGGATCGCTCTGCGTCCCATTTCTCTGATCGGCTGACGAATTGTTGTGATCTCCGGTGAAACCAGACTGCTGAAGCTGATATCATCATATCCCACCAGCTGAATATCCTCCGGCACACGAATTCCGTGATTGCGGAACACCTTGTATGCAGAGATCGCAACCATATCATTTCCCGCAACCACACCGTCCGCATCCGGATAACGTTCCAGCATTTCCTCCGCAGCCTGCATCCCTGCCTCAAAAAGGAATTCACAATCAATATAGCGTACCGGAAGTCCGTTTTCCTCACAGATATCCCGATAGCCTTGAAAGCGCAATGCTCCACTGGTAAACTCCTGCGGTCCGCGGAAGCAGACAATATTCCGGCAGCCGCAGTCTATCAGATGCTGGGTCGCAAGCCGTCCTCCTTTATAGTGATCGGATTCCACAGATGCAATTTCTCTGACGTCAATCACGTGGCGGTCTACAACAACAACCGGCATCGGAATGTCCGCGATCAGCCTGCCTGTATGTGCGTTATTCGTAATCAGAATCAAACCATCCGCTTTCATCTGCTTGAGCATACTGATATTCATCCGCTCTTTTTCCGCATTATTATTGGAATTGCACAGCAAAAGCCGAAATCCGTGCTGAAACGCTTCTGCCTCAATCTCCCTCGCAAGCTCACTGAAAAACGGGTTTTCAATGTTCGGGACGATAAGCCCCACGATTTTAGAGGAGTTTTTGAACAACGCACGTGCCAGCTCATTCGGATGAAAGCCGGTCTGTTCAATCGCTTCCAATACACGCCGTCTTTTTTCTTCATCCACATTCGCCGTACCGTTCATCACACGTGATACCGTCGCCGGAGAAACTCCAGCCAGACGTGCCACTTCTCGAATCGTCGCCATAATATTCCCCTTTCTTTCATCGTTGGGTATGATAATTTGATTTATTATAACACTCATGAAGAAAAGCTGTCAACGGTACAAAAATATATCATTTTATATGAAAAAATCCCCCCTGCCCGACGTTTCCATCGGACAGGGGGGACGAGGAGAGTGCTACTTTCAAGCTGTCCTAAGAAACTTATTCGTTTACGTTATCCTTAGTGATCAGCTTAACTTCTACCGGAATGCTCTTTTCAACAGACTCACCGGACATCAGCTTCTTTGCGGTCTCAACGGCAGTAGCGCCCATCAGATCCGGCTTCTGTGCTACAGTTGCAGCCATACGGCCTTCCTTGACAGCTGCGATTGCATCGTCGGTTGCGTCAAAGCCTGCAACCAGGATGTCCTTGCCGCCGATGGTCTCGATTGCGCCCAGAGCCATCTCATCATTGTGTGCGAATACGCCCTTCAGATCCGGATTTGCCTGCAGCATATTCTCCATAACGGACATGCCTTCAGCACGGTTGAAGTTTGCGGTCTGGCTTGCAGCTACATTCAGCTTGCTGTCTGCAATGTTGTGGAAGCCCTGTCCACGGTCGATGGTAGCAGAAGCGCCGTTTACGCCTTCCAGCTCAGCAACCTTGGCACCTTCGCCCAGTACCTCGACGAGGTACTCACCTACCATTTCAGCACCGGCTACGTTGTCCGAAGCAATGGCACAGTCTACGTCAACACCGTTTACGACACGGTCAACGGAAATAACCTTGATGCCCTTTGCGATTGCATCCTCTACTGCCGGGGCAACTGCATCAGAATCAACCGGATTGACGATGAGAACCTTAATGTTCTTGGAAATCAGATCCTCGATATCACTCGACTGCTTTGCAGAGTCATCACCTGCGTCAACCTGAATCAGCTCAACGCCCAGCTCATTCGCCTTTTCCTTTGCACCCTCAGACAGGGTTACGAAGAACGGGTTGTTCATCGTGGAGATCGACAGACCGATGCTGCCTTCTCCGGTCGCTGTGTTGGAATCTGTATTGCTCTTCTGCTTCCTGCGGGTTTTTATAAACAACTTCCTTGCCGTCCACAATCACGGTTCCGGCATCTCTGGTGTAAACACCGGTCAGAATCTTCATCAGCGTGGATTTACCCGCACCGTTTTCTCCCATCAGTGCGTGGATTTCTCCATCTGTGAGAACAAAACCGGCATCCTTCAGAACGGTGTTGCCGCCGAATGCTTTGTCGATCCCACGCATTTCAATCTGCATAATACCGCCTCCTTTATGCAAAGATGCAGCCGGACTGGAGAATGATATTGGAATACGGTGTGGTCTCACCGGTGCGAATAACCGCCTTGCATTCTCTGGTCAGTGCCTTCAGCTCTACATGGCTCACATACTCAAGCTCCGGTACGCCGCCCTCCTGCGAGGAAAAATACTCCTTGATCGCCTGTAGCTGTTCCGGATTCTGTTCCTTGATTTCCTCTGCCAGAATGATCTTCTCGATCTTCATATCAGCCCCGACCTCTTTCAGCACATCCAGAAAGGAGGGCTCTCCGAAGCGAAGTGCCAGATCAATTCGTTCGGTCTCATCCGAAATCGGGAGACCGCAGTCACCGATACAGATCCGATCCGTATGTCCCATATAAGTCAGCACTCTTGCGATGTCGCTGTTTAAAATTCCGTGCTTTTTCATTTCACATCACCCAAATTCTTTTCGACCTCCGCAGCGGTAGGCATACCGCTCTGTGCGCCGAATTTTTCTGTAGAAAGGCTTGCCGCAGTGTTTGCATACAGCAGCGCGTCCGGAATACTGCTGCCCTGCGAAATCCTTACGCAGAACGCGCCGTTCAGCGTGTCGCCCGCTCCGGTCGTATCCACGACCTCGGTCTTTCTTGCGGGAACCGTCAGAACCTCACCGGTGGCAAGTCCGACCGATACGCCTCTGGAGCCCTGTGTGATGACCAGCTTCTCCGGATATGCCTTGAGCAGCTCCTCCGTCGAACGCTCCTCACCGAAGATCAGCACTGCCTCATGCTCGTTCGGAGTCAGGTATGTGACCTTTTCAATGATATCCATCGGTACCTCTGCCGCCGGTGCCGGATTCAGCACCGTCGGAATGCCGTGCTCCGCACACAGCTCAACCACATAATGCACCGTGTCAAGCGGTATTTCATGCTGGAGAACAACCATGTCATACCCCAACAGTGCGTCCTTTACACTGTCGATATAGACACGATCTACCAGCCCATTGGCTCCCTCAACGACAATAATCGTATTGTCATGATCTCCTACCGTGATGATCGCAATTCCTGTCGGTGTTCCTTCCGCCACCTTAATGTGATCGGTTTTCACCCCGTTGGCGATCAGGTTTTCCACCATCTGACGTCCGTTATCGTCGTCTCCGACACATCCGAACATCTCAACCTCGGCGCCAAGCTTTGCCATGGCAACCGCCTGATTCGCTCCCTTGCCGCCCGGGATATAACGCAGGCTTCCACCCGGCAGCGTCTCTCCTTTCAGCGGAATACGCTCCGCAGTAACAGTCTGGTCAATATTAATACTTCCAACTACTGCTAACTTCAATGAAGCATCTCCTTTCTCTTCTCTCTCGTCCTTCTCGTATTTTTCTCTTTGATGATCGCTCGGCCGATGAATCATTCGT
>JAEDEU010000140.1 GCA_016293155.1 Clostridiaceae bacterium | reverse complement strand
GGGTCAAGCAATTTTTTCGCCAATTCTCACGATTTTACGTTATATTAGTTGTGTACATTAGACAACGATCTGTGTGCCGCGATTAATGAGCCAGAACCATCTGCGCGGATACCAGTGCGAAGCAAAGAACAGCAAACCACATGTGAGAATCCCCCTTTTATGATATCATTCAGAGAAACATTGTAACGCTCCTCTTTTATCTGAAAATGCTTTTAGAAACAGATCTGTTTTTGCACCAAAATTGACCAATCAAAGCAAAGCAATCGTATACTTTTCCTGTATTGTTCACCGATTTTGCTATTGATTCACCGATTTTGTCTTTCGTAAACCTGTTTCATAGCGGATTTTATTATATTCATCTTTCCCCGATTGGTCAATACATTTTTTGGATAATTTGCTCAATTTTCTACATATTTTATTGTGCATAATTACAAGTGCGAGCAGGTAGAAAGAATACCTGCCCGCACCATACCGTTTTCTTTTATTTCAGATGATTCTCTGCATCCTCTGCTGTAATCGGAGCATAGGGAATCCATACCACATGGTCCTCTGCGTCCGTGATTTCCTCACCGTTCAGCAGCTGAAGCGCGACATCCACGGAGCCGTCCGCCTGCGCCTTCAGATCCTGATAAACCGAGAATGCCATATCTCCGTCTACGATCGCCTGACATGCCGCCTCAATGCCGTCCAGACCGACTACCGGACAAGTGACCTTGCCGCCGTCCTCCTTCATCGCATCAATGACGCCCAGTGCCATATCATCATTGTTGCAGATGACAAAATCACAGGTTCCGCCGTTCTTCAGGAATGCGGCATACGCCTCTCTTGCCTGCTCTCGGTTATAGCCGCAATCCTGCTCCAGCACCCAATCCACCGTGATGCCGGATTCATTAATGGTGCTCTTTGCGGTTTCCGTGCGCTTTTCGGTATGCGCCAGACCTGCGTTGCCCATGAGCATCACACCCGTTGCCGTCAGCTTGCCCTGTGCGGTCAGCTCGTCAGCAATATAGCGTCCCTGATACTCGCCGGCAACCGACTCGTCCGAGCCTACATACAGCACGGTATCGCTCAGACACTCCTCTGCCGGCATACGATTGGCAAAAATGACCTCCATGCCGTCTGCGGCTTCAATCATCGCCTTGGTGCTCTCCGCATCATTTTTGGTCTGCACGATGATAACCGCCTCACAGCCGTCCGCCTTGCACTGCGCAATCTGTTCGAGCTGGGTTTCATAATCATCTTCCGCATTGTATTTGACCAGCTCCGTTCCTGTGCTCTCCGCATAGGATGCGACCTCATTGCTCAAAATAGACAATGCGGTATCCTCCAGACTCATTGCCAGTCCGATCTTGTGATTCTGCTGAACCGTTTCTTCCTTTCCGCATCCGGCAAACACGCCCAGACAAACCGCGGATGCTGCAAGCATTGCAATGGCTCTTTTCAATCTCATTTCAACCTCTCCTTTTCTGCGGCACAATGTAAACAAGTCTCTCGTTTTTTGCGAAACTATGAGCAATATTCCTAAAACTCACTCTATAATTGCGAATTGTTACGCGTTACTTGATATTTTATTTCGCATATTTCCAAAAGTAACTTGTTTCATTTCATGGCTTTATTATACATTCGGACTTTAAAATGGTCAATCTTCATTTACAATAAAAACCAAAACTATTTTTTATATATTTTGCACAAATATCTATCTGTTTTTCCGCAATTTATTCATCATATTCCCGCCATAAAACAGTTACATTGTTTTTTTGAAAAGCAGTTGGATTTTTTCGTCATTTCTGCTATAATAACTCTATGGATGTAACATTGTGAAACAAGGAGAACCGTTATGGCCTCAAGCAAAAAACCCTATCTTGGCATCCGCGAAATTGCGCGCCTTGCCGGTGTTTCAACCGCAACCGTATCCCGAGTCATCAACACTCCCGAGGCGACCGCACCGGCCACCCGCGAAAAAGTCCTAAAAATCATCGAAGAATACAATTATGTGCCCAATCAGGCCGCAAAGAACCTGTTTGCCGGCACCTCCAATGCAATTGCAATCTTTGTGCAGGATATGCGCAATCCCTATTATGTTGCACTCGTCAGCGAAATGAACCGCATTTGTTTGGCAAACGGTTACATGCTGATTATCTGCGACACCGGAGACGATCTGGAAACCGAGAAAAAATACCATGAGTACTGTCAGAGCATCCGTTGTTCGGGCATCTTCTACACCAGCGGCACAATCCGCGAGCCGTCAAACATCCCGAGCAATTCGATTCCGCTCGTCCTGTTCGACCGCGAGCCCTTCCCGGAGCACGACTGCTACTGCCTGCTCAACAACCACGAGGAAGCCATTCGCATTCTGGTTGACCACCTGTACAAGCTGGGACACCGCAAAATCGGATTTATCGGCGGACCGGAGCGTCTGCTGTCCTCGCGTGAACGGCACGCAGGCTTCCGCCGCCGGATGCAGCACTACGGTTTGGAAATGCCGGAGGAATATTTCACGGCCGGTGAATTTGACGAACAGACCGGTGTGGATGCATTTGATTACTTCTATTCACTTGCAGACGCACCTACTGCCATTGTTGCGGCAAACGACCAGCTCGCACGCGGCTTTGTCGGACGGGCGCTCTCAATCGGCGTGCGTATTCCGGAGGAATTCTCCATCTGCGGCGTGGATGCGGTTGATATCATCCATGCCTATCCGCCGATCACCTCGATCCGCCAGGATCCCAGAGCGGTTGCGGAGGCTGCCTTCCACTTTATCACGCACACGGACACCATTCCTGCCCCGCAGGAAAAAATTATGGATGTTTCCCTGTTTATCGGAACCACAACCTGCCGATGCCGGGATTGAAAACAAGGGCGGTATTTTCATACCGCCTTATTTTTTGTCTGTTCCTCCGCACAGGCGCAAAAAAGGATATCGTTCCTTCCATTTGGACTTGCAATCTGAACGGATTTTAGTATACTAAAAGTGCATACTTTGTAAAAAAGGAGTTTTTCCCAATGAAAACCTATGGATTTATTGGCTGCGGCAACATGGCAAAGGCGATGATCGGCGGTATTGTGTCTACCGGACTTGCAAACGGCAGCTCGGTTTATGCCTCCAATCCGTCCGCACCGTCTCTGGAGGAAATGCACGCTGCCTACGGCATTCAGACCTCGCATGACAACACAGTCCCAGCAAAAAATGCAGATATTCTCGTGCTGTCCGTCAAGCCGCATTTTTATGAAAGTGTCATCTCGGAGATCCGGGACTGCCTTTCCAAGGATACGATCGTAGTCATGATTGCAGCAGGTCAGACGATTTCCGTCAACGAGTCGCGTTTTGGCAAGCCGGTCAAGCTGGTGCGCGTGATGCCAAACACCCCTGCACTGGTGGGCGAGGCGATGAGCGCCGTTACCTTTAACGATCAGCTGACGGAGGAAGACAAAGCTGCCGTTCTCAAAATGCTCCGCAGCTTCGGCAAGGCGGAGGAGGTTCCGGAATCGCTCATGGACGCCGTGACAGGCGTCAGCGGCTCCTCCCCGGCTTATGTATACCTGTTCATCGAGGCGATGGCAGACGCCGCTGTACTGCACGGAATGCCGCGTGCAAAGGCATATACCTTCGCAGCACAGTCCGTGCTGGGTGCTGCAAAAATGGTGCTGGAAACCGGCAGCCATCCGGGCGCACTCAAGGACAATGTGTGCTCCCCGGGCGGTACAACCATCGAGGCGGTCGCCGCATTGGAGCGCAGCGGAATGCGCGCAGCAGTAATTGATGCAATTGACACCTGCGTCAAGAAATCCAAGGCAATGAGCAAATAAACATACCAAAACCCGCAGTCAAACGGCTGCGGGTTTATTGATACAAATCTATAACATAATAAAAAAAGAAGACCCTTTTGGATCTTCTTTCGTTTGTGTAAGCGTCGTCCTATCTTCCCGGGCCGTCACCAGCCAAGTATTGTCGGCGTTA
>JAEDEU010000139.1 GCA_016293155.1 Clostridiaceae bacterium | reverse complement strand
CCGACCATTTTGCCGTATGCGGTGGATTATCTGCGCATCATCCTGTTCGGTGCGCCGTTTATGATGACCTCGCTGTGCCTGAACAATCAGCTGCGCTTTCAGGGCAGTGCGGTATACGGCATGATCGGCATGGTTTCCGGCTCGGTGCTCAACATCGTGCTCGATCCGATTCTGATTTTCGGCTTTGGCATGGGCATCCGCGGCGCGGCGGCGGCGACCGTGTTCAGCCAGTTTGTCAGCCTGCTCCTGCTGCTGTTCGGCACAACGCGCTCCGGCAACCTGCGCATCCATCCGAGCTGCTTCCGTCCGAGCGTTTCCCTGCTGCTGAGCATGATGAAAAACGGACTGCCGTCGCTCGCGCGACAGGGCATTGCCAGCCTTGCGACCATTGCGCTCAATGTCGCGGCAAATCCGTACGGCGACGCGGCGATTGCGGCGATGTCCGTGGTCAGCCGCCTGATGATGTTCCTGTGCTCCGCGCTCATCGGCTTCGGACAGGGCTTTCAGCCGGTGTGCTCGTTTAACTACGGCGCAAAGATTTACAGCCGTGTGCGCGAGGGCTTCCGGTTCTGCGTGCGCACGGCACTGGTGTTTACGGTCATCGTGGGCGCTGCGGTATTTCTCGGTGCAGAGCAGGTGGTGGCGCTGTTCCGCGCGGACGATCCGGAGGTGATCCGCATCGGCGCGCTCGCGCTGCGTCTGGAGTGCGTCATGATGCCGACCTTTTCGTGGAACGTGCTGGGCAATATGATGCTTCAGTCGTCCGGGCTGTCCTTCCGCGCGACCGTGCTTGCATCCGCGCGACAGGGACTGTGCTTCCTGCCGCTCATTTTAATTCTTCCGGCATGGCTCGGACTGCTCGGTGTGCAGCTTGCACAGCCGTGCGCCAATTTGCTGACCTTTCTCTTGTCGGTTGTGATGACAATGGACATGCTGCGCCGCCTGCCGCCCGACGGAACCTAACTGGTCTGCAAAAAAAGCGAAAAACTGACTCTTTTCACAAGGTCACTTCTGTGGTATGGTGTGGCATAAGCAAAATATTTCGAGGTGACAGAGTATGAACAATAAGGTTGATGCACGGTTTTTGTGCAGCACAGGCATGATGGCGGCTGTGGTCTGCGTGATGACGATGGTCATTCAGATTCCGATTCCGCTGGGCTATGCGCATCTGGGCGATGCGTTTATCCTGCTGACGGTTGCATTTCTGGGCAAGCGCGAGGGCATTCTGGCGGGCGGCATCGGCTCCGCAATGGCGGACCTGCTGACCGGATATACCCAGTGGGTGCTTCCGACCTTTCTCATCAAGGCGCTGCTGGCGCTGATTGCCGGCAAGCTGATGTATGATAAGAACAATGATTGTAAGCTGGCAAGCGTGCGCGGCGCACTCGCGGCAGTGATCAGCATGGCATGGATGGTGCTGGGCTATGTTGTGGCAGGCGCGGCGCTGAACGGCAGCATGGCGGCAGGTCTTGCCTCCGCGCCGGGACTGGCGGTCAAGGGCGTGCTGAATATCGCGGTATTCTACGCGGTCGGCATGATCTTTGAGCGGGCGAACCTCCGCAGCCTGATCCGTGTAAAGTAAGAGGCGTAGAATGGGACACAATAATCAGAAAAAGATTGCGGTCATCAACGATTTTTCCGGCTTCGGACGGTGCTCGATTGCGGTTTCCATGCCGATCATTTCGGCGATGAAGGTGCAGTGCTGTCCGGTGCCGACCTCGATCTTTTCCAATCACACCGGCTTTGAGTCGTACTTTTTTGAGGACTATACGCCCAAAATGCCGGCATATATCCTGCAATGGCGCAAGCTGGGGCTGGAATTTGAGGGCATTGCAAGCGGCTTCCTCGGCTCCAAGGCGCAGATTGCAATTGTACAGGATTTTATCAAAAATTTCCGCACCGAGCGCACGACTGTGATTGTCGATCCGGTCATGGGCGACTACGGCAAGGCGTATCCGACCTACACGGATGAGATGTGTCAGGCGATGAAGCAGCTCGTGCAGTATGCCGACATCCTCACGCCCAACCTGACCGAGGCGTGCATTTTGACGGATACACCGTATCACGGCGGCTCGTGGAGGATTGCGGATCTGACCGAGCTTGCGCGCAAGCTGAGCGAGCAGGGACCGGCGCGGGTGGTGATCACCGGCATTCAGCAGGGCGATTTCGTGGCGAATCTGGTCTATGAGCGCGGCAAGCAGACGCGCGTCCTGCGCACGCACCGCGTGGGCAGTGACCGTTCGGGCACGGGCGATGTGTTCTCTGCGATCATCGCGGCAGACGCGGTCAACGGTGTGGCGTTCGACGTTTCGGTCAAGCGCGCGTCCGATTTTGTCAAGCGCTGCATTCAGCGCTCGATTGAGCTGGACATCCCGAAGACCGACGGCGTGTGCTTTGAGGAATTTTTAACCACGTTGAAGTAAGTTTGGAGGATATGGTCATGACCATTTTTTATGAAGTCCACGGCGGTCTGTACGTCAACCTGACCAACCGCTGTCCGTGTTCGTGCACGTTCTGCCTGCGTCAGACGCGCGACCACATGGAAAATTCCGGTCCGCTGTGGCTGGAGCACGAGCCGACTGCGGAGGAGATCGACGCAGCGCTGGCGGAGTTTGATCTGAACAAATACAAAGAGGTTGTATTCTGCGGCTTCGGTGAGCCGACCGAGCGTCTGGACGCGCTGTTGGAAACCGCAAAGAAGATCCGCGCCAAAAGGGCGGACGTCAAAATCCGCATCAACACCAACGGTCTGGGCGATCTGATCCACCAAAAGTCCATCGCGCCGCAGCTGGAGGGCATCATTGACTGCGTTTCCATCAGCCTGAACACCCCGAATCCGGAGCGTTATCTGGAGCTGACCCGCAGCCGCTTCGGCATCGGCTCGTTTGATGCCATGCTGAAGTTCGCGGAGGAATGCACCAAGTACGTGCCGGAGGTCGTGCTGACCACGGTTGCCACCACGCTGACCGAGGACGAGGAGCAGCAGTGCGCAGACATCTGCGCGCGCATCGGTGTCCGCTACCGCATCCGCCCCTGGGAGGACTGACGCGTCGCCTGTGCCGCCGCGAGAAAAGAGTGAAGCGCGAAATGCGCCGGACAAACACGGATGGCAAACCATTCGTGTTTTTTGTTGCTCTTTGACCTATCCCTGCCGGTGGATTCTGCGCTATAATAACAGGGAACAGAACAGAAAGGACGATTTTTTATGTTGCAGAAGATTATGGACGCGGTGCGCGAGTGCAGCCGGATCATTCTGAATGCCGACCGCTCCCATGCCGATACCGAAACCAAGGGCGGACGCTTCAACAATCTGGTGACCGCCTACGATAAAGCGATGCAGGACGCCCTGCACGACCGCCTGATGCAGATCGCGCCGGAGGCGCATTTCGTCGGCGAGGAGGAGGACATTCACGACTCCATCGAGCACGGACTGGCGTTCATTGTCGATCCGATTGACGGCACGACCAATTTTGTCAAGGATTATAAGGCGAGCGTGGTCTCGGTTGCCGTGACGAAGGACGGAGAGCAATATATGGGTGTGGTTTACAACCCGTATCTGGACGAGATGTTCTGCGCAGTCAAGGGGGAAGGCGCGTACTGCAACGGCGAGCGCATCCATGTCTCCGCTCTGCCGCTGCATCAGGGTCTGATGCTGTTCGGCTCTGCCTCCTACTATCCGGAGCTGATTGACGAATCCTTCCGGATGCTGAGATGGTACTTTGACCGCTCGATGGATATGCGCCGCAGCGGCTCTGCGGCATGGGATCTGTGCTGCATTGCGGCGGGGCGCGTGGAGCTGTTCTGTGAGCTGCGGCTTCAGCCGTGGGACTTTGCGGCAGGCTCGCTCATCATCACAGAGGCAGGCGGTACGGTGGGCACCGCAGACGGTGCGCCGCTGGATCTGAGCAGACCGTGCTCGGTGCTGGCATACGGCACGGGAGTCAAGCCGGAGGATCTGTATCCGGTCGGA
>JAEDEU010000016.1 GCA_016293155.1 Clostridiaceae bacterium | reverse complement strand
CAATTTGAGAGATGCGAAGGATGGAGTCTAAATCCGGTGTCGGAACCTGACGGATGCCGACGGTTTTCTTGCGGATGCGCCGACGGTTGATTGCCTCGATCTCGTTTTGCAGCAGCAGCTTATCCTGCGCCTGGAGGATCGGGCTGACGCACAGATACGGGAAATCCGTATGCAGCGTCACCGTGGAAAGAATCAAATCGACGCCTTCCTCTCTCAGCTTTGACGGTTCAATATTAAATGCTGAGACGATTTTGCGAATTTCAATATTATGGAACGACCGCATCAAATTTGCGGCCAGCATTTTCGAGGTACCCATACCGGTCGGACAAACGACCACGACTGTAATCCGCTGTTCCGCGGTTTGCAGCTTTTCCGCTGCCGCCGCAAAGTGCATTGCGACATATCCGATCTCCGCCTCCGGGATATTCTCCAGCTGGAGCAGCTCCCGCAGCATCTCACACGCGGTTTCCACCGCAGCGTAAATCTCCGGATAATTCTGCCGAACCGAATCGGTCTTGGAATTTTCAATGCGCAGGTTCATGGAAAGCCGGCTAATCATGGTGTCCATATGGCTGACCAGATCATCAATCATCCCGCTGCACGAGCGGAACGGAAGTCCGACCATCTGCTCCACCACGCCCGCCATCGACATGACGATCTGCCGGACGTTCAGCGCCTGAAGCTGGTTTCTGGAACCGGAGGCGCGCGGCCAGATGCGCGCGGAGGACAGATGCATGGTGATGTATCCGACTTCCTCCGCCGGAACCTCAACCGAGAACCGGCGCTCGACCTTTTCTGCGATGTGCTCTGCCATGGTATATTCCGGCAGCCGCTCCAGCCGCGCCAGATCCTGAGCAGGCATTTCGATCTTTTCTCCGTTTTGCAGCCGGCGGATGGCCAGCGACAAATGGACAATCAGGCTCATATAGCCGCTGTCGGTATACTGAATCCCCAGCTGCTTTTCGCTCTCGCTCAGCGCCTGCTCGACGAAATCCACCGTCTTGGGATCAATAAAGCTCAGAAGCCGGTTTTGAACCCGAATATCCTCCTCATTCTGCATTCCGGCGTTGCCGCACAGCAGACCGAGCAGCTTATTCTCATCAATAAATTCAAACGCCGCATTTGCAATCGCCTGACGATAGGAGGCCTCGCTTCCCTCCAGACAGATGCCGACACCCGGTCTGCGGGAAATCGTAATCTTATAGTCCTTCAGCCATGCGCCCAGCGCATCCAGATCGCCGTACAGCGTGCCCTCGGAGATGTGATACCGCGAGGTGAACACGTAGGATTTGATCGGTTCCTTTGCGGAGAGCAGCTCTCCCAGCAGCTGCCTGCGCCGTTCCTGGCGGCTGAAGCTGGGAACAATGTCCTCCATCTCCAGCAGCTCCCGGATGAGCACCAGCTGCTCGCTGTCCTCCTCAATCATCAGACCGACACCGGGCTTTCGCACGAAGCGAAAATCATTGTCGCGGAACCAGCGCTCAATGACAGGCATCTCACGCAGAACCGTACGGGAGGATACATTCAGCTTTTCCGAAATCGCAGACACGGTCACCGGCTCAGACGCCATGCGCACCAGCATTTGAATAATCATCTTCTGGCGTGTCGTAAGTGCCGCACGCCGCTTTCTGCCTCCGGACGATACTGACATTTTTGTGTTACCCTCCCCTTTGTTACTTTTATTTTACCGATATTTTTTGCGAAAAACAATGATAGCTTTTGACACTTTTGTCCACATCGAATGATGACATTTTATCTTTTTTGTCCAATTCGTACTAGTTTTATCCCACCCATTTATGCATTTCTTATAAGAAAACACGTTTTGCTTGCTGTCACCATCTAAAATCTCGTCACTTGCTGACAAAACTGTATATTTTTTCAAAAAATCATGTATTCATGGTTAAATTATGCACATATTTTGTCTTTTCTTCGCCCATATTCTTGTGCATTTTCCCCATTCCGTCGGCTCTATTGTAACACACTTTTCTCCACAGGTACAGTCCTTTTTTGTGACTGCGTAAATTTTTTTTGAATATCTGCTCCGGCCCGTTCCCATGTCTGCACAAGTCATTCTCTCCAGACAAACAGAAGGCACCCGGGCCGGAGCCACGGGTGCCTTCCTAACAGAACAGGGAAAAGGTTTGGTCTGCACGAAATTACAGATTACTGGCTGATGGTAGCCTTCAGTGCGTCGATAGAGGTCTGCAAACCAGCCTCAACAGTCATGGTCAGGTCTTCCATCTCGAGGGATACATAGCCGTCATATCCCATCATGTGAGCAACGGAGAAAAACTCCTTCCACCATTGCAGATCCTTGCCGCAGCCGACTGCAACGTAGTTCCAGGTGCGGTCTGCGCTGCACTCAACCGGCAGGTTCTCCAGCAGACCGTCAACGTCAGCCTTATAGCGCTCGATGCGGGCATCCTTGCCGTGCATATAGTAGATCTTGTCGCCCAGTGCGCGTGCAGCTGCGATCGGCTCAGCGCCCTGAATCATCAGGTGGGACGGGTCAAGGTTCAGACCGAGAACATCGGAATCCTCGCCGACAACCTCGCACAGCTTGTTGAAGGTACGTACATTGTGAACCAGTGCGCCCGGGAACTCCTCGATTGCGATTCTCTCAACGCCGTTCTCCTTTGCGATGCGGCAGGTTTCCTTCCACCACTCAGCAGCAACTTCCCACTGATACTTTACGCCCTCAGCCATGTAGTTGAAGCCGTCGTACTCCGGCCATGAAATGGTGGATACGAACCAGTTCGGGGTCTTATCGCCCGGTGCGCCTGCCGGCAGACCGGACATGGTGACAACGGTCTTAACGCCCAGCTTGCCAGCCAGAACGAAGGTATCACGCATGGTCTTGCTGTGAGCCTTGCCCATCGGGGTGTCGATCAGCGGGTTGCCGGAGCAGTTCAGAGCGGAAATCTCCATGCCGCGCTTGTCGATCTCAGCCTTGAATGCAGCGAGCTTTGCCTCATCGTTGATGAGCTCCTCTGCGGACGGGATAAAGCAGCAGCCGCCCCAGCCGCCTGCGGTCATCTCGATTGCGTCGATGCCGTAAGCCTTTACCTTGTCCAGCATTTCGGTAAACGGAATCTTGCCGAATACGTCAGTACAAATGGATAATTTCATGTTTGTTACCTCCCTGGTAATCAATAATGTTGGTGTAGATTTTTGTACTCCTCCTGCCGCACCGTGTAGGAATCCAGTACGGCAGGCAAGTGCAAAAAAGAGGAAAAGTTGTATTCATACTCCGTCGAGGGGATGGAGTATGTACGCGATATCAGGTAGGACGCTGCTCCGTCATGCCGGTACAGCCTCCATATAAAAACAGTCCCTCTTAAAACCGGATATCCGGCCCGCCGCGCCGCATGACGCGGCGGGCCGAACTGTCTATTACAAAAGAATTGCGTTCAGAGAATTACTCAGCGAAATCAGCTGCGTTCTCAGCAGTGATGTTCTGGAACGGTACGATCTCGTCCTCAGCCTTCTCGCCAGCTACCAGCTTGTCAACGACCTTCAGGCCTGCCTCTGCCTGACCCGGTGCGTCCTGCAGGACGGTCTGCAGCATGTAGCCATCCTGTACTGCCTGTACGCCTTCCGGAGTGCCGTCGATGCCGGTGATGATGATCTCGTTGTTGCCCTTCAGGATGCCTGCGGTCTTGAGTGCCTCAACAGCGCCCAGTGCCATCTGGTCGTTCTGTGCAACGATTGCGTCAAACTTTACGCCGCCCTTGCCGTCGCCGTAGGACTGTACCCAGGTCTGGGTGATACGCATTGCCTCGTCCTTCACGTACTTTGCCTCGAGCTTTTCCGCGATCACAACATCATCGCGACCCTTATCCTTCAGTGCAGCCTCGAAGCCTCTCTCACGCTCGGTGGTGTGGATCAGACCCTGAGTGCCCAGCAGGTACATAACGGTTGCGTTCTCCGGCAGCTTCTCAGCCATCAGCTCGCCCTGCATGTAGCCGGCGTCATAGCTCTCGGAGCCAACGTAGGTAAAGTCGCCGGATGCAGCCTTGATGCCGAAGCAGATGGTCGGAACGCCTGCGCTGTTTGCCTCGTTGATTGCCGGAACGATGCCCTCGGAATCACACGGAACAACCATCAGTACGTCAACTTTCTTTGCGATAAAGGTCTTGGACTGGTCGATCTGCTTCTGGATGTCCAGATTTGCGTCGGTGCACTCCATGGTGTACTTGCCGCCGGAAGCGTCAACTGCTGCCTGCAGTGCCTCCATACGCTTCATATCAAATACGTCGGTGTTTGCCTCGTTGACGAAGCCGATCTTGATCGCATCGCCGCCTGCCTTGTCGCCGGAGCCGGAGCTGGAGCCGCCGCCGCAGCCTGCCAGAGCTGCCATACACATCATGCCTGCGAGAGCCGTAGCTGCAATCTTCTTCCAAGTGTTCATGTTTTTCCCTCCAATGTTTTTAATAGGTGGATATTTTTCTGAAAGCAGAGCTTACTGTCTGCTCACGTGTCTGAGTGAATTATCTGGACTTCTTTGCAGAGTTCTTGGTTACTACGTCGATAATAACCGCTGCAACGATGATAACGCCCTTGACGATGCGCTGGATGTTGGAGTTCACGCCCAGCAGGGTCTGGATGTTGTTGATGATACCGACGATGATTGCGCCGAAGATGGTGCCGACCAGAGTGCCGGAACCGCCTGCCATCGAGGTGCCGCCTACGACAACCGCGGTGATAGCGTCCATCTCGTAGGTAAGTCCTGCGCTCGGTACGCCGGAATTCAGACGGCCCATCAGCAGCAGGGATGCAACGCCGGTCAGAACGCCGTCGAGCAGGTATGCCTTGAATACAATGCTCTTCGGGTTGATACCGGAAGCCTCAGCAGCCTTGGAGTTGCCGCCGACTGCGTAGATGTAACGTCCGAACGGAGTCTTGTTCAGGATGATGTAGCAGACAACAAAGCAGATCGCCAGAATCAGAACGGAGATCGGAAGCACGCCGCCGATGGACTTCTGACCCAGTGCTGCGAAGCCGGAGCTGATGCCGGAAATGGTCTTGCCGTTGGTAATCAGGATTGCGCCGCCGCGTGCCGCCTCGGTCAGTGCGAGGGTCATGATGAACGCCGGAATGGCAAACTTGGTGATGATAAAGCCGTTCAGTGCGCCGAATACGATGCCGAGGATCAGACCGACTGCGATTGCCGGAAGAACCGAACCGGTAGCTACGTCTACGATGCAGGCTGCACAGCCGATAAACGCCAGCTCAGAACCGTATGCGATGTTGATGTGACCGAGGATGATGACGAACGTTGCACCGAGTGCCAGGGTCGTGGTGCAGGCGATTGCCTGAAGAATACTGGTCAGGTTATAGCGGCTCAGGAAGCCCGGAACTGCGACCGCAGAAATCACAAAGAGCGCGACCAGGATGATTAAGATGCCGAACTTGCCATAGAACTGGCCGAAATTAAACTTTTTCTTTTCGTTACTCATTACTTTGCTACTCCCTTCGTTGCAAGTTTCATGATGCTTTCCTGCGTTGCCTCAGAGCGGTCGAGCACGCCCTGAATGATGCCCTCCTGCATGACAACGACACGGTCGGACATACCCAGTACCTCCGGCAGCTCGGACGAAATCATGATGATGCCCATACCCTGACGGGCGAACTTGGTCATCAGCTTGTGGATTTCCGACTTTGCGCCGACGTCGATGCCGCGGGTCGGCTCGTCCAGAATCATAACCTGAACGTCGCCTACCAGCCACTTTGCCAGTACAACCTTCTGCTGGTTGCCGCCGGACAGAGTACCTGCCTCAACGTCCTCGTTTGCGATCTTGATCTGGAGCAGCTTGCGCATCTCCTCCACATCGGATGTAATCGCCTTGTCGTCGATCAGACCCTTTGTGTACTTATTCAGATTGACCAGCGATACGTTATGGTGAATGCTTCTCCCAAGCACCAAACCATACTGTCTGCGGTCCTCGTTTACCATCGCAATGCCGTTGTTGATTGCATCGCGCGTGTTCTTGTTTCGAATCTCCTTGCCGTTCAGATAAATCGAGCCGGAGGAAATCGGGTCCAGTCCAAAGATCGCCCGCATTACCTCGCTTCGTCCGGCGCCTACCAAGCCGGCAAAGCCCAAAATCTCACCAGCGCGAAGCTGGAAGCTGATATTGCGGAAGCGTCCTCCGTCCTCCTTTGCCTGTGTCAGATCCTTAACCTCGAAGATGACATCTCCGATCGGAACCGTCGTATCCTTCGGGAATACGTTCGTGATCTCACGTCCTACCATTCGTGCGACCAGCTTATCCGGGTTGTAATCACTCGCCGGTCCGGTTTCAATCCACTGTCCGTCTCGGATGATCGTGATCTCATCGGCAATCTTGAAAATCTCGTCCATCTTATGCGTGATGTACAGGATTGCAACGCCCTGCTCCCGCAGCGAGAAAATCTGCTTGAACAGCACTGCGATTTCCTCGTCACCGATTGCGGACGATGGTTCGTCCATGATGATGACCGATGCATTGCACGAAATCGCCTTTGTGATCTCGACCAGCTGATGACCTGCGATGGACAGCTCATACATTTTCTGATGCGCATTGTACGGGATTTCCAGCCGATCCAGCAGATCCTGGGTATCCTTGTACATCTTTGCGTAATCCACAAAAGCTCCCTTCCGGGGCTCGCGGCCGAGCCAGACGTTCTCCGCAATCGTCATCTCAAGAACCGGATTCAGCTCCTGATAGATCATTGCGATGCCCATATTCAGGGTGTCTGTTACGGTATGCGCACCGATCTTTTCGCCTTTGTAGTACATTTCTCCCTCATCCGCGACATAGGTGCCGTTGATGACCTTCATCAGAGTGGATTTGCCCGCGCCGTTCTCGCCGCAGATGACGTGAACCTTGCCCGGCCGTACCTGAAGATTGACTCCGTCCAGCGCCTTTACGCCGGGAAACATCTTAACGACGTTTTTCATCTCCAGGACAAACTCTGTGTTACTCATAGGCTTGTTACCTCCTTCTTCCCTGTGGTGTATTGTTCGATTTTCATCGAATTGAAAACGAAGCACCCGGACCCTGATGTTTCGTTTTGCAACAAAATTGGATAAACCCCTCTGAACCCCGCAGCTGTTTCTTTTTTTAAAGGAGTTCCTTCAGGACGATCTTGATGTCTGTGTAGCAGTTGTCCTGCTGGGGCACCGTGCCGTACAGCAGATAGTTCATCAGGATCTGAACCGGTATTCTGCCCTGCTGCTCGATGTCGCTGTCGATGGTGCAGGTAACGCAGTCTGACCGGATCATATCAATAATTTGAGGATAGCTTTCATAACCGAGCACCTTGAGCTTTCCGTCCTTGCCGGAAATTCTCACCGCCTGCCCTACCTCGGCAACGCCGCCGCAGGTGATATAGATGCCTCTCAGATTGGGTTCCCGCTGGATCAGCTTCATGGTTTCCATCAGCGTGATCTTGGGATCCTCCATGTTTTCAATACATGCAACAATCTGGATTGCGGGATAATGCTCCAGAATATAGTCGATAAATTCGGTTTCGCGAATTTTGACGTAATAGTTGTTGCTTTCACTGGCAATCGCGCTTGTAATCACCGCGATTTTTCCGTGTCCGCCGACGAACTCGCCCATCAGACGACCCGCCACCCGGCTGGCTCTGCGGCCGTCCTGACCGACATAGCACAGACGCGAGACATTTTCCAGATCCGCATTGGTCGTAACCAGCGGGATTCCCTTCTGCGCTGCGCGCTGCGCAGCCCTTCGTACTGACTCTGCATTGATCGGATTGACAATGATTCCGTCAACCGACCGGTCTACCATGCTGTCGATGTGCTTTGCCATCGCTTCTGCGTCCGAAAAGCGGACGGTGTGGAACTCGGTCTCAATTCGAAAGCTGTCAAATTCCCTCAGTCCGAGGTCGATTCCGGCCTGTAGATTCGGCAGTGCGTCAACATCTACCAGAATGATGCCGATTCGGAACAGCCGGTTCTGCTTTTGCAGTGCGCAGCCGTTCTGATTGGGACGATACTGAAATTCATCAATAATCAACTGAACTTTCTTCCGGACCTCATCACTGACGCCCGGCCGGTTGTGCAGCACCTTATCTACTGTAGAGCGGTGTACACCGGCGATTTGTGCGATTTCTTTGATTGTGATTTTCATTGTTCGCACCTCCTCACGTATAATAGGGTATTTTATTATTATATCGTAAGTCAGTTACGCCAACAAGCATTTTTCCTCCAAGAGCACGTGCTCTCATCATTCACGAGCACGTACTCGTTTTGAGTTTCTGTCGGAAATCTCTCGCTTGTTCTGCTACTATTATGCTCCCCAAAAGCGGGTTTTGCAATATATTTTCGTGCTTATTTCCCGATTCAGCGGTTTTGCAGCGAATGGACACCGGCTTTTGTGCATTTCACCCGAAGGGCTTACGAGCCTTTTTGCACCCGATGTGTGCGGTATGAATCCGAATTTCGCACATGATTTCCCAACAAATATTCTATATTTTTGTTATTTATCTGTATTTTCGCCTTTTCACGCGGTTTTCGATTTTACGAGCACGTGCTCGTAAATTGTTCTTTCTTGCTTGTTTTCTCTTGCTTTTTCCTGTGTTCCTGTTTTCCGTCTTTTTCCAAGTTGCGCGATCTTGCCCCAGATATCCGCTCGCAAAACGGCTCTGCCCCGTTTTCGAGGCAGAGCCGTTCTTTTATTTTTTCGCCGCCTGAGCTGCCGCAATCAGGCGGAACACCTGCTCCGCCGTGTCCTCCATATTGGCGCGTGCGGTCTCCCGCTCCATCGCCTCCTCTAGCGGCATGACGCGCGTCAGAATGGAAAAATATGCGTCAATTCCCCGGCCGCGGCAGGCTTCCGCACCGGGCGCAATGCCTCCGGCCAGCGCGATGACTGGCACGCCGTACCGCTTTGCCGCAGCCGCAACGCCTGCCGGTGTTTTGCCGAATGCGGTCTGCCCATCCAGACAGCCCTCACCGGTCACGACAAAATCCGCATTCCGCACGCAGTCCTCCAGCTTGAGCGCATCCATGACCAGCTCGATTCCGGGCTTCAGCTCGCCGCGCAGATAGCTGACAAACGCAAATCCCAGACCGCCTGCCGCACCCGCGCCCGGCAAATTCCGAAAATCCGTGCCGAGCGCCGCAGTAGCTGCATCCGCAAAGCGGGACAGCGCAGTATCCATCTGCTCCATCTGTTCCTCGGTTACGCCCTTCTGAGGTCCGAAAATACGGGTACAGCCATTCTCTCCGCACAGCGGATTGGTGACATCACAGGCAATGCGGAACCGGCATTCGGACAGCTCCGTCAGCGCTTGAGAGCAGTCTGCCGCCGCAAGCTCCGACAGCGCACCGGCGGTAATACCGCAGCGCCCGCCGTCCGCATCCGTGAACCGGAACCCCAGCGCGGACAGCATTCCCAAACCGCCGTCATTGGTCGCACTGCCGCCGATTCCGATGAGAAAGCTCCGGCACCCGCGTCCGACCGCGTCCCGAATCATCTGTCCCACGCCATAGGTGGTTGCCTCCAGCGGCTCTCTGCGTTCCGACAGCGTAATTCCTGCCGCGGACGCCATCTCCATCACCGCCATGCCCTGCTCCGGCAGAAATCCGTATTCCGCCCGAACCGGCTCGCCGTATGGCCCCATCACCTCCAGCGCAATGCGTTCTCCGCCCAGCGCATCCACCAGCGCATCGACGGTTCCCTCTCCTCCGTCTGCCGCCGGACGCACGATTACCTCCGCATCCGGAATCGCCCGCAGCAGCCCCGTCCGAACCGCATTGCCCGCCTCAAGCGAGGACAGGCTGCCCTTGAGCGAATCCATCGCTACAACTATCTTCACGGCGTATTCACACTCCTTGTCCGCAGTTTTTCTTTTTATTCAAGACCGAGGGCACCGCAAATTGCAGTGCCCTCCATTGATTTATCTCGTCAGCTTTTTGACCCAGTGTCCGTAGTTGACCTTAATAAATGCTGGAACACACTTGAACAGCTGATCCAGATTCAGACACCAGACAACCGCAATCGGCGATGCCTTGACCACGAACGCCATGATGAACGACAGCGGAATGACAATGCCCCAGATGCTGATTAGGTCCAGCTTCATGACATACTTGGTATCGCCGCCGCCCTTGATAATGCCGGCATTGACCGGCATCTGGTAGGACATGCCAACCATGACGATGCACAGAATGTGCAGGAAGGACCGTGCCAGCTGCCGGCTCTCGTCCGAGAAGCTGTACAGCGACAGTACCGGCTCAGTGAGTGCAAACAGCAGAATACCGCAGCAGATACCCATGCACAGGAAGATGACCTGGAAAGTTTTTGCATAATCCCTGACCCGTTTCATATCGCCCTGACCGATCGCCTTGCCGATCAGTACGTTCGCCGTAGAGGCGGAGCCGACCGCAACCGTTTTGACAATCAGGAACAGGTTGGATGCCATACTGTTTGCAGCGATCGCGCTGGAGGTCAGATGACCAAGAATCGCGGTCTGAAGCGCCGTATTCACCCCCCACAAACTCTGCAACAGGATGATCGGCGCACTGACACGGAAATAGTCCCCCACAATCGCACGGTCCACATGCAGAAAATCCTTCAGCTTCAGCCGGAGATTTTTTTCCTTTTTGCAGATATATACCAGAATCACAATAAACTCGATGATGCGCGCAGTCAGCGTGCCGATTGCCGCACCCCGCGCGCCCAGTCTCGGCATACCGAAGCGTCCGTAAATCAGCACCCAGTTGATGCTGAAATTGATGGCCAGCGTGCTCAGCGACAGGTAAAACGCAATTCTGACCACTTCCGTACTGCGCAGAACCGCCAGCAGAATGGTGGTCACACAGAAAAACGGATAAGTAAAGCGTACAATTTGCAGATAGCCCACGCCCTCCGCGATAATGGCGCTGTCCTCCGTGAACAGTCCGACTACCTGCTCCGGGAATACGGAAACCACCACAAACAGTGCCGCCATCAGTACCAGCGCCGTGCGCATCGCTACGCTCGAAATGCGCCGGATAGAAGCGGTATCCTTTTTGCCCCAGTACTGCGCGGCCAGAATTACCAGTCCGTCGCCGATGCCCATCAGCAGATTTTGATAAATAAACTGAATCTGATTGACCGCCGTTACACCGGAGAGCGCACTCTCCGAATACTGTCCAAGCATCAGATTGTCCGTCAGATTGACACTCAGCGAGATGACATTCTGAAGCACAATCGGCAGGCACAGCATGAAAAACGAGCGGTAAAACTGTTTTTCTTTGATCAACATAATTCCCTTACTCCATTCAAATTTTACAGCTCCCTATGTGATTTCTTGTTGCAAGAATATTTTACCATATCCCCCGCGGAATACAATTTCAATTTCTTGCGAAAAATAATCCATTCCTATCGAAAATCCGCCATCCGCACAAGTGCAAAATAATCGAACATGAAAAATCCCGTATGCTTGTCGCATCCGGGAAGGCAGGCATATTCTGTTGTATTCCAGCACTCACAAAGCATCGTCTGCGGAAGGAGTCACCCCAAATGCACCCCGTACACTAAACAGGGTGAATTTTATATTGTCAAAAAATACAAGAAAAAGCCTGAATCCGTTCAGATTCAGGCTTGATAATGGTTGCGGGGGCAGGATTTGAACCTACGACCTTCGGGTTATGAGCCCGACGAGCTACCGAACTGCTCCACCCCGCGATATTGTCGCTCTTGCTGAGTGCTTTATTATATTATCACACCGCCACGCCGTTGTCAACTATTATTTTTTAATTTTTTATTATTTCTTCTCGTCCGCATCTTTTTCACAGAAAAGTCGGCGCAGTCCGTCAAAACCGCGCCGATTTTGTCACATTGTCATCTGCTGTCCGAGGAAGCTCGCCGCCGTCTGCAGCAGCTTGGTTTCTACCTCTCCCGCTTTTTGCTTTTTGTTTTCATCCACCAGAAAGGCGACACATCCGGAGACATCTCCGCCCGCGATGATCGGAACGGCAGCGGAAATCGGATATCGTCCATCCTCGGTCACCGACACCGGCTTCTCCGCCGCGCGGAAAATCTGCCGCTGTTCCATCACGTGCTCCATCGCAGCGCTGATGTTCCGCTCATAAATGTCCTTCTTTGCACCGCCCGCAGCGGCAATGACGGAATCTCTGTCCGTGATCACGCACCCGCTTCCCGCCGTCTTGCTGAGCGAATCGCACAGCTGACCGACAAACGAGCCCAGATCACCCATCGGCGAATATTTTTTAAAAATAACTTCCCCGTCTCTGTCTGTAAAGATCTCCAGCGGATCTCCCTCGCGGATGCGCAGTGTGCGCCGTATTTCCTTGGGAATCACGACGCGCCCCAGATCGTCGATCCGCCTGACGATTCCTGTTGCTTTCATATAAAATTTCCCTCCATCGACTATACTATCCCTTTCCTGCAATAGTGTGTGTCGAGCAGAGGAAATTATACACAGCCGTCCTTCTTTTTTTGTCAAATCGAACCGAATTGACCGGTTCCTGTATTTCCCGCCGCCGCATCCGTTGCGTTCCCCTCTAAACCATGCTATACTGTAACCGTATTTTATTTTGATTCACGGCAGGTTTTTCTTATGATCTTAGCGATTATCTGTATTGTCATCATCTGTTTGGCGCTCGCGTTTTTTGAGCGGTTTCTCGCCAATTTAAAGGGCCGTATCCCCGGGCTGGTTCTCCCGTATTTCTTCGGCTTCACCTCGATTTTCAGCATCCTGACCGCGGTCTGGCAGGTGCTGCTCGATCTCACCAAATACGGTACACCGATGCAAATCATTCTGATGTTCGCCGTAATGCTCGTCGCGCTCAATGTGCCGACGCTCATCACCTATGCGGTGTACGTGCTCTGCCGCCGGAAAAAGGGCGAAACCCCTTGGCCGCTCCGTGCAAAGCCGGAATCCGCTCCCGCTCCGGAGGACAAGCATCCGGATTAAACCGCTCTGTCACTTTGCTTTTGTCCATAAATACGTGACAGGCTTCGACTGTCTGTGCTATACTTGAAACAGAACATAAAAGGGAGGAAACAAACGCATGATCTGTCCTAATCCCACCTGTCGGCGCGAGGTTCCGCCGAATGCAGAATTTTGCCCGCACTGTGGCTGTTCGCTCATCGCTATGCGTCCGGAGCACCGCAGCAATCATAATACCATCGTCATCGGCGCAATTATCGCCGTCGCACTGGTGCTGATCGCCGGAATTGTTTGCTATACCTATATCCAGACGCATTCCGGTCAGCAGAGCGCGCTGTCCGTCCCTGCCGCGGTGCAGCAGCAGGATAACACGTCCTCTGACACACTGCCGGAGTCCAATCCGGACAACACGCAGACGGTTGCTGCCCAGCAGAATCAGCCGCAGCAGTCCGAAACCCAGGAAACCGTCAACAACTACTATTACTACTACGCCGGCAGTGTACCGGCTCACACGGCAGACGATTACTACAGCAATGCCGATTCCTCGACCTATCTCTGGCCGACCGACTCGCGCTATATCAGCAGCTCCGACCTCTCCGGTCTGAGCCGTGATACGGTTGCCGCAATCCGCAATGAGATTTACGCCCGTCACGGCTATGCCTTTACCACTGCGCGCTGGCAGAATTATTTTGCCAACAAAACATGGTATCACCGCAACAGCAGCGTGACGGAAAAGACTGTAAACAGCTATCTGAGTCCACTCGAAAAGAGCAATATCACCACCATTACCAGCTATGAGAAAGCACAGGGGTGGCGATGAAGTACAGCAAGGTCAAGCTGACAGCACTCGCTGCCGTGCTGTCCGTCGCCGCGGTGAGCGCCGGTTGTATGCTTTATCTGCATCAGCACAGCCGCACCGCGCAGGAGTCGCCTGCACCGCCCCAATCTGCGGAGGCGGCGCAGTCAACCGGTTCTCCGGAAACGGAAACACCGCGCTCCGAGCTGCCGGAGGGTGAGCTGAATCCCGGACACGCAGAACCGAAAAGTGAGCTGGAAGGCTTTACGGTGTGCATCGACCCCGGACACGCCTCCTCGGCGATGACCGGTCAGGAAAAAACCTCTCCGCTGTCCAACGAAACCAAAATGCAGTGCACCGGCGGCACAGCCGGCGACTACCAGACCGAGGCTGAGCTCAATCTCACCGTCGGTCTGATGCTGCGTGACCGGCTGACCGAGCTGGGGGCCGACGTTGTACTCACCCGCTCCGATGCAGACGAGCGAGTCAGCAACATCCAGCGCGCCCAGGTCGCCAACGAGGCGCAGGCAGACCTTTGCATCCGGCTTCATGCGGACGGCTCGGAAAATTCCTCCATCCGCGGCATCTCGATGCTGGTTCCCTCCGGTTCACTGCTCGGCACGCCGGAAATTGTCCGTCCGAGCGCCGAGGCAGGGCGCACCGTACTGGACTGCGTCATTGAGGCAACGGGTGCACAGGACCGCGGAGTGGTCGAGCGCTCGGATCTCACCGGCTTTAACTGGTCAGAGGTTCCCTGTATCTTGATTGAAATGGGATTTATGAGTAATCCGGAGGACGACAAACTGCTCGCTTCTGCGGAATATCAGGAAAAACTGTGCAGCGGCATGGCGGAGGGCATCCGCCGCTGGCTGCTTCAGGAATGACAGAATTCAGGAGGTAACTTGATATGAATGTATTATCATCCCTCGGCGTGCCCTCATCTCCGATTGATTCCCTGACGGGGATGATCGAAAGCTCGCCGTATGCATTTGCGATTTCGATCGCTTCGATTGTGGTCAGCCTGCTGCTATGCTTCTTCGGCTATCGTCTGCTCAAGGTGTTCTGCGCCGCAGGCAGCTTTGTTGCCGGCGGTATGCTGTGTGCATGGCTGGTCTCCACGCTGTTCAGCGGTGCGATGATCCCGGAGGACAAGCTCCCCATTGCAGCCGGAATCAGCTTCCTCATCGGCGGCCTGCTGTTCGCCTATGTGCTGTTCTTCCTCTATAAGCTGGTTGTATTCGTGCTGTTTGCCGGCATCGGCATGGCGGTTGCCAGCGTACCGGTGGTTGCATTTGAGCTGTCCGGCTGGGCGATGATTGGCACGCTCGCAGGCTGTGCCGTCCTGTTCGGACTCGCCGGTCTGCTGTTCATGCGCCCGCTGATTATTCTGGTCACGGCGTGCAGCGGCTTCTCCGCCGCATCCGGACTGATTGCCCTGACACCGCTCGGCGCAATGGACTATGTCTCCATTGTTGTCAGCGTGCTCGGCGCAGTGCTCACGGTTCTGGGTGCAATCACGCAGTTCCGTCTGGCTCCGTCCGGTACGCTTCCGGGCTTCAAAAAGGTAAAGAAATCCGCTCCGTCCGAAGCCAGTGAAGAGGATGGCGCGGAAGAGTCCGCCTCCAAAAAGCAGCGCAGACGCAAAAAGGATGCCGATGTTGTAAACAATGATGCGGAGTACCTCGTCCGCGAGGGCATGACCACACCGGCTGAGTTCTTCGGCGCCTCCCTGCGCCGCATTGCACTGCTCCGCCCGCTGATGAAGATCGCGCCCGCTCTGCTTCTTCTGGTCTGCATCCTGCTCGCACTCAGCGGCAATCCGCACGCGGAATTTGCTCTGCTTCCGTTGATCCTGACCTATGCCGCTCAGAGCTTCGGCATTCTGACGCTGTCCGCTGCGGTTCTGTTCGCACGCAGCGTTCCGGCGCTGATCCATGCCATGGATGCCGGCGATATCATGAGCGCCGCCTTCTGCGGCGTCAGCACACTGGTTTATCTGATTCTGATGCTGTGGGCGCTGGTTTCCTTTATCAGTCATAAAACCGGAAAGGAATTTGTCGCCCGTCTGGCTCCGTCCGAGGGCTCGGCGGATGCCGTATCCGGCGAATCGTATGATGCTCCCGTCCGTCCGGAGGACGAGCCGACCGCGGTGCTTCCGAACGATCTCCCGACCGCACCGGCGGAGGAGGACAGATTCTCCATGCCGGCGGACACCCCGACCGCACCGACCACTCGGGCAATGGATGATCTGTTCGCACAGGTCGACGCCTCGATACAGGCACAGATGCCGAAGGAGCGCGCAGATGCACGCACGGCTCCGATTCATCTGAACGAGGAGCCGCTCCAGCCGCCGGAGGATGCGACCGTTCCGGAGGAAACGCTCGTGATTCCAAGCGAACAAAAAACCTCTCCGATTCACCCCCCGGCGGACACGATCACCATACCGCTGAACGATTCCAAGACCGGCTCTGAGAATGCGGCATCGGAGGAGCCGAATGACGATACCATCGTGCTGGGCAATCCCGCCGATCTGAAATAATCCAAATCTGCATACTGCTGTCGTTTTCTCCAAGCGGCAGCAGTTTTTTTGCGCGTTTCTCTGCGTCCCGACAATTGGAAACCACCCCAAAAAGTGATATAATAACCGCTATACGCTATTTTTTCGGAGGTGCATATGCAGCATTTTATTTTCAGTATCAACGCCACCATGCCGGTGTTTCTGGTCATGGTATTCGGCTGGGTGCTGACGCGCCTCGGCCTGCTGAACGAAGCCTTTACCTCCGTGGCAGACCGGTACGTATTCCGCATCGCTCTGCCCTGTCAGCTGTTTCTGGACATCGCGCAGACCGACCTGCGCGCAGACTTCGACCCGCGCTTCGTCGTATTCTGCTTTACTACAACCTTTTTGATGTTCTCCGTGGTCTGGTTTGCCTCGGCACACCTGCTGCCGGACAAGTATATGGTCGGCGCATTCACGCAGGCCTCCTGCCGCGGCAGCGCCGCCGTGCTCGGCATCGCCTTTGTCAACAACATCTATGGCAATTCCGGCATGACGCCGCTGATGATTGTGGCTGCCGTTCCGCTGTTCAATATCTTTTCGGTGATCCTGCTCACGCTCTCCGCCAGAGACAATGCGGGCGGCACACAGGCGATCCGCAAATCCGTGGTCGGCATCCTGAAAAATCCGATCATCCTGTCCATTTTTGCCGGACTGCCGTTTTCTCTGCTGAATATCTCCATTCCGCAGCTGCCGCTGAACGCCATTGACAGCATCGGCGGCACCGCGACCCCGATTGCATTGCTGAGCATCGGCGCGGGCTTCCAGGGCGCAAAGGCGCTGAGCAAGCTCAAACCCACTGCGGTTTCCACCTTCATCAAGCTAGTGCTGCTGCCCGCGCTTGTACTTCCTGCCGCCGCCGCGTTCGGCTTCCGCGGCACGGAGATGGTGGCAATTCTCATCATGGTCGGTGCGCCGACCACGGTCACGAGCTACATCATGGCACGCAATATGAACAACGATGCGGAGCTTTCCTCCTCCGTTATCGTGCTTTCCACCCTGCTGTCCTCCGTGACGCTGACCCTCTGGATTTTCCTGCTCAGCTCACAAGGTCTAATTTAATATTGCTGTTTACATTTTATTAACCCGGATATTTCCTCAAGATATTGACATAAATATCACTTTCTCGTATAATTTTATTAGATATATTGACGGTGTTCCTATGGAGAGATGAGGTAAATAGTATATGAAGGGAATTATTCTTGCAGCGGGCAAGGGCACGCGCCTGTATCCAATGACGCTCCCGGTATGCAAGCCGCTGCTTCCGGTTTACGACAAGCCGCTGATCTATTATCCGCTTGCAGTTCTGATGGAGGCCGGCGTGGACGATGTTATGATTATCATCCCGCCGAACGAGCAGGAAACCTTTGAAAAGCTGCTGGGTGACGGCAGCTCCTTTGGCATTTCCATCTGCTATGCCGTGCAGGAGGTTGCGCGCGGCATCGCGGACGCGCTGCTGATTGCAGAGGACTTCATTGCCGGAGAGCAGTGCTGTCTGGTGCTCGGTGACAACATTTTCTATTCCCCGACACTGCACGAAAAACTCGCCGCTGCCGCTGCGCAGAAGCACGGCGCAGTTGTGTTCGGCTATTATGTGGACGACCCCCGTCCGTTCGGTGTGGTTGAGTTCGACGAAAACGGCAGAGCAATCAGCATCGAGGAGAAGCCGCGCTTCCCCAAGTCCAACTATATCGTTCCCGGTCTGTACTTTTATGATTCGCAGGTCGCGGAAATCGCAAAAAACATCCAGCCGTCCGCACGCGGAGAGCTGGAAATCTCGGATGTCAATCTTACTTACCTCAAGCAGGGCGAGCTGAACGTCGTCACGCTGGAGGATGATCTGGTCTGGCTGGATGCCGGAACGGCAAACAATCTGCTGGAATCCAGCATCCGCATTCACGACATTCAGGAGAAGACCGGGCGCTATGTTGCCTGCCTGGAGGAAATCGCATACCGTCACGGTTTCCTGACGCAGAAGCAGGTTCACGCGGCCGGAGAGCGTCTGAGCATGACGCTGTACGGTCAGTATCTGATGTGCCTGTAAGCCGCTGCCACAACCACGGAGTGCATCCCTGCGGATACGCTCCGTTTTTTTATCTTTTCAGAAAGGACGCAAATTCATGACAACTGTGTATTTTATCCGCCACGGCACGACGGACAACAACGTCAAGGGCGTATTTCAGGGCTCGACCAACGCCGTATTGGGCGAGCGCGGACTGGCGCAGGCCGCAGCACTCGGCGAGCGCTTTGCCTCCGTGCCGCTCGCGGCGGTATATTCCAGTCCGCTGGAGCGCGCCATGCAGACCGCGCGCGGCGTGTGCGCGCAGCTCCCGATCGAGCCGATTCCGGTGGACGGTCTGCGCGAGATCGACGGCGGCGTGCTTGAGGGCCGCACCAACGAGGTCAACACGTCAGAATATCCCGACATCATGCACGCGCTGCGCAACGATCCCACCCGCTTCAATCCGCCGGAGGGCGAATCCGCGCGACAGGTACACGAGCGCGTCACCGCCGCAGTCCGCGAACTCGTGGCGCAAAACCCCGACCGGGAAATTGCCGTTGTCTCGCACGGCTTTGCGCTGCTGTGCTATCTCGGCTGTCTGGACACCCCATTCGAGGAGATGGAGTCCGACATCGTGAGCAACTGCTCGGTCACCTGCGTGGACTACTTTCCTGACGGTACGCATCGTCTGCGCTACCGCAACGATGTCAGCCACATTCCGCCGGAGCTGCAATTCCGCTCTAAATTCTGGGAAAAACCGAAAGGATCTGAAACAAAATGAACCGTAATTCCTCCGTCCTCAAGCTGTCGCTTGCAGGTATTTTTATCGCGCTGGGCGTTGTGTGCTCTGCGTTTTCCATTCCGGTCGGCGCATCGCGCTGCTTTCCGGTTCAGCACATGGTGAATGTCATCGCCGGCGTGCTGCTCGGCCCGTGGTACGCCTGTGCCATGGCGTTTGTCACCTCGCTCATCCGCGTGCTGCTCGGTACGGGCACGCTGCTGGCATTCCCCGGCTCGATGGTCGGTGCGCTGGTGTGCGGACTGGTCTACCGCGCCGCAAAAAACATCCCCGCAGCCTGCATCGGTGAGATGATCGGCACCGGCATTCTGGGCGGTATGCTCGCCTATCCGGTCGCCACTCTGCTGCTCGGCAAGGAGGCGGCACTGTTCACCTACGTTCTGCCGTTTCTGGTCAGCACGGTCGGCGGCTCGATCATCGCGGCAGTCGTACTGTTCTGCCTGAACCGCGCCGGCGTACTCGGACGGATGCAGGAGAAATTATAATCGTGAAAACGAGGCAGAACCCTCGCGCCGGTTACCGCTCTATGCGAAGGTGTCGCTTTGCTTTCCACCTCATCAGTCACGCTGCGCGTGCCAGCTTCCCCTCAAGGGGAAGCCTTTTTTGTCTTTTTTATTCCTGCTCCTCCGGATGCAACGGTAAAACTGGCTTAATTTTGCGTTCTAAAATTCCGTTCTGTGCGCAGTAAACACCGTAATCAAACATTTTCATGCACATATGTCTGCCGATCTGCTCCCAGCAATTGCGCATTGCTTCGGCATCGCTGTCCTCCTGCACACCAAGGCGCGCACTCACGCGGTGGAAGGCATCCAGCATATCGCTGTAAAGCCGCTCGCACGGCTTGCCGTCTGCATATTCATCCTCGACAAATTCACATTCTTCAATCAGTTTGCAGCGCGTCAGGTCATAAACGCCGTTCATCAGGTCATAAATTCGCTCTTTGAGCTCCTTATAGTTCTTCTCCATTGTATACCTCTTTTAGACTATTCCAGTACATTCTAAAATCAGTGCTTTTATAACTTCGTAATTCATTATAGGTCAATTCAACCATAATTTCAATAGGTCATTTTACCCATAATATTCTTGGGGTGATTGAATGAGCCGTTTGAAAGATTTGCGTAAAGAACGCGGCTATACACAGATTAAAATGCAGCATCTGACCGGAATTGACCAAAGTGATTATTCCAAAATCGAAAGCGGAAAACGTTATTATACCTTTGAACAATGCCGTCGCATTGCACTTGCATTAGATACCAGTATGGATTATCTTGCCGGGTTGACTGACTGCAAAGAACCATATCCCAGAATCAAAAAAGATCTGTAGGGAACGGTCTTGACCGTTCCAAAAAGGTTTCCCCTCAAGGGAAGCCTTTTTACATCCTCTATCGGCACGCAAAAACGCCGCGTATCCTCGGATACGCGGCGCATTGTTTTGTTTACTTGG
>JAEDEU010000138.1 GCA_016293155.1 Clostridiaceae bacterium | reverse complement strand
TAAACGATATCAGTATCAAAACTGACACATTTCTGTATTATACACAGAGATTGCACATCTGTCAAAGAAAATCGAAAAAACAAGGCACAGCCGATTGATACAGCTGTGCCTTGTGGATTTTTTTGAGTTGCTGATGGAATCAGCCAAACATTTGCAGCAGGAAGCCTGCGGCAACGGCAGAACCGATAACGCCGGCAACGTTCGGACCCATGGCGTGCATGAGCAGGAAGTTGGACGGGTTGCGCTTCTGACCCTCAACCTGGGCAACACGTGCCGCCATCGGAACAGCAGATACGCCTGCGGAGCCGATCAGCGGGTTTACCTTACCCTTGGTGACGGCGCACATGATGCGGCCGAATACCAGACCACCGAAGGTCGAGAACGCGAATGCGCACAGACCCAGAACGATGATGGAGATGGTCTCGAAGGTCAGGAACTTCTCAGCGACAGCCTTGGTGCCGACAGCCAGACCAAGCGGCAGGGTGATGATGTTCATCAGTGCGTTGGAAGCGGTATCGGACAGACGGTCGGTGACGCCGGACTCCTTGAGCAGGTTGCCGAGCATCAGCATACCGATCAGCGGAGCGGTATCCGGGATCAGCAGGATAACGACAGTTGCAACTGCGATCGGGAATACGATCTTCTCGGTCTTGGAGACCTCACGCAGCTGAGTCATCTTGATGGAAGCCAGATTATCCGGAACGACGAGCTTCATGATCGGCGGCTGAATCAGCGGGATCAGAGCCATGTACGAATACGCCGCGATGGAAATCGGGCCAAGATACTCCGGAGCCAGACGGCTGGTAACCAGAATTGCGGTCGGGCCGTCTGCACCGCCGATGATGCCGATGGAAGCAGCAATATTGGCGCCGAAGCCCAGCGCCAGAGCGCCGAGGAAGGCAGCGAATACGCCCAGCTGAGCAGCAGCGCCCAGAACCAGAGAGGACGGACGTGCAATCAGCGGACCGAAGTCGGTCATTGCGCCGATTCCAAGGAAGATGATGGACGGATAAACGGCATACTCAACGCCGTAGTAGAAGATGCGCAGCAGACCGGTGCCCTCGGTCAGACCGGTGAGCGGCAGGTTTGCCAGCAGCATACCGAATGCAATCGGCACGAGCAGCAGCGGCTCGAACTTCTTGCCGATGCCCATGTACAGCAGAACAAACGCGATCAGAATCATCGCAAGGCTCTTGAAGCCGTCTGCACCGGTGGTGAACAGAGCGGCAAAGCCGGATTCGGAAAGCATCTGTCCCAGAATGTCAAATAAAGGGAAATTCATCAGTGGCCCCCCTTACGCGATCGTGCAGAGGACAGCACCGGTATCGACGGTCTCGCCCTGATTGACGCAGATCGAGGAGATCGTGCCGTCAGCAGAAGCAAAGATTTCGTTTTCCATCTTCATTGCCTCAAGGATGAACAGCAGGTCGCCGTTCTTGACAGCCTGACCCTGAGAGCACTTGATGTCGATGATCTTACCCGGCATCGGGGAATTGACCGGAGTGCCGGAGCCCGGAGCAGCGGCAGGAGCCGGTGCCGGTGCGGCAGCAGCCGGAGCCGGAGCAGCGGCCGGAGCGGCAGCAACAGCCGGAGCCGGTGCCGGAGCTTCGCCGACATATGCAGCGACAGCCTTGCCCTTTTCGACCTCGACCTCGTACTGCTTTTCATTAATCGTTACGATATATTTCATTTCAGTTGTACCTCCAAATTAAAGTGCCTTGATGCGTCTAAACTGGAGCTCGTCAAGCGGGATATCGGTCTCATCACTGATGATTGCCATAATGCAGGCTGCGGTTTCCTCATCGCAGTCGATGAGCTGCAGCTTGCCGTCCCACGGGGTAGACGGCTCTTCCGGCTTTGCAGCGGCAGGTGCCGGAGCAGAAGCCGGAGCGGCGGGAGCCGGTGCTGCTGCACCCTTGCCGCCGACCGTAGATTCAATCATGCCGACAACTTTGGAGACAACCATGACAACGCAGATGAGCAGAACCAGCATGATGAACACGGTCAGGAAACCGGAAATAGCGATCATCAGGGCGTCAACTACGGAAAGGTTGTTGAAATCCATAATTTGCCTCCTTAATCGATCTTCTGGATGGAGTAAGTGACCTTCATGCCCTTATGCTCCTCGCGATACTGGAAGAATGCCTCTGCCTGCTGCGGGAATGCAACATAGGACAGAACATCCTCTTCGCAGACATCCTCCGGTGCACATCCGATGATCTCAGCGACCTTGATGCGTGCCTCCGGCAGCTCGTTCGGAACGTGGATACGCTCGGTCATCGGCTTCTCATCGCCCAGAGCCTTCTTAATGATGTCCGCATTGACCTCGCCCGGTGCACGACCGTACTCACCGCGGAGATAAGCGACGATTTCCTTCGGGAAGCTCTTGTAGCGCTCGCCCATGATGACATTGACGGTTGCCTGAGAGCCGACCATCTGGCTCAGCGGGGTAACCAGCGGCGGATAGCCCAGATCCTTGCGGACGTTCGGGATCTCTGCCAGAACTGCATCGAACTTATCCATGGAGTTCATATCGGTCAGGTTTGCGATCAGGTTGGACAGCATACCGCCCGGAACCTGATAGATCAGACCGTCTGCATTGGTAGCCATTACGTACGGGTTGATCTGACCGTTCTCAAGGAACTTCTTCTTCACCGGTGCGAAATGGGTCTTGATCTTGGTCAGGACGTCTTCCTTCAGACCGGTGTCGTAGCCCATCTGCTTCAGGGTGTAGCTCATGGACTCGGTGCACGGCTGAGAGGTACCGCCTGCAAACGGAGAGATTGCACAGTCGATGACATCCGCGCCTGCCTCAACAGCCTTCAGCAGGGTCATAGCGCCCAGACCGGTGGTGCTGTGGGTGTGAACAACAACCTTCAGGCTGCAATTTTCCTTCAGTGCCTTGACCAGGTCGTAAGCCTCCTGCGGAGAGAGCAGCGCAGCCATGTCCTTGATGCACAGGGACTGGCAGCCCATGCGCTCCAGCTCCTTCGCCTGAGCAACATACTTCTCCAGCGTGTGAACCGGGCTCTTGGTGTAGCACATAACGCCCTGAGCCTCAGCGCCTGCCTTCAGGCATTCGTCAACGGCAACCTCGATGTTGCGCAGGTCATTCAGTGCGTCAAAGATGCGGATGATGTCAATGCCGTTCTCGACACTCTTGCGGACAAAGCCGCGGACAGCCTCGTCGGAGTAGTGACGATAGCCCAGAATGTTCTGACCGCGCAGCAGCATCTGCAGCTTGGTGTTCGGCATGTGCTTGCGGATGGTGCGCAGGCGCTCCCACGGATCTTCGTTCAGATAACGAAGGCAGGAATCAAACGTTGCGCCGCCCCAGCACTCAACGGAATAGTAACCCGCCTGATCCATGGTTTCCAGAATATCAACGAAATCCTCGATCGGGATACGGGTCGCGCACAGGGACTGGTTTGCGTCACGCAGGACAGTCTCTGTGATGTACAGTTTCTTTGGCACAGTATATCAGCTCCTTCATTTTGATGTGCAGAAACAAACTGTTGTCAGTTCATGGCAGCAACATTGCCGCCTTATCAATTATACCGAACGTACACATGATTTGCAACAAAAAAATCAGCTAAAAATAGCATAAAAAAGAGGATTTTTTCGGTTCGGTGCGATCATGCTGCATTCTCCGTTCCGATTATGAAAAAATGGAATCACGAGATTTTCTATGACGGAAATGACACTTTATCGGCAGAAAAATCCAAAAGGCAGCACCACTGTGTTTCGAATGACACAGAGTGCTGCCTTTGCATTCTTGTTTTATTGCAGTGTGAGTACTGTTCCGGCGGAGGCATAACGGATGCGCTCGCCGAGCACCTCCCGCAGGCGCTCATAGGACGGAATTCCGGTACAGTGGCAAGTAAAATACTGCGCAGGACGAAGCGCCAGTTCTTCACCGACTGCGCGCACGGTTTCCTCCGGCTCACTGGTGCCGCGTCCGGGATTGGACAGATGGAAGCCTGC
>JAEDEU010000137.1 GCA_016293155.1 Clostridiaceae bacterium | reverse complement strand
TGCTTCAGGACGACCGGTTTTTTAAGCTCGGGCAGGACAGCATTCTGCTTTCCGACTTCGCCGCACCGCCCGCGGGCGGACAGGTGCTGGATCTGGGCTGCGGCAACGGCGCATTGTGTGTGCTGCTTTGTGCGCGGTTTGCGCGGCTCAAAGTCACCGGTCTGGAGATTCAGCCGGAGCTGGCACAGCTTGCGCGGGAGAACGCGGAGCACAACCGCATTGCGGATCGGATGACCGTCGTAGAGGGAGATTTGAAGCAGCACAAAAAGCTGTTTGAAAACCGGAAATTTGACTATATCATCTGTAATCCGCCGTATTTTGTGCAGGGAAGCGGCTATTCCGCGGATGGCGCACAGCGCCGGGGCGCGCGGGAGGAGGAGCACTGCACGATGGAGGATGCCATCCGCGCGGCGGGATTTTTGGTCAAGTTCGGCGGACGCGCGGCGTTTGTCCACCGTCCGGAGCGGCTCGCGGAGAGCATGGCGGCGTTCCGCGCCGCAGGACTGGAGCCGAAACGGCTGCGGTTTGTGCATCAGCGGGCGTCGGCGGTGCCGTCCGTGGTACTGATCGAGGCGCGCAAGGGCTCGGCGCCCGGGCTGTCCGTCCTGCCGCCGCTGCTGGTTTGTCGGGAGGACGGCAGCCACACCGATGAGTACCGCCGCATCTATCATAGGGATGAATACGAAACGTAAAGTAAAATGATTGATATACAGGAAGTGATACTATGGGAACGCTTTATCTGGTCGCAACACCGATCGGCAATCTGGAGGATCTGACCTACCGCGCGGTGCGCATTTTAAAGGAGTGCGACTTCATCGCCGCGGAGGACACGCGCGTGTCCGCAAAGCTGCTGCGCCATCTGGAAATCTCCAAGCCGATGGTCAGCTACTATGAACACAATCGAAAGCAGCGCGGCGGCGAGATCGTTCAGCGCATTTTAAGCGGCGAAAGCTGTGCACTGATGACGGATGCCGGCACGCCGGCGGTCAGCGATCCGGGTGAGGATCTGGTGGCGCTGTGCGCGGAGCACGGCATTCCGGTCGTACCGATTCCGGGCGCGTGCGCGGCGGTCTGCGCGCTGGCGCAGAGCGGACTGCCATCTGCGTACTGGTGCTTTGAAGGCTTTCTTCCGGTGCAGAAAAAGCCCAGAAAACAGCGTTTGGAGCTGCTTTCCCGCGAAACACGTACCATGATTGTCTATGAAGCGCCGCACAAGCTGCGCGGCACGCTCGCCGATCTGCACGCCGCGCTGGGCGACCGGCGCATTGCGATGGCGCGCGAAATCACCAAGCTGCACGAGGAATGCCTACGCATGACCCTGCCCGAGGCGGTGGCGTATTACGAGGAGAACGACCCGCGCGGCGAGTATGTGCTCGTCATCGAGGGCGCGTCCGCTGAAGCGGCAGAGGACAGCGAGGAGGTCAAAATGCAGCGTGCGCGGGAGCGCGTTGCGGAGCTGACCGCGGGCGGTATGACGCCGCGCGATGCCGTCCGGCAGGCGGCAAAGGACTGCGGCGTGCGCAAGAATGTACTGTATCAGAGCATTTTGGAAGAATGAAAGAAAAGCCCTTCTGCACATACTGGAAGCAGAAGGGCTTTGATTTGTCTGGAGGGATTTTGTTATTGTATAATTACAAAATATTTATACTATTTGCAATCAATATTCTCATCATTCTTCTCGCGCAGAGCTGGGGATAACATAGAAAAAGCAGGTGCTTTGGGGGGAGCACCTGCTTCTTCCTAAAATTAGGGGGGTAAAAGAGAAATAAAAGAGTTCAATAGAGATGACTCTATTTCGAATTTTATTGTAACCGATAAATGTGTATATTTTGTGAACAAATCAAAAAAAGTTGAAAAAAACTTAAAGATTATCGGGCAAAGGCTATCGGTCGACGACTTCGCGGCGTACATTGACGAAAACACCGGTTGCGGTAAAGACCAGCTTGTCCGGCGCATCCTCCATCCACGCCTCACAGCTGGTGTGCAGGACGGTGCGTCCGAAGAAATCGCTGTGGGCGCGGCAGATCAGGCGCGGACCAATGACGCCCGGGCGCAGATAATTGATGCTCAGGCTGCCGGTCGGGCAGAGATTTTCCGCCGCGAGATAAAAGCACAGCGTACCCATGGAGATATCCGCCGCCGTGGACAGGATGCCGCCGTGGATGATGCCCATCGGATTGGACATCCATTCCGCAGTGGGGAATGCAATCAGAAGGGTGTGCGTCTGCTCGTCGCATTCGAGCACGGTCGGATTCATGCGCGCATTGATGGAGCGCGGAATCATCACGCGCCGATCCTCCGTCAGCTTAATCAGACGCTGTTTCATGCGGTTTTCGGACATTATGATAACCTCTCAAACAAATGAAATAGTGCGTTTTTTACGTGTACGTGAAAAAAATTGTAGCACGGCATTGTTTTGTTGTCAAATGTCCGAAATCTGAAAATTCGTTTGCAATCTCTACCGGAAAAGAGTACAATAAAATAACAGGTGGGAAAAGTTCGCACATACTGCGAAAAAAATCCGATTTTCCGAAAATTTCAAAGGGGTATTGCAATCCCTACAAAATAGGTGTATATTTAATATCAGTGAAATTCAGCCTTGTTTTCCGGCGCGGGAGCACTGCGTTTTCGGAATCCAACAAGGAATGTGGAGGAACGTCAAATGAAACGTTTTGTTTACTCGGATAACGCGGCGACTACGCCGATTTCCGAAAATGTATACAATGCAATGCTGCCGTACCTCAAGGGTGACGGCTACGGCAACCCGTCCAGCCTGTACTCCATCGGCGTGCGCGAAAAGCAGGCAGTCCGCCGTGCGCGCAATCAGGTGGAAAAGGCGATCGGCGCAGAGGTGCGCACCGATCCGTACAGCAACATCAAGGAGGTTATCTTCACCTCCGGCGGCTCTGAGGCGGATAACCTTGCCATCAAGGGCGTGCTGTTCGGCGGCGCGCTGAAAAAGGGCAAAAACCACATCATTACCACCAAGATTGAGCACCACGCAATCCTGCATACCTGCGAGTTCTGCGAAAAGGCGCTCGGCTGTGAGGTCACCTATTTGGACGTTGACGAGCAGGGTCATGTCGATCTGAAGCAGCTTGAGGAGTCCATCACCGACCGCACCGCTCTGGTTTCCGTTATGGCGGCAAACAACGAGATCGGCACCATTCAGCCGCTCAAGGAAATCGCAGACATCTGCCACAGAAAGGGCACGCTGTTCCACACCGACGCGGTGCAGGGCATCGGTCATATGAAGATTGACGTGCAGGAGATGGGCATCGACCTGCTCAGCCTGTCCGGTCACAAGATCCGCGGCCCGAAGGGCACCGGCGCGCTGTACTGCCGCAAGGGCATTCCGCTGGAGCCGCTGATTCACGGCGGCGGACAGGAGTCCAACAAGCGCAGCGGCACCGAGAACGTTGCAGGCATCGTCGGTCTGGGTGAGGCGATCCGCGCCGCAACCGAGAACATGGACACCGTTCTGCCGTATGTCCGCGGGCTGCGCGAGCGCCTGACCGAGGGCATCCTCAAGATTCCGTACACCCGCCTGACCGGCGATCCGGTCAACCGCCTGCCGGGCACCGCGAGCTTCGTCATCGAGTGCGTCGAGGGCGAGGGTCTGATCCTCATGCTCGACCAGTTCGGCATCTGCGCTTCCACCGGCTCGGCGTGCTCCACCGGCTCACTCGACCCGTCCCACGTGCTGATGAGCATCGGACTGCCGCACGAGATCGCACACGGCTCCCTGCGCATTACGCTCGGCGAGCAGAATACCGTCGAGGATGTGGACTACATCATCGAAAAGGTAACGCAGGTCGTAGAGCGCCTGCGCTCCATGAGCCCGGTCTGGGAGGACAAGATGAAGGGCAGAGAATCGCTCAAGCTGTTTGACTGAGAAAAGGGTGCGCTGTAAAACTGGAAATCCCGTTTCGGAGCCCTCTCCGTCTTCAACCTTCGGTTGAATCCACCTCTCCCGGAGGGAGAGGCAAGGCGAATGC
>JAEDEU010000136.1 GCA_016293155.1 Clostridiaceae bacterium | reverse complement strand
TAAAAGTCAATTTTGCGCAAAAACTGCCGGAAGCTCAGCCTCCGGCAGTTTTGTTCTGTCTGAAATCAGATTGTCTCGATCACCGGACCGTTTTCGTCCGCGGTGATGTTTGCGCCGACCAGCGGATGCTCCCATGCGGAGATGATCCGGTTTGCCAGCTCGTCTTCCAGCTTCTTTTCGATCAGGCGGCGCAGATTGCGCGCGCCGAACTTGACCGAATACGATTCCTTGACCAGCCACTGTACCAATGTGTCGTCCCAGGTCAGGCGAATGCCGCGCTCCTTGAGTGCGTCGCGCAGCTGTCCGAGCATGATGCCCGCGATCTGTCCAAAATCCTCCTCGCTGAGGTGGTTGAACGAAATAACCTCGTCGATGCGGTTGAGGAACTCCGGGCGCAGGAATTCGGAGAGCGCCTTGAGCGCGCGGTCGGAGCCCTGCTCGGAAACCGACTTGCCGAAGCCCAGTGAGCCGCCGGAGCGGTCGGAGCCTGCGTTGGAGGTCATGACGATAATCGCGTGCTCGAAGGAGACCACACGACCCTGTGCGTCCGTAATGCGTCCGTCATCCAGCACCTGTAACAGGATGTTGAGGACATCCGGATGCGCCTTTTCGATTTCGTCGAATAGGACGACCGAGTACGGGCGGCGGCGGATTTTTTCGGTCAGCTGACCTGCCTCGTCATAGCCGACATAGCCCGGAGGCGAGCCGATCAGACGGGAAACCGTGTGCTTTTCCATGTATTCGGACATATCCAGACGGATGAGCGATTCCGGTGCGTCAAACAGATCCTCCGCCAGCGCCTTGACCAGCTCGGTCTTGCCCACGCCGGTCGGACCCACGAAGATGAAGGAAACCGGCTTCTGCTTGGGACTGATGCCCGCACGCGAGCGGCGCACCGCATGTGCTACCGCGTCGGTCGCCTTGTCCTGACCGACGACCCGTCTGCGCAGACGCTCCTCCAGACCAATCAGACGAGAAAACTCCTGCTCGCAGACCTTGGAGGCCGGCACGCCGGTCCAAAGCTCGATGACACCGGCAAGGTGATCGGCGGTCAGCACCGGAGTGGGCAGCTCACGCAGCTCCCGCACGCGGCTGTCGATTTGCAGCTCGCGGCTTTTCAGCTCCGCCATCTTTTCGTAGGTGGCTTCATTCTGCGGCTCCTGCAACAGACCGTCCTGCTTGCCGTGGATGGCGTCCAGCTCCTTTTCCAGCGTCGGCAGCTCGCCCGCTGCCGGATTGTCCAGATTCAGACGGGAGCACGCCTCGTCAATGAGGTCGATTGCCTTATCCGGCAGGAAACGGTCGGTGATGTAGCGCTCGGACAGGCTTGCCGCCTGCTCGCAGATCTCCTCCGAGATGATAACGCCGTGATAGGATTCATAGTAATGGCGGATGCCCTTGAGGATATCCGCGGTATCCGCGATGGACGGCTCCGCGATGGTGACCGGCTGGAAGCGGCGCTCCAGTGCGGCGTCCTTTTCGATATATTTGCGGTATTCGGCAAAGGTGGTTGCGCCGATGACCTGAATTTCGCCGCGCGAAAGGGCGGGCTTCAGGATGTTTGCGGCATTCATGGAGCCCTCGGCATCGCCCGCGCCGACGATGTTGTGCACCTCGTCGATGACCAGAATGATGTTGCCGAGCTTCTTGACCTCTTCGATGAGTCCCTTCATGCGGCTCTCGAACTGTCCGCGGAACTGCGTGCCCGCAACCAGTGCGGTGAGGTCGAGCAGATGAATTTCCTTGTCCTTGAGCTTATACGGCACATTGCCGGAGGCGATGCGCAGGGCAAGACCCTCCGCCACGGCGGTTTTGCCGACACCCGGCTCACCGATCAGACAGGGATTGTTCTTCTGGCGGCGGCCGAGGATCTGGATCACGCGCTGGGTTTCGCTGTCGCGTCCGACGATGTTGTCCAGCTTGCCTTCGCGGGCGCGCGCGGTCAGATCTGTGCAGTATGCGTTTAAGTTTTTGCGCTTTTTATCCTTTTTGCCGTCCTCGGTCTTTTTGGGCGCGGAAGCATCCACGGAGTCGCCCAGACCGCCACGGAACATTTTTTCCAGAAACGGGAAGGAACGGGTGCGGCCGATGTCGTCATCCGACTTGTCGTCGCCGTCCTCGTCCGGCTCCTCCGACAGTGCGATCGCCTGATCGTCGACGTCCGGCATATACTGGCTGAAGTCCGTCATGCTGGAGGACATCTGGTCGATGTCCTCGTCGGTCAGACCCATCTGCTGCATCAGACCGTTGATCGGACCGATGCCCAGCTCACGGGCACATTTGAGGCAGTACCCCTGATTCTTGGAGGGGTCGCTGTTCATCTGAGAGATAAAGACTACCGCCACGTTCTTTTTGCAGCGGGAGCATAATGGCATTTGCATATGGAAAAATCCTTTCCACACCGGTTCGGTGTTGATGAATGGGAATTGCTTACATTTGCGGTTCGGTCTCGTACAGCGAGAATCCGCCGTTCCAGCCGGACAGGCGGCGTGCGAGCTCGGTTTCCTGCATCACGGCGGGGGAGAGCAGACCCGCATCCGAGTAGATTGCGGGGACAAAGGTCTTGAGCGCCCACAGCACGCAGGTACACAGGATCAGACCAGTGAGTGCGCCGGTGATGCCGCCGAGCAGCGTATTGCACGTGTGCAGCACCGGAAGCTGTGCGACCACATTGAGCAGGCGGATCACCGCGCCGCAGACCGCGGAGAACAGCAGGAACAGCACAACGGCCGTCAGCAGGAATACGATGGATTCCGCCAGATTGCTCTGCAAAATCTCCCGCAGCGTCTGCACCGGATTTTCACTCTGCTGGAGGGTTTCCACCGTCACGCCCGCGTCGGTCAGCACATTTTGCAGATAGCCGGACATGGAATCCCACAGCTCCTGCGCAGACTGTGCGGAAAAGTCCGCCGACTGCACAAGCCGCTCCTCGGAGGGCAGGCTCAGCAGATGCGACGCAAGCAGCGGAGCGCAGATGCGTGCGGCGAAGATTGCCGCAAAGAAGGACAGAATGGATGCAACGGTATGCAGGCAGGTCGAAACAAAGCCGCGCGCAAAACCCGCGACCATGTAAATGATTATGACCGCAAGAAGAATAATATCTACGGTTGCCATACAATCCATCCTTTCAAATGCTTACTGTTGTGATTGTGTGAAACGGGAGATCGGGCGAAAAGCGGAGCGACACCGCTTTTGTTCTTTCTTCCCTTTTCTCTGCGCAGTCGCTATGACTGTGCTTTGCCGATTGCGGTAATTCGGGCATGGCTGCCGAACAGACAGACCGCTGTGCCGTCATCGCGCATATAGACGCGGGAGCAGCCGACCATGCCCTCCTGCTCATCCAGCAGCTTGAGCTTGCCGTTGTAGAAGCGCAGGGTATCACCCGTCAGCACGGCGAGCTTGCCGTTGTTGTAGCTGATGGAATCCGGCTCGTCGTTCAGCTCAAGCGGATGCTTGGATTCGCGTCCGCTCGCACTGATGAGTGAGAGCTCCGCGCGGGCGGACTTGGAGTAGGACTTGAGCGCGAGCGCAAGCCGGTCGTCCGAGAAATCGAACGCGACCAGTGCGTCCACGGGATAGTCCTTTTGGTATTTGATCTTTCCGCGCCGCGAGACGAAATAGGTTGCATCGTCACACACAACGCAGAGTGTATTTTTGTCAATGAATTTCATGTCCAGCACGAGGCTGTTGCCCAGATCCACGCCGATTTCCGGTTCGCTGGAGCCGTTGTCGCCGCCGTTGGAGGCGGGCATATCCTGCGTCGTGTCCGCGAAGAACACGCGGGACTTGGTCTCCGTGCCCTCCTGCTTGAAGGTGAACAGCGCCAGATGCTTTTTGTTCGGAGACAGCGCGGCGGACATGATGTAGTAGTTGGACGAATACCAGTTGTAGAGCTTCTCGTTCGCCACATTATATACCGTGACGCCGCTTTTGTAGCCTGCCTCATCTGTAACGATGGCAACGCTTCCGTTGGAGCCGATGTCCGCGTCGATGATGGGCGAGGAGGTGCTCTG
>JAEDEU010000015.1 GCA_016293155.1 Clostridiaceae bacterium | reverse complement strand
ACCGCTCGGTGATTGCCCAGCTGGGCAATCCGGATATGCGCCTGCCGATTCAGTACGCGCTGACCTATCCGGCGCGCACGTACTGCAAGGTCAAACCGCTCAATCTGGCGCAGATCGCAAAGCTGACCTTTGCCGAGCCGGATATGCAGGCATTTCCGGCGCTTCGCCTGGCGCGCCGCGCGGCGCAGCAGAAGGGCAGTCTGGGCGCGGTGCTCAACGGCGCGAATGAAGCTGCGGTATCGCTGTTCCTGAACGATAAAATCCGGTTCCACGAAATCGCGGAGCTGGTGGAGGGTGCGATGGAAGCGGTTCCGTTCCGCTCCTCCATTACGGTCGAGGACGTTCTGTCCTGCGATCAGGCAGCCCGCGAAGCGGTGCTGAACACAGTAAAGTAGGTGTTTTTTTGACGATAGCAACCGTTATTTTGGCAATTCTGGGCTTTGGATGCCTAATTATTGTGCACGAGGCGGGACATTTTGCAGCGGCACGTTTTTCCGGCGTCCGGGTCAATGAATTTTGGATCGGCATGGGACCGGCGATTTTCAAAAAGAAAATCGGAGAAACCGAGTTTAAGCTGTGCGCACTGCCGTTCGGCGGAGCATGTGTGATGGAAGGCGAGGACGAGGACAGTGATACCGAGGGCAGCTTCAACCGCGCGGATGCACCGCATCGTGCGCTGATTATTGCCGCCGGCGCGCTGATGAACTTTATTGCCGGTCTGCTGATTGTGCTGTTCTGCTATGCGCCGATTCAGACCGTGGCGGAAAACACGCTGGAATCCACTGAAGCGGGCTTTGCGGGCGCGGAGCAGTTAAAGGCGGGAGATACCATTCTGAGCATCGACGGCTACCGCATCCTGCTCAATACTGATATCACGGTGGCACTCAGCCGCGGCAATGACGACCGGTATGACATCAAGGTGCGCCGCGGCGGGCAAACCCTTCTGCTGGAGGAGGTTCCGGTTCCGCTGACGCATTTCGAGGGCGATCCGGAGGGCGAAATGCGTTACGGGCTCAATTTCCGCACGCACGATGCCACCATATTTGATAAGCTCAAATACAGTGTGTACACCGCGTTTAATTATGCGCGGCTGGTGTGGATCAGCTTGGGCGATCTGATTTCCGGCGCGGTCGGTGTGGATCAGCTGTCCGGTCCGGTCGGCGTGACCGATGTGCTGGCGGAGACCGCACAGGCGAGCTTCCGCAGCTTTTTGATGATGATCGCGTTTATCTCCATCAACCTCGGCGTGATGAATCTGCTGCCGCTTCCGGCGCTGGACGGCGGACGGCTGCTGTTTATCCTCATCGAGCTGATTCTGCGCAGACCGGTCAATAAAAAATACGAGGGCTATATTCATGCGGGCGGACTGGCACTGCTTATGGCACTGATGCTGTATGTGACCTTCCAGGATATCACCCGCCTGATCGGATAAAAGTGAGGAACGTATGAAAACCAAACAGATTCTGGTGGGCAATGTACCGATCGGCGGAGGCGCTCCCGTCGTGGTGCAGTCCATGACCAATACCGACACCGCGGACGCGGCGGCAACGCTGGCACAGATTCGTCAGCTGTATGAAGCAGGCTGTCAGATTGTGCGCTGCACGGTTCCGAATGCGGAGTCTGCGGAAGCGCTCAAGGTCATTTGTAAGGAGTCGCCGATTCCGGTGGTGGCGGACATTCACTTCGACTATCGACTGGCACTGGCGGCGGCGGATGCAGGCGTAAGCAAGATCCGCATCAATCCGGGCAATATCGGCTCGGAGGAACGGGTCAAAGCAGTTGCGGAAAAATGCTTGGAAAAGCACATTCCGATCCGAATCGGTGTTAATTCCGGCTCGATTGAAAAGGAAATTCTGGAAAAATACGGCTCTCCCACGCCGGAGGCGATGGTGGAGAGTGCGCTGTACCATATTTCGCTGCTCAACCGCTATGGCTTTGATGACATCTGTGTATCGCTCAAGTCCTCCAGCGTGCCGACCACGATGAAGGCCTATCAGCTGATGCACGAGCGCACGAATTATCCGCTCCACCTCGGCGTCACCGAGGCGGGAACGGAGTACATGGGCACCGTAAAGTCCGCCGCAGGCATCGGCGGTCTGCTCGCACTGGGCATCGGCGATACCATCCGGGTATCCCTGACCGCGGATCCGGTGCGCGAAATCGGTGCGGCATATGCGATTTTAAAGGCGGTCGGTCTGAACGAGACCGGCGTGAATATTGTGTCCTGCCCGACCTGCGGGCGCACCAAGATTGACCTGATTTCGATTGCAAATGAGGTCGAGCAGCGTGTGTCTCACTTGAATGCGCGGCTCAAGGTTGCCGTCATGGGCTGCGCGGTCAACGGACCGGGCGAGGCGCGAGAGGCGGACATCGGCATCGCGGGCGGTGACGGGGTCGGTCTGATTTTCCGCAAGGGCGAGATCATCCGCAAGGTTCCGCAGGAGCAGCTTGTGGACTGCCTGATGGAAGAAATCCACGCTCTGTTAAAGGAGAATTGATTTGGCAAGTCTATCCGAATTGTTTAACCGATATTTGGATGAAGCGAACGGAGCATACCTTTCCGGCGGAGAGGTATGCTCCGTTGCAGTCAGCCATGACCAGCGCGCCGTGCTGTGCAAGGTGCGGTTTGACAGCATTGTGCCGCGTCGGATTCTGATGCAGATGGAAAACGGGATTCGTGATGTCTACGGACTGGCGCGCGTGCGCATTTCGCCGCAGTACGCGCTCACCGAGCTGACGGAGGAATATCTTGGTTCCTTGCGCGAATATCTGATCTGCAAAAGCCCGTGCGCGCAGGGACTGCTGGCGGACAGCAGATGGGAAACGCAGGATAACCGCCTGTGCATCACTATGCTGCAAACCGGAATTGACTATCTTTCCACCGCGCTGCGGCAGATTCCGGATCTGATCCGTGCGGAAACCGGTCTGGAGTATACACTTGAGACCGCAGCCTATGAGACACAGGCGTTTCATCCCGAGCCGCCTGCACCGTCTGCGCCGCGCAGGGCAGAGGCAGCTCCGCCGCCCGAGCCGCCGGTCAAAAAGGAACCGAAAAAGACGGAAAAATCCGCAAAGCGTCCGCCTGCGCGCAGGGCAATGGCGGTCAAAAAGGACAATCTGCTGTACGGCAGACTGATGCAGGAGCCGATTGTTTCCATCCGCGATGCGGCGCATTCCATCGACAGCGCGACCATCCGCGGCGAGGTGTTTTTTGTGGAGCACCGTGACATCAAGAGCAAGAATACCGGCAAGGAATGGGTCAAGATCGGCTTTGATGTGACCGATCTGACCTCGTCCATGCGCGTGAGCAAGTTTGTCGCCAAGGAAAAGGCGGGCGAGCTGATGGATGTCATCAAGACCGGTATGTATCTGACCATTCAGGGCAAGGTGTCGTATGATACCTATGAAAAGGAAACCATTCTCGACCCGACCGGCATCGCACTGAGCAAAAAGCCGATGCGCATGGATACCTGTGAGCAGAAGCGCGTGGAGCTGCATCTGCACACGAATATGTCCACGATGGACGGCATGACGCCGATGAAGGAGCTGATGAAGCGCGCAAAGGCGTGGGGACACACCGCGATTGCGGTGACCGATCACGGCGTGGCACAGGCGTTTCCGGATGCGATGCACGCCATCGAGCGCAATAAAATCGACCTCAAGGTGCTGTACGGCGTGGAGGCGTATTACGTCAACGACGCGGATACGGTCGCAGTGGTGCGCGGCAGCTATGACGATTCTCTGGACGGCACGTTTGTGTGCTTCGACCTCGAAACCACCGGACTGCGCGCCTCGGAGGAGGAGATCACCGAGATTGCAGCAACCAAAATCCGGGGCGGCGAAATTATCGGCGAATTTCAGACCTATGTGAACCCGCACAAGCCGATTCCGGCAAATATCACCGAGCTGACCGGCATCACGGATGAGATGGTTGCGGATGCACCCGAGCTGTCCGAGGCGATTCCGGCATTCTTTGCGTTTGCCGAAGACCTTCCGCTGGTCGCGCACAACGCGGGCTTTGATACCGGCTTTTTAAAGGCCGCGTGTGACCGGCTGGGCCTGACGTATGGCTATACCTCGATTGACACCGTGGAGATGTCGCGCATCCTGTTCCCGGAGATGAAAAAGCATAAGCTGAACGTTCTGGCAAAGGAGCTGAAGGTCGGGCCATTTGAGCACCACCGCGCGAGCGAGGATGCCGGCGTGCTGGCAAAAATCTTTATCAAGCTGCTGGACAAGCTCAAAACCGAGCAAAATGCCACGCGAATTTCGGATATCAATCCGCTGCTGGCGCGGCTCAAGGCAAAGACCGGAAGCCTGAAAAATCTGCGGCGCTATCACTTTATCATTTTGGCAAAAAACCAAGTGGGACTGAAAAATCTCTATAAGCTGATTTCTCTGGGACACCTGAAGTACTATAACCGCCGCCCGATCATGCCGCGCAGTGAGCTGATCCGCCACCGTGAGGGGCTGATTTTCGGCTCCGCGTGCGAGGCAGGTGAGCTGTTTCAGGCAATTGTGGGCGGCGCAGACGACGAAACCCTGCACCGTATCGCGGATTTTTATGATTATCTGGAGATTCAGCCGATTGACAACAACCGGTTCATGATTGCAAAGGGGCTGGCAAAGGACGAGGAGCAGCTGCGTGATTTTAACCGCAAGGTGCTTCAGCTGGCGGACGATCTCGGCAAGCCGTGCGTTGCGACCGGCGACGTGCATTTTCTGGAGCCGGAGGACGAGGCGTTCCGCCGCATTCTGATGGCCGGTATGGGCTTTACCGATGCGGACAATCAGGCGCCGCTGTATCTCCGCACGACGGATGAAATGCTGGAGGAATTTTCCTATCTGGGCAGCGACCGCGCCTATGAGGTCGTGGTCACGAATACGAATAAGGTCGCGGACTGGTGCGATACGCTGCGTCCGGTTCCGCGTGAAAACTATCCGCCAAAGATCGAAGGCTCGGCGGAGGAGCTGGAAACGCTGTGCTACACCAAGGCGAAGAAGATGTACGGCGATCCACTGCCGGAAATCGTCCAGAAGCGTCTGGAGCGTGAGCTCGGCTCGATCATCGGCAACGGCTATGACGTGATGTATATCATCGCGCAGAAGCTGGTGGGCAAGTCGCTGGAAGATGGCTATCTGGTTGGCTCGCGTGGTTCGGTTGGCTCGTCACTCGCGGCATTTATGTCGGATATCACCGAGGTAAATTCGCTCGCACCGCATTATCTGTGTCCGGAGTGCAAATATCTGGAATGGCATGAGAATGAGGGCGTGGGCTGCGGCGTTGATCTGCCGCCCAAGAAGTGCCCCAAATGCGGTGCAGAGCTGAGCCGCGAGGGCTTTTCCATTCCATTCGAAACCTTTCTGGGCTTTAACGGCGACAAGGTGCCCGATATCGACCTGAATTTTTCCGGCGAATATCAGTCCAAAATTCACTGGTACACCGGCGAGCTGTTCGGACACGACCATGTGTTCCGTGCAGGCACGATCGGTACAGTCGCGGAAAAAACCGCCTACGGCTATGTCAAAAAGTACATGGCGGAGCGCGGGCTGGAGGTCGGACGTGCGGAGGAAAACCGTCTGGTCGCCGGCTGCACCGGCATCAAGCGAACCTCCGGTCAGCATCCGGGCGGCATCGTCGTCGTCCCGCAGGAGGTCGATATCTATGATTTCTGCCCGATTCAGCATCCGGCGGACGATCCGGATTCCGAGATCATTACCACCCATTTCGAGTATCACTCCATCGACGAAAACCTGCTCAAGCTGGACGAGCTGGGGCACGATGATCCGACGATTATCAAGCATCTGGAGGAAATGACCGGCGTAAACGCGCGCGAGATCTCGCTGAGCGATCCGGACGTGATGAGCCTGTTTACCTCCAATAAGGCGCTCAACTATGTGACGGATGAGCCGGATCCCATTCTGGGTGATTTGGGCTGTCTGGCGGTGCCGGAGTTCGGCACCAAGTTTGTCCGCGGCATGGTGCGCGACACCAAGCCCTCCTCCTTCGATGACCTGCTGTGTATCTCCGGTCTGTCTCACGGCACGGACGTATGGCTGGGCAACGCGCAGACGCTGGTACAGAGCGGTGTGCCGCTGAAGCAGTGCATCTGCTGCCGTGACGATATTATGAACTATCTGATGGGCAAGGGCGTAGAGCCAAAGCTGTCATTCACCATCATGGAGGCAGTGCGTAAGGGCAAGGGCCTCAAGCCGGAGTGGGAGGAGGCCATGAAGGCGCAGGACGTGCCGGACTGGTATATCGAATCGTGCAAAAAGATCAAGTATATGTTCCCGAAGGCACATGCGGTTGCGTATGTCATGATGGCATACCGTATCGCGTGGTTTAAGGTACACAAGCCGCTGGCGTTTTACAGCGCGTATTTTTCCATCCGCGCAAAGGGCTTTGACGCAAACTGTATGGTGCGCGGCGACGAGGTCTGCGTTCAGAAATATCAGGAGCTGCGCGAAAAGGAGCGGGATAAGACAATTTCCGCGGCGGAAAAGGAAACCATGACCACGCTGGAGGTCGTGCATGAATTTTATCACCGCGGCTTCACGTTCCACCCGATGAACATTTATGAGTCGGATTCCACCAAGTTCCTCATCCGCGACAACGGACTGGTGCCGCCGTTTACCAGTATGCCGGGTGTGGGCGAGCAGGCAGCCAATTCCATCGTGGAGGAGCGCAAAAACGGAGAGTTCCTGTCCATGGAGGAGGTCGTGGTGCGCTGCCCGAAGGTATCCAAGGGCGTGGTCGAGCTGCTCGAGCAGATCGGGGCTCTCAGCGGAATGGCCAAAAGCACGCAGGTCAGCCTGTTCTGATGCGGAAAAGTGACGAAATCTGCCATTTTTTCCGTAAAATGCGTGCAAGTATGCCCGTGGTATGGTATGATAAAGAAGTCGCGTTGCGCAGTTTTGCGCGGCAGACAAAAAATCCAGAGCAAATGCAAAATGTCCGTAAAAAACCGGGTAATTGATGTGCATGGCTCTTGACAGAACGCTGAAGCAGTGTTACTATTTTAAAGCACTAAAGCGATAAAGGAAGGAAATTCGATTTATGAACAGATACGCAATCTCCACGCCGGAGGGTACCCGTGACCGCCTGTTCGAGGCGGCGGGTCTGTTCCGTCAGAACGAGAGACGCATCCGTGCGGCACTGGAAGCGCGCGGCTATGAGGAAGTAATCACTCCGTCCATAGAATATTATGAGGTATTCCAGCAGGCGGATTCGAGCATCAGCCAGGAGAGCATGTACATGATGACCGACCGCAACGGCAGACTGGTCGTCATGCGTCCGGACAACACGGTTCCGATCGCACGTGTGGTCTCCACCAAGCTGGACGAGGAGGCGCTGCCGCTGCGCCTGTCGTATATGCAGAAGGTGCATCGCGCGCGCCATGCAAACGGCGGACATTCCACCGAGATCATGCAGGGCGGCGCAGAGCTGCTGGGTGCTGCCGGACAGATGGCGGATCTGGACATTCTGACTGCGGCGTTTGAGGCGCTGGAGGCAGTCGGCGGAAAGAATTTCCGCATCGAGCTGGGTCATGCGGGCATCTACCGCGCGCTGATCCGTTCGCTGGATATCGACCGTGAGGGCGCGGAAACCATCCGCCGCCTGATTGAAAATAAAACCTATGCGGCACTGAGCGATGCGCTGGAGCCGTTCAAGGATCAGGAGGCATATCATGCGCTGCTCGCAATGCCGACCCTGTTCGGCGGCAGCGAGGTGCTGGAGGAGGCAAAGAGCCTGACCTCTAACCAGAAGGTGCTGAAGGCGGTTGACTACCTGAAGGATCTGATGGATGCGATTGCAGCGGCAGGCTTTGCCGACAACGTCATGATTGACCTCGGACTGGTGCACGGCATGGATTACTATACCGGTATCATGTTCTGCGGATATGTCGGCGGCGCCGGCTCGACCGTATTGCAGGGCGGACGATATGACCACCTTTGCGCGAAGTTCGGCAGAGATATTCCGGCAGCAGGCTTTGCGGTTGACATCGAGGCTCTTCCGACCGGCAAGCCGGAGAGCAGAGCGGTCGATGAGCTGGTATTCTGCAAGCCGGAGAACCTCAAGGACGCACTGACCTATGTCCACTGTGCGCCGGGTGCGGAGCTGGCACCGTGTGATACCAAGGAGCAGGCAATGGCAGTTGCGGCAAAGAAGGGCTGCGGCACGCTGGTCGTCCTGACGGACGGCGGCATCGAGAAACTGGAGGTGAAGGCATGACATCGCGCAATACCATTCGTATCGCTCTGACCAAGGGCAGACTGGAAAAGAAAACACTGGAGCTGCTGGAGCACTCCGGTTATGATGTCAGTGAGCTGAGAAGCGGCTCGCGCAAGCTGATCTTCACCCTGCCGCAGCCGGAAAATACCGCGCTGCCGGTGCCGGAGGCAAAGGTGGAGCTGGTGCTCGCCAAGGCGGCAGATGTTATCACCTATGTGGAGCACGGTGTGTGCGACATGGGCGTGGTCGGCAAGGATACCATCATGGAAAAGGGCGGCTCGTTCTATGAGACGCTGGATCTCGGCTTCGGCAAGTGCAAGTTTGCACTGGCGGGCAAAAAGGGTGAGGACTTCTATGAGGGCTATCACACCCGCGTGATTGCAACCAAGTATCCGGAGGTCACCAAGGCATTCTTCTCCAAAAAGCACATGGATGTGGAGACCATTAAAATTGAGGGCAGCGTAGAGCTGGCTCCGCTGCTGGAGCTTGCGGACGCCATCGTGGACATTGTCGAGACCGGCACGACGCTGAAGGAGAACGGTCTGGAGGTCTATGAGGATGTCGCACCGATCAGCGCGCGCGTGATCGTCAACGTCGCAAGCATGAAGATGAAGAAGCAGAACATTCTGCGTCTGACCAAGCTGCTGGAAGCAGCGCTGGAGGCGAAATAATAAAATGAGCGAATTTTTAAAGGTCATCCGCGCGGACGGCGTGACGGAAGAACGTCAGATCGCGGAGATGAAGGCGCGCGCCGCAGAGACTGCGGCGGATATTGACCGCGCCGTTGCCGCCATCATGGAGGACGTGCGCAGCAACGGATTTGAGGCGGTTGAGCGCTATTCGGAACAATTTGATAAGGCAAAGCCGTATATTATCACGGCGGAAATGCTTCAGCAGGCATACGACAGCTGCCCGACAGACCTGCGTGATGCGCTGGAGCTGTCCGCAAAGAACATCGCGGACTATCACGAGAAGATGATGGTACAGACGTGGGAATACCGCCGCGCAGAGGGCGCTGTGCTCGGACAGATGGTACGCGGTCTGTCCAAGGTCGGTATTTATGTGCCGGGCGGCACGGCGGCGTATCCGTCCTCCGTGCTGATGAATGCGGTTCCGGCAAAGGTTGCGGGTGTGGAGCAGATCATCATGGTCACTCCGCCGACCGAAAACCTGAGCAATGCCGTGCTGACCGCGGCAAAGATTGCGGGTGTGGATCTCGTCATCGCCTGCGGCGGCGTACAGGCGATTGCCGCGCTGACCTATGGTGCGGGCTTTATCCCGCAGGTGGATAAGATTGTCGGTCCGGGCAATGCATTTGTTGCCGCTGCCAAGAAGCAGGCGTTCGGCAAGGTGGATATTGACATGATCGCCGGCCCGTCCGAGGTGCTGGTCATCGCGGACAAAACCGCAAATCCGGCCTATGTCGCAGCCGACCTGCTCAGCCAGGCGGAGCATGACCGCATGGCAAGCGCCGTCCTGCTGACCGACAGCATGGAAATGGCGCAGGCAGTTGCAGCTGAGATGGAGGCACAGGCAAAGCGTCTGCCGCGCTGGGAGATTATTCAGGAATCCGTCAAGAATTACGGCATCGGTCTGGTGTTTGACTCGCTGGAGGATGCCTGTGTGATGGCAAACAAGGTCGCTCCGGAGCATCTGGAGGTCGTGACCGAACAGCCGCGCGAGTTGCTGCCGCTGCTCAAAAATGCCGGTGCGATCTTCCTCGGTGCGTATTCGCCCGAGCCGCTCGGCGATTACATGGCAGGTCCGTGCCACGTCCTGCCGACCTCCGGTACGGCGCGCTTCTTCTCGCCGCTGTCCACGGACACGTTTTTGAAGAAAACCAGCGTGATTGAGTACTCCCGCGAGGAGCTGATGAAGGTTGCGGACGGCATTATCACGATGGCGACCAGCGAAAAGCTGGAGGCACATGCAAACTCCGTCCGACTGAGAGGGGGAGAAGCATGATTACACTGCCCGAAAAGCTGTCCAGCATGGTTCCGTACGATCCGTCCGAGGACGAGTATCAGATCAAGCTGGACGCAAACGAGAGCTTTTATGATATGCCGGATGAGCTGCGCGAGGCAATCGGCGACGCGATTCATTTCACGGCATTTAACCGTTATCCCGATCCGGCGGCGAAGGTGCTGCGCAAGATGGCAGGCCGCGCCTTCGGCGTACATATGGACTGCATCGTCTGCGGCAACGGCTCGGACGAGCTGCTCAGCCTGATTACCAACACCTTTATTCCGAAGGGCGGAAAGGTCATGGTCATTATGCCGGACTTTTCCATGTACCAGTTCTATGCGGAGGTCAGCGAGTTCGAGGTCGCCAAGGTGATGAAGGACGAGAACTTTGCGATCACTGCGGACGAGCTGATTGCACAGGCAAAGGAAATCAAGCCGAGCCTGCTGATGTTCTCCAATCCGTGCAATCCGGGCGGACAGGGCTTTACGCGCGAGGAAATCGTGCGCATCTGCACCGCACTTTCGGATACACTGGTCGTCGTGGATGAGGCATATATGGACTTCTGGGATCAGAGCATTCTGGATGTCTGCACCGGCTTTGACAATGTGCTCGTGCTCAAGACGCTGTCCAAGGCATTCGGCTGCGCGGCAATCCGCATGGGCTTTGCCATCGGCAACACCGAGCTGGTCGGTCAGCTGAACAAGACCCGTTCCCCGTACAACATCAACACGCTGACGCAGAGCGCGGCATGTGTGGTGTTGGAGAATCTGGATACCATCAAGGCGCGCACTGCGCAGATCATTGCAAACAAGCAGCAGCTGGAGCAGGCGCTTCAAGCGCTCGCGGAGCAGTACGGACATATGACCGTGGTTCCGACGCACACCAACTTCGCAGTGGTCAAGTCGGACAAATGCACCGAAATCTTTGAGGCGCTCAAGGAAAAGAGCATCATCATCCGAAATTTTGCAAAATTCGGATTTTTACGTATCACAACCGGCAGTGAGAGCGAAAATGCCGTCCTGCTGGAGGAATTGGAAGAAATCTTAAAGGGAGGACTCTGATGAGAGAGGCAAGCATTTCCCGAAATACCAAGGAGACGCAGATTACCGTCAAGCTGAATCTGGACGGCGGAACTCATTCCATCGACACCGGCATAGGCTTCTTTGACCACATGCTGACCGCATTTGCCGTACACGGCGGCTTCGGTCTGGAGGTCAAGGTCTGCGGCGATCTGCACGTGGACTGCCACCATACGGTCGAGGACACCGGTATTGTCCTCGGCAAGGCATTTGCGGAGGCGCTCGGCGATCACTCCGGCATTGCGCGCTTCGGCTCGTCCTATGTCCCGATGGATGAGGCGCTCGGCTTCTGCGCGCTGGATATCTCCGGACGCGCATTTCTGGTGTTTGACGCACCCATGCCGCAGGCGGTCATCGGCGCATATGATGCGTGCATGACCGAGGAGTTTATGCGTGCACTCGCCTTCAATGCGGGCATCACCCTGCACCTCAAGAGCGAGTACGGCGCAAACTCTCACCACATCACGGAGGCGCTGTTCAAGGCGTGTGCCCGCGCGCTGCGTCAGGCGGTTACGCAGACCGGCGGCGGCGTGCTCTCCACGAAAGGAGTGCTGTAAATGGGCTACATCGGTATCGTAGACTACGGCGCGGGAAACCTGATGAGCGTTTCCAATGCGCTGAACTTTCTGGGACTGGAAAATAAAATCGTCACCTCTGCCGCGCTGATGGATGCGGCGGACGGTATCATCCTGCCGGGTGTCGGCGCATTTCCGGATGCGATGCAGGCGCTGGAGGAATCCGGTCTGACCGAATCGCTGCTGCGTGCGGCGCAGAGCAAGCCGTTTCTGGGCATCTGCCTCGGTATGCAGATGCTGTTCGAGGAGAGCGACGAGATGCGCGTATGCAAGGGTCTGGGACTGCTTCCGGGCCGCGTGGAGCGCATTCCCACCGACCTCAAGCTGCCGCAGATCGGCTGGAACAGCTTAAAATATCACCGCGCAGACCCGCTGATGGACGGCGTGGACGAAGGCTCCTATGTGTACTTTGTCCATACGTTTATGGCGTATCCGTCCGACCCGGCAACGCTGATCGCAAGCTGTGACTACAACACGCAGGTCACGGCGCTGGTCGGACGCGGGCAGATGTACGGCGCGCAGTTCCATCCGGAGAAGAGCGGTGAGGTCGGCATGACCATCCTGCGCAACTTTGGCAACATGGTAGGAGGCAGCAAATGAGAATTCTTCCGGCAATTGATTTAAAGGACGGCAAGTGTGTCCGTCTGGTGCGCGGCGATTACGCCACTGCACATAAGGTAGCAGAGGACGCGTGCGACACCGCAAAGGGTTTCCTTGCGGCGGGCGCACAGCTGATTCATATGGTTGATCTGGACGGCGCGAAGGACGGCTCCCGCCAGAACTATGCGGTCGTCAAGCAGGTCATTGACGAAACCGGTGCGACGGTCGAGCTGGGCGGCGGTATCCGCACGATGGAGGACATCGCTCATGTGCTGTCTCTGGGCGTGTCGCGCGTCATCATCGGCTCTGCGGCGGTCAAGAATCCGCCGCTGGTCAAGGAAGCGTGCGAAAAGTACGGCGATAAAATTGCCGTCGGCATCGACGCACTCTCCGGCACCGTCCGCACCGAGGGCTGGCTGAAGGACAGCGGAATGGATTTTATTGAGTTTGCAAAGCTGATGGAATCCTACGGAGTAAAGACCATCATCTTTACAGATATCGACAAGGACGGAATGCTGTCCGGCCCGAATTTCGAGCAGCTCGGCGCACTGCGCGCGGCGGTTTCCTGCGGCATTGTCGCCTCCGGCGGCGTGTCCACGCTGGAGGACATCGCAAAGCTGCGCGACATGGGCATTGACGAGGCGATTGCAGGCAAGGCGGTTTATACCGGTCAGCTGGATGTCGCTGAGGCAATCGCCGTAGCGGAAGGGAAGTGACCGTATGCTCGCAAAACGAATCATTCCCTGTCTGGATGTCAACGACGGCAGAGTGGTCAAGGGCGTGAACTTTGTCAACCTGCGCGACGCGGGCGATCCGGTCGAGCTGGCAAAGTTTTATTCCGCTCAGGGCGCGGATGAGATTGTCTTTCTGGACATCACTGCGACCTACGAAAAGCGCGGCACCATTATTGACGTGGTGCGCCGTACGGCGGAGCAGGTGTTTGTTCCGCTGACGGTCGGCGGCGGCATTCGCACCGCGGACGATTTTAAGGATCTGCTGCGCGCGGGTGCGGACAAGATTTCCGTCAACTCCGCGGCGGTGAAAAATCCGCAGCTGATTGCGGATGCCGCAAAAAAATTCGGCAGTCAGTGCGTGGTGGTTGCGATTGACGCGCGCCGCCGCGAGGACGGCGGCTTTGAGGTCTACGTTGCAGGCGGCAGAAAGCCGACCGGACTGGATGCCATTGAATGGGCAAAGCAGGTCGAGGCATTGGGCGCAGGTGAGATCCTGCTGACCTCGATGGATAAGGACGGCACGAAATCCGGCTTTGATTTGGAGCTGACCCGTCTGGTATCCGAGGCGGTCGGCATTCCGGTCATCGCCTCCGGCGGCTGCGGCAGCCTGCCGCACTTTGCCGAGGTCTTTGAAAAGACCGGTGCGGATGCGGCGCTTGCGGCATCGCTGTTCCACTACGGCGAGCTGACCGTGCCGCAGGTCAAGGAATATGTCGGCGCACAGGGCATTCCGGTGCGCAAATAAGGAGTATCACAATGAATTTGGATAAATTTTTCGCAAAGTCCGAGCTGATTCCGGTCATCTGTCAGGACGAGCGCAACGGCGAGGTGCTGATGCTCGGCTATGCCAACAAGCAGGCGATTCTCAACACCATGGAGACCGGAACCGCATGGTTCTTTTCCAGAAGCCGTCAGAAGATGTGGAACAAGGGCGAGACCTCGGGCAATTTTATTTTCGTCAGCAAGATTCTGTCCGACTGCGATGACGATACGCTGATTTACGTCGGCACCCCGAAGGGTCCGGTCTGCCATACCGGCAACAGAACCTGCTTCTACACCACCCTGTGGGAAAAAGAGCAGGCATAAACAAAGAAGGAGAGCGAAAACGATGAACGCATTTGAAAGCATGGAGTATGTCATTCAGCAGAGAAGAGAGCAGCCGATGGAGAAGTCCTATACCTGCTATCTGTTCGAAAAGGGTCTGGACAAAATCCTCAAGAAGGTCGGCGAGGAGACCGCAGAGACCATTATCGCTGCAAAGAACGGCGATAAGGAGGAGATCATCGGTGAGGTCAACGACCTGTTCTATCATGTCATGGTCATGATGAACGAGTGCGGTGTTACGCTGGCGGATGTCGAGAAGGAGATGGAGGCGCGTGCCGGCAAGATCGGCAACCTCAAGACCTTCCATGTATCCGATCACAACACCTGATTTTGGAGCAAATAAAATGCCTGACGGGAAGTATACCTGTCAGGCATTTTTCTTTTATGATTACTGATTGGAGCCGCTGAGAATGCCGCACGCGGCAATGCGGTCCACCGCTGTCTGAAGCCGCTCCGGCGGCGCGGTCAGCGCAAAACGTACATAGCCCTCGCCGTGCTCCCCGAAGCTGTCACCCGGAACACACAGCACGCCCGCGCGTTCGAGCAGCTCCAGGACAAAGGCAGTGCTGCTTGCAAAGCCGTCCGGAATCTTTGCCCAGACAAACATGGTCGCCTGCGAATCCGGCACGTTCCAGCCTGCTTTGCGCAGTCCGCCGCACAGCACATCGCGGCGTTCCTGATAGCCTGCGCGGTTGCGCTCCACCAGCTCCTGCGGACCGTCCAGTGCGGCGACTGCGGCGAGCTGAATCGGGCGGTACATGCCGTAGTCGATCTGCGAACGGAATGCGCGGAATTGATTGATTAAATCCGCGTTGCCGATGGCAAACGAGATGCGCATACCGGTCAGATTGTAGGTCTTGGAGAGCGAATTCATCTCGATGCCGATATCCATTGCGCCGTCCACCGAGAGGAAGGACAGACCGCGTCCGCCATCCATCACCAGATCGGAATAGGCGTTGTCGTGTATGACAATGATATCGTGCTTTTTCGCAAAGGCAACCAGTTTTTCGTAAAATTCGCGCGGTGCGGTGCGTCCCATCGGATTGCACGGATAGGAAACGACCATCATTTTGGCACGGTCCGCGACCTCGTCCGGGATGGAATCGAAGTCGATCAGGTAATCATTTTCCGGCAGCAGGGGGAACAGACCGATTTCCGCGCCTGCCATCATCGGGCCAAAGGTGAAAATGGGATAGCCCGGGTCCGGACACAGCACCAGATCGCCCGGCTGAAGGAACGGGAAGCAGATGTGCGCGATGCCCTCCTGCGAGCCGTTGACCGACTGAATCTGCTCCGGCTCGAGCGTGACGCCATAGCGGCGCGCATACCAGCGCTGTACCGCCGCGGTCAGCTCCGGAATATCGCTCAGGGTGTACTTGTAGTTTTCCGGATCCATTGCGGCCTCCTGTACGGCGCGCATGACGTGCTCATCCGGTGTAAAGTCCGGCGTGCCGATGGAAAGATTGATGACATCCACGCCGCGCGCCAGCATTTCCAGACGCTTTTCTTCCAGCTGATTAAAAATATTGGACGAAATCTCATCGCCCTGTTTTAAGAATTTCATAGCAAGTTTTCCTTATTCTGTCAGTTTTCGGTGTTTGCGGAACAGTGTCAGTGTTTTGATGAGCTGTTCGATTTCCTCGCGGGAATAGTCGTTTGCCAGCAGGAGCAGTGTGCGCAGCTCCGGCCGCTCAAACAGCAGGTTGACATCGTCAATTTCCTGCGCGGTAGCGTTTTGTACATTCCAGCCCATCAGCCATGCGGGCGTTACCTCCAGCGCATCCGCCAGCTTTTGGATTTTGTCCTGACGCATATTTTGGATGTTTCCGCATTCGTAGCGCTGCACCGTTGCCTTGGAAATACCGGCGCGGTCACCGATCTGCTCCAGTGTCAGTCCAAGCTCCAGCCTGCGCTGTCGGATTCGTTCGCTGATTGACATATCCAACACCCTTTCTCAAGAATAGAATCATTATAGCATTTCTGTTGCGAAAACGCAACGGCTTGAGTACGAAATCAAAATATGCTATACTGAATGTAAATCAACAAAGCAGAAGGAGAACCCGGGATGAAATTAATCTCATGGAATGTGAACGGCCTGCGCGCCTGCATGAAAAAGGGCTTTATGGACTACTTCCGCGCGGAGGCTGCGGATGCATTTTGCATACAGGAAACCAAGCTCCAGCCGGAGCAGGCGCCGACCGAGTGGGACGGATATCTGGATTACTGGAACAGTGCGGAGAAAAAGGGCTACAGCGGTACGGCGATGCTTTGCAAAACCGAGCCGCTGAATGTGACCTTCGGCATCGGAATCGAGGAGCACGATCACGAGGGGCGCGTGATTACCGCGGAATTTGAGAATTTTTATCTGGTCACCTGCTACACGCCGAATTCCCAGAACGAGCTGGCGCGCCTGCCGTACCGGATGCAGTGGGAGGACGCGTTCCGCGCCTATCTGCTCGCGCTGGATGAGAAAAAGCCGGTCATTCTGTGCGGCGATCTGAACGTGGCACATCAGGAAATCGACCTGAAAAATCCAAAGACCAACCGCAAAAACGCGGGATTTTCGGATGAGGAACGCGCGAAGATGACCGAGCTGCTGGGCGCGGGCTTTACCGACAGCTTTCGCTATCTGTATCCTGAGGTGACCGGCGTGTATTCGTGGTGGTCGTACCGCTTCAAGGCACGGCAGAACAATGCGGGATGGCGCATTGACTATTTTATCGTTTCCAGCCGCATTGCGGATCAGATCCGGGAAGCGAGAATTGACACGGATATTATGGGCAGCGATCACTGCCCTGTTGTGCTGGAAATCGACCTGTAACAGCAAAGAAGCCGTCTGCCGGAAAACCGGACAGACGGCTTTGCTGCATTTATAGCAGATCTATATCGGACCGTTATGACTCAGTTGTTTTCCTCCGGATAGAGCGTGGAGCGGACAGACTGGATATAAGCCTGTGCATTGTCCGCGGTGATGATATCGGTCTCACAGATGATTTCCGGCACAACCGGTTTTTCGTCTACCAGACGACAGGCGGTTTCCACGGTCAGCTCACCGATGTGATAGGCATCCTGTGCGATTGTGTACAGCATTCTGCCGTTTGCCACCAGCTCGGCGGCCTCCAGAATGCCGTCAAAACCGATCACTTCTGTCGCTGCACCGGACACTTCAATCGCGTCCAGTGCGCCCATTGCCATTTCATCGGTAGTACAGCAGAAGATATCCACGGAGGGATGGCGCTGCAACACCTGCGCAGCCGTTTGATATGCGAGCTCATAGCTGGAATTGCAGCTGTCAATCTCTAAAATACGGACACCCTTTTGCAGAAGCGCCTGCGTGATGCCTGCGGTGCGCTCGGAATGCGCCTCGTCACCGTACTGACCTTTTAGGATCACACTGGTGCCACCGGCGCCGACACGCTCTGCGGCAAGCTGTCCGAGCTGAACGCCGGCAGCATAGTTGTCCGAGCCGATATAGGCGGCGCAGTAGGGAAAGCTCGAGCGGGTATCCATGGCAATCAGCGGAATCCCGGCAGCATGGGCGGCGGACAGGCTTTTGTTGAGTGCCTCACTGGCGGGCAGGGCAAAGGCGAGTACATCCACCTGCTGTGCGGCGAGTATATCAATGATTTCCGCCTGCTGAGCGTACTCGTCCTCCTGATCCGAGCTGACCACGGCAACGGATACGCCGAGTTCGTCCGCTTTATGCTCGGCACCCGCCTTAATCAGCGGAAAATACTCGTCCGAAAGCGTTTTGACAACGATTCCAATATAGGTGGGAGTCTGGAGGTCGCTGTCCTCCAGCTCGCTCAGATCGAAATAGGAAGCCAGCTGCCTGCGCAGATTTTCGGTATTAAACTGGATGCTGCATCCGGTGAGCAGCAGGCTACAGGCAAGTAAGAACGAAAACATCCGTTTTTTCATTTCCGGCTCCCCCTTTTTCTTTTTATTGTACCATATTATCGGGAAATTAAAAACAGAGAGCGAAAAAAATCCCGCAAAGCGGAATGCTTTGCGGGATGGAAAAGGCAGGGGATAGAATTACTCTGCAACCTTTACATATACGCCGCCGTTTCTGCAGGACTCAGTAGCAGCAGCAGCGATCAGAACCGGCTTCAGACCGTCAACAGCACCGACAACGACCGGCTTGTCGTTTACGATGGAATCAACGAAGCACTTAACCTGCTCAACGAAAGCGGTGTTGTAGCGCTCAAGGAAGAACCACAGCGGCTTCTGGGAAACAGCTCCGTCAACGGTCATAACGGTAGCGGTGTTGACCAGATCGTTGCCGTCGGAAGCCATGCCCTTGGAGCCGAATACCTCTACGCGCTGGTCGTAGCCGTAAACTGCCTGACGGGAGTTGTTGATGACAGCGATAGCGCCGTTTGCGAGCTTCATGGTAACAACTGCGGTGTCAACATCCGGGATACCGGACTCTTCCTGCAGGTTCGGGTTAACCAGGCAGGAACCAACAGCGGAAACCTCAACAACCTCGGAACCGGATACGTAGCGAACCATATCGAAGTCGTGGATCATCATATCGTAGAAGATACCGCCGGAAACTGCAACATAGGATGCCGGGGGCGGCTCCGGGTCACGGGAAGAAACGATGATGATGTGCGGATCGCCGATGGAACCGTCCTTAACAGCGTCAGCAACAGCCTTGTGGTTGTGGTCAAAGCGGCGGTTGAAGCCTACCTGGAACTTAACGCCAGCCTCATCGACAGCAGCCATAACAGCCTTGATCTTGTCAACATCGTAGTCAACCGGCTTCTCGCAGAAAACATGCTTGCCAGCCTTGACAGCTGCCAGGGAGATGATCGAATGAGTATCAGTAGAGGAGCAGACCATAACAGCGTCTACATCCGGATTGTTGATTACGTCCATGTAATCGGTGGAAACGTTGGTAATATTGCGCTCAGCGAGCCACTCACGAGCACCGGACTTGTCCAGCATCGGATCAGCAGCAGCGATTACTTCTGCGCCCGGCACATTGTTAATCAGGTTGTTGATATGCAGCTTGCCGATACGGCCACAGCCGACTACACCAAAACGTACAGTTGCCATAACTATTCTCTCCTTCAAAATATTAAATGAAATATCCCTAGATCGGAACTCCGACCTTCGTTTCCTATTATAGCACTGATTCGGAAAATTGATAGCGGATTCTTGCGATTGCTTAGGGCAAGAAAATACAATTTTGGCAAGAAAAATAGACAACTTGCACAAAAAACTGAAAGTGATTTATGGGTTCTTGCGATACTATCAAAAAACATTTGCTGAAATTAGAAAAAAAGGACTCGATTTCAGAGCAGAAGATGTTATAATATACAAAAGAAGAGAGGAGGTCGAGACAAGTGATCCAATGCTTTATGGATGAAAAATATGAGGACCATTTTGAAAATGGTTTACCGAAATTGCTGTCTGCCAGTAAAACAGAGCCGGAGTTCGGCGTTCATCATCCGCGTGTTATGCACTCGCACAGTGATTTTATCGAGTTTTACTTTGTGCGCAACGGAAGCGGTGTCTATATTGTGGACGGCAAGCGATATCCGATTAAGAAGGGTGATATTGTCGTGTGCAACTGCGGGGTTCTGCACGATGAGGATGCGACCAACAGCGAGGAGATTTCTTCCTACAGCTGTGCGATCGGCAGGCTGAAGCTCAAGGGGCTGCCGGATAACTGCGCCATTCCCGCCGATTCCAGTCCAATTATTCCGACCAACGAGCTGTATGACAGCTTTCATTCTCTGCTGAATATGATGCACACGCTGCTTGCGTCCGATGTCAAGGGAGTGGAGGAGACCTGTCACTATCTTGCGGCGGCGTTTGTCGCGCTGTTTGTTCAGACGTGGAACGCCAACCGGCAGCATACGGCGGGCGGCATCAAGACCGGCAGCGAGCTGCTCGCGGCGCGCATCAAGCAGTTTATTGATACGCGCTATGATGAACCGATTACACTTCAAATGATCGCGGACGCGCTGGGGGCAAGTCCGTATTATCTCTCCCATGTTTTTAAGGATATGACCGGATATTCTCCGATGCAGTATGCCACCAGACGGCGCATCGGAGAAGCACAGAGCCTGCTGATTTATACCTCAATGCCGGTGACATACATTGCGGCGCGCGTAGGCTACAGCAATCAAAGCCACTTTAATTCGCTGTTTTCCAAGTATGTCGGTATGTCTCCGACCCAATTCCGAAAGGAATACGCCAAGAAGAGATAGGGAGCGGTGAGCTGGAAAATAGTTTTTGTGCGGTATTTATTCTCGATAGATATAGCATTTGGGTCAAGTATCTTCTCGCGATACGATAATGCAGATTCACGATAAGCAAGCAATGGCAGAGATAGGATTGGAAAGATAATATCCTTTTGTTGTACAGACGATGCTCCGATTTTGGAAAATTACATAGGGAAATGCAAAGAAAATTTATTTTTTTATTCCTATGGACTATACGAATTTGGAATATCGGTGTATAATAGAGCAAAGAGAGTCGTATCATAGCGAACCTTTTGTTCTAACTATGAGCGGGAATATCATAAGTGGAGAATTTAAGTATGACATTACGAAATCTGC
>JAEDEU010000135.1 GCA_016293155.1 Clostridiaceae bacterium | reverse complement strand
GCAATATCCTTGCTCTGCGCGTATGCAACCAGTTCCGCATCAAAGCCCGGGGTGACGATGAACTGTGCGCCCGCCTCGATTGCCTCGTCGATCTGCGCGGTGGTGGTGACGGTGCCTGCGCCGACGATCATATCCGGACAGGTTTCCTTCATGATCTTGATGGCAAGCGGTGCGCCTGCCGCACGGAAGGTGACCTCCGCCACCGGTACGCCGCCCTCGCAGAGTGCCTTTGCCAGCGGTGCGGCATCGCGCTCCGGATTGTTTAACTTAATGACAGGTACAACGCCGATGTCGGAAATTGCCTGATTCATTGCATTCATTGTGTAGCTCCTCCTTAATGCACATACTTTTTGAGAGTCGCACGAACTGCGCCTGCACCTGCCGTCAGCTCCTTGAAGTAGCCGATGACCTTTTCTGCCAGACCGCACTCGTACAAATCGACTGCGAAGATCGAAGCATCGGACAGGATCGGGCGCAGCTGCTCTGCGTCGATCTCACCGCCCAGCGTAATGCCGGAGAGCTTTTCCTGCATTGCCGGCAGCAGCGGATCCGGGCTGATCTCGAATGCCTTGCCCTCATCGTCCACGCCGAGCAGATATCTCAGCCAGCCTGCCAGCACCAGCGGAATGAGCTTCAGCTCGGATGCCTCACGGTCGGCAGAAGCAATGTATGCCTTGATGGTCTCGCCGAAGCGGATGGACAGCTTTTGAGAGGTATCGGTTGCGATACGCTGCGGGGTATCCGGCATGAACGGATTCGGGAAGCGTGCCGTCAAAACCTCCTCCAGGAACTTCTTCGGTTCGATGACACCCGGATCCACGACGAACGGCATACCTTCGTCATGGCTCATCTTGTCGATAAATGCGCTCAGCTCCGGATCCTTCATCTCCTCTGCAATCGAGGTATATCCCAGAATGCAGCCATAAACTGCGAGACAGGTATGCAGCGGATTCAGACAGGTGCAGACCTTCATCTTCTCGACCTTGTTGACGGTGTCGCGGGTCGTGATGATAACTCCTGCGTCCTCCAGCGGCGGTCTGCCATTCGGGAACAGATCCTCAATGACCAGATACTGCGACTTCTCCGCATTGACGAACGGTGCCGTATAGGTGTGCTTGGTGGTAACGAACGGGCTGATATCCTCCAGACCGTCTGCAATCAGCTGCTGCTCAACGACCGGATGCGGACGCGGGGTGATCTTGTCGATCATGCTCCACGGGAAAGAAACGTCATTTTCGAGATATGCGTAATCCTCAGCGGTGATCTTGCCGTTGTCCAGCCATGCCTTTGCGATTTCCATCACTGCCATCTGTAGCTTTTCGCCGTTGTGCGAGCAGTTATCCATGGAAACCAGCGCCAGAGGCGTGCCGCAGGCAGCCTTTCTGCCCAGAACCATGGAGGTCAGCTGAGCCATAAAGCTCTTACAGCCGACCGGTCCGTTTGCCATATCCTCAACGACAGCCGGAACCAGCTCATGCTTGGCATTGCGCAGAGAGTATCCCTTCTCGGTGATGGTGAAGGATACCATCTGCAAAGACGGCTTTTTGAAAATTTCCGCAACCTTTTCGCTGTCGTACAGCATGGTCAGGGAATCCGCCATCGAGCCGATAACTTCTTTATCCAGTCTGCCGTCCGCGTTCAGCGTCACGCCGATGGTCAGATTGTCATACGGACGGAAGCATTTTGTGATGATCTCATCGTCGTAGCCCTCACAGCAGACGATACCGGTATTCATCTTGCCCTGCTCGATCAGGCGCTGGCACAGCGCCGCCGGGAAGATACGGAAAATATTGCCCGAGCCGAAGTGCAGCCACTGCGGATTCTGCTTGGTGTTTTCGGCAATCACTGCCGGATCGTAACTCGGAAGGTGATAGCCCTTCCACGCCTCTTTATTCTGAATGGATTCCAATGACAGCTTCATTGCACAACATCCTTTCTGTTTAAATTGATACGTCAAAGCGGAAATACTCGTTGGTATTGTGATAGCACAAATCCTCAATCAGTTTTGTAAGCAGCTTTTTGTCGTTGGGATACTGCCCGCTTTCCACCCACTCGCCGATCAGCTCGCAGAGCACGCGGCGGAAATATTCATGGCGGGTATAGCTGAGGAAGGAGCGCGAGTCGGTCAGCATACCGACAAAGCGTCCCAGCACGCCGTTTGCCGCCAGATCGGTCAGCTGCTGACGCATACCCGGTCGATTGTCGTTAAACCACCAGGCACTGCCCTGCTGAATCTTGCCGGCAACGCCGCCGCCCTGGAAGCACGCCATAATCGTTGCAATCGCGGTGTTATCCGCCGGATTCAGCGAATACAGAATTACCTTCGGCAGACCGCCGTTCTCCGCAAATGCATTCAGCAGCGGTGCGACGTTCTCCACACCAGACTGACTGTTGACCGCATCATAGCCGGTATCCGGTCCGAGCGCCGCAAACTGCGGCTTGTTGTTGTCGCGCAGGCAGCCAAAGTGAATCTGCATGATCCAGTTCAGCTCCGCATACTTTTTTGCACAGGCGACCGTAAGCAGCGTTTTATAGGCGTCTGCCTTTTTCTTTGACGGGCGCTTTCCGCTCAGTGCCTCTGCAAACGCCTTGTTTGCCTTTTTGGAATCCGGCTCGGCATACATACAGTAGTCCAGACCGTGATCCGCACCGCGGCAGCCGCGAGCATCAAAGTAGTCAATCCGTTCGCACAGTGCCTCTGCGACCTCCTCCGCGGTGTTCAGCGCACGTCCAACCGTCTCGGAGAGCTTTTGAATATATGCGTCAAAGCCCGGCTTTTCAATATTAATCGCCTTATCCGGACGGAAGGTCGGCAGCACCTTGATGGAAAAGGTCGGATCAGCGGCAATCTGTTCATGCCAGTGCAGATCATCCAGCGGATCATCCGTGGTGCCGATTGCTTTGACATGGAATTTTTCCATCAGCTGACGTGCGGAATAATCTTTGAGGATCTCGTTGCAGCGGTCATAGATTTCATCCGCGTTGTCCTGCGTGAGCGGCTCCGTGATGCCAAAGCCGCGCTGAAGCTCCAGATGGCTCCAATGATACAGCGGATTGCCGATCAGCTGCGGCATCACCGATGCAAATGCACGAAACTTTTCACGGTCGTCGACACTGCCCGTAATCTTGTCCTCAGAGATGCCTCCGGCACGCATGACGCGCCATTTATAATGGTCGCCCCCCAGCCAGACCTGAGAAATATTTTCAAATTTACGATCCTCTGCGATCTCCTGCGGATTGATATGGCAATGATAGTCGATGATCGGCAGCTGTTCTGCTACCTCGTGATACAGCCATTTTGCAGTCTCCGTGGAGAGCAGAAAATCCTGATCCATAAACGGTTTCATGCGATCCCTCCGTGATTAATCCACCTTGCCTTCAGTCTTTTCCAGCATATCCCAGCAGCCCCAGAGGTACATAATGCCGAGTGCGCGGTCGTACAGACCGTAGCCCGGACGGCACTCCTCTCCCCAGATATGTCTGCCGTGGTCCGGACGGACATAGCCCTTGTAGCCGCAGTCGTGATATGCCTTCATGATGTCCAGAATGCGCACATCGCCGTCGCAGTCGCGGTGGGATGCCTCGGTGAAATCTCCGTTCGGGAAGTGCTTGACATTGCGGATGTGTGCGAAGGCAATGCGGTCGCAGTAGGTGCGGATGATATCCGGAATGTCGTTGTCCGGATTGGCGCCGAGCGAGCCGGAGCACAGGCACAGACAGTTGTGCTCATCATCCACCATGGAGAGGAAACGTCCGATGGATTCCTTGTCTACCAGCAGACGCGGCAGTCCGAAGATATCCCACGGCGGATCATCCTGATGAATCGCCATTTTGATGCCGGTCTCTCGGCAGGTCGGCATAATGGCTTCCAGGAAATACTGAAGGTTTTCCCAGAGCTTTTCCTTGGTGACCGGTCTATACTTTTCAAACAGCTCATCCAGCTTTGCCATGCGCTCCGGCTCCCAGCCCGGGAAGGTCATACCGTGCAGGTTGGCAAGGATGTAATTCGCCATTTCCTTATAATCCTGCTGAATCTTGGACTTTTCATAGAACAGTGCGGTAGAGCCGTCCTCCATCGGATGGAACAGGTCGGTGCGCGTCCAGTCAAAGATCGGCATAAAATTGTAGGTTACGACCTTAACGCCGAACTTTGCCAGATTCCTCAGGGTAATCTTGTAGTTCTCGATATACTGATCGCGGGTCGGCAGACCAATTTTGATATCATCGTGTACATTGACGCTCTCAACAACATCCATATTGAAGCCTGCGCCCTCAATCTGCTTGCGTGCCTCTTCGATCTCCTCGACCGTCCAGATCTCGCCCGCCTGCTTATCATGAAGTGCCCAAACCAGTCCGGTTACACCCGGGATCTGTTTAATCTGCTCCGGCGTAATGCTGTCATTTCCTGCGCCGTACCAGCGGAATGTCATCTGCATATAAATGCCTCCTTTTATG
>JAEDEU010000134.1 GCA_016293155.1 Clostridiaceae bacterium | reverse complement strand
GTGCGGCAGCCCGCAAAAATGCCGCCCCTTGTCGGAGCGGCTTTATGGTGTGAATCAGTCGTCCGGAATAACACAGGACTGGAATTTTACATTTTTCAGGACAAAATGCGTGCGGGTGGAATGCACGCCGGTCATGCTCTTGATATCGCGGTGGATGGACTCCAGATGGTCGGAGGAATCCGTGATAACCTTCAGCTCGAAGTCGAAATCACCGGTCAGATAGTAGCACGAAACGATATAAGGATGCTCCATGACCATTTTGGTAAAGGAATCATAATAACGCGGATGCTCCAGATTGACCTCGATCAGCGCAGTGATATCGTTGCCCATTTTGCGGTTGTCCAGCAGCAGGGTATACTGTCGGATAACGCCGCTTTCCTCCAGCTTGCGGATGCGCTCGATCACGGCGGAGACAGACAGATTGATCTGACGGCTGATATCGGATGCCTTGGCGCGGGAATTTTTTTGCAGGCACCGCAGGAGCTGTATATCAATTTTATCCATAAAAGCAGAACCCCTTTCTGTGGGAACAGTCGCAATATACCAGTATTTTATCGCACTTATGACAAAGTTTCAATAACCTTTTGCGTACTTCTGAGAAAAAATAGCAGAAACTGCGTCGGGCGTTCGGAGTTGCCCGCGGCTCAGGCGTGTATTATAATGGAACATATCAGGCAGAATCAGGAGGGGAAGCAGGATGATGCAGTGTGTACATTCCGCAGGAATTGCGGGCGTAGAGGGGTATCTAGTCACGGTGGAATGCGATCTTGCGGGCGGACTGCCCGGGTTTGAGGTGGTCGGACTGCCGGGAGCGGCGGTGAAGGAATCACGTGAGCGCGTGCGCGCCGCGGCAAAAAATAGTCGGTTTGAATTTCCGGTCGCAAAGGTGATTATCAACCTCGCGCCCGCGGACATCCGCAAGGAGGGACCGGTGTATGATCTTCCCATTTTGATGGGGATTCTGGCGGCGCACGGGCAGATACCTGCCCTGCCGGAGGACTGCGTGTTCATCGGGGAGCTGTCGCTGTCCGGCGCGCTGCGTCCGGTGGCGGGTGTGCTGTCCATGGCGCTTGCGGCGCGCGATGCGGGCAAAAAACGGCTGTTTCTTCCGGCGGAAAATGCGGAGGAGGCAGCGCTTGCAGGGGAGGAGCTGGAGATTTATCCGGCGGAGACGGTCACGCAGATTACACAGCATTTTTCCGGATGCCCGATTCCGCGGTTTTGCGGTCAGGCAGAGATGGCTCCGCCCGAGGACGGACTGGACTTTTGTCATGTCATGGGACAGCAGAATGTCAAGCGCGCGCTGGAGATTGCGGCGGCGGGCGGACATAATGTGCTGATGTCCGGCTCCCCCGGCTCAGGCAAAAGCATGATGGCAAAGCGCATTGGCACAATCCTGCCGCCGATGACGCAGGAGGAGCGCATGGAGGTCATCCGCGTGTATTCGTCCGTGGGACAGGGCGCGGAGGCGGTGCGCATGGCGGGGCGTCCGGTGCGTGCGCCGCATCATACGATTTCTGCGGTCGGCATGGCGGGCGGCGGTACGGGCATTCCGCAGCCGGGCGAGCTGTCGCTTGCGACCAATGGCGTGCTGTTTCTGGACGAGCTGCCCGAGTTCTCCAAGGAGGCGCTGGAGGTGCTTCGCCAGCCGATGGAGGACGGTACGGTTTCCATTGTGCGTGCGGCGGCGCGGGTGAGCTATCCGGCGCGCTTTATGCTGATCTGCGCGATGAACCCCTGTAAATGCGGCTGGTACGGTCATCCGTCCGGTCGGTGCCGGTGCACGGAGGCAGAGGTGCGCCGCTATCATGCGCGGATCTCCGGTCCGCTGCTCGACCGCATTGACATTCAGCTGCACGTGCTGCCCGTGCCGTTTCAGGAGCTTTCCAACCGCGCGCCGGCAGAGCGGTCGGCGGACATCCGTGCCCGTGTCGTGCGGGCGCGGGAGCTTCAGCGCGTGCGCTATCGGGGCAGCGGCACCACCTGCAATGCGTATATGACACCGGAGCAGCTGGCGGAATTCTGCGTGCTGGACGAGGCGGGGCAGACGCTGCTGAAGCGGGCCTTTGAAAAGCTGGGCATGACGGCGCGCAGCTATGACCGCGTGCTCCGGCTCGCGCGGACCATTGCGGATCTGGAGGGCGCGGAGCGCATCGCACCGGCACATCTGGCGGAGGCGGTGCAGTACCGCTTCCGCACGGAAATTTGAATCGGTGCAGCCGGCAACGCACCTGCATATGCCCATCTTACACCAGCAACATGACAAAATGATAGCATATTGTAATTTTTTTATAATAGATGCTTGGTCAATACGGAGAAAATTGTATTTTGTGGCAAACGCGTTTTCGGTATTTTTGGCAAAAAATGCAGAATTTGCCCAAAATTCGATGCAATATCGGTGTTATGTTGGCTCAAAGTCGAAGGAAAAACGGTAGTTTGGTCCGGAACAAGAATCCTGAAAAAACCAGAAAATGCGCAGATAACAAAAAAAGCAACAGAAAACGATTAGAAATACAATCAATATTTGGTGAATGAGTGGTAAAAAATTGATAACATTGTGCACCAAAGACAAAAAAATCTGTAATTCATTTGACTTTTTAGAGAAAAATGATATAATTCTTATGTCGCTGGTAGTCATCCCCGCAGGGGATGGTACAGCAAGATGATACAACGATCACCGCTTTGCACGATACCGGTGATCGGGCCGCAGCAAAAAAACAACCCAATACAAGGGAGGAATTTAGCTTGAAAATTAAAACCGTAACTGTAATCGGTGCGAATGGTACCATGGGATGCAATATCTCCGGTATTTTCGCTTCCTTCGGCAATGCGAAGGTATATATGGCATGCCGCAGCCTGGACAAGGCAGAGAAGGCAGTCGGTCAGGCAGCAAAGTCCGTCCGTGCAGAGGCAATTGCAGAAAACCTCGTGCCGGCGACGTTTGATGATCTGCCGAAGTGCGTTGCAGAATCCGATCTGGTATTTGAGTCTGTCTCTGAGAACTTTGAGACCAAGCAGGGCATTATTGACCGCATCGCGGATCATGTCCGCCCGGATGTCATTCTGGCAACCGGTACCTCCGGTCTGTCCATTGACAAGCTGGCAGATATGTATCCGGAGAATCTGCGCTCCCGCTTCATCGGTATGCACTTCTTCAATCCGCCGTACATGATGACCCTGTGCGAGCTGATTGAGAGCCGCTACACCGATCATACCATGACCGACTTCCTGGCAAAGTATTCCGAAGAGGTTCTGGTGCGCACCGTGGTCAAGGTTAAGGATACCGCAGCGTTCCTCGGCAACCGCATCGGCTTCCAGTTCATCAACGAGGCCTGCCAGTATGCAGAGAAGTATAAGGATAACGGCGGCATCGACTACATCGACGCGATCCTCGGTCAGTTCACCGGTCGTAACATGGCTCCGATTGCAACCGCAGACTTCGTTGGCCTGGACGTTCACAAGGCAATCGTTGACAACGTTTATCAGAATACCAAGGACTATGCACGCGCAACCTTCGTACTGCCGGATTATATGCAGAAGCTGATTGACGAGGGCAAGCTGGGCCGCAAGAGCAAGCAGGGTCTTTACAAGATGCTCAAGGATGAGAACGGCAAGCGCGTTCAGCTGGTCTACGATATCGACACCGGCGAGTACCGCGAGAAGATGCGTTATATTTTCCCGTTCGCACGCAAGATGGTTGACTATCTGCACTCCGGCGATTACAAGATGGCATTTGAGTCGCTTGTTCACAATCACTCGATCGAGGCGGAAATCTGTGTTTCCTTCCTGATTAAATATGTCCTGTACGGTATCACCGCAGCAAAGCTGGCTTCGGATGATATCAATGCGGCTGACCATGCAATGGCAACCGGCTTCGGCTGGGTTCCGCCGCTGGCAGTCATTGACGCGTTCGGCGGCAAGAAGGAGTTTGCAGCGCTGGCACGTGACCGTATGTCCTCTGAGTTCCTCGCAGGTGTCAATCTGGATGAGACGCTGGCGGACATTCCGGAATGCTCGTCGTATGACTACCGCAGCTATTTCAAGGGCAAGAAGTAAGGAGGAGCGCAAATATGAACAAAGTTTATGTACTGGGCGGCGCACAGACCGATTTTGAGCGCAACTGGAGCCGCGAAGGTAAAAACGCAGTTGCCATGCTGCGCGAGGTCGTCAGCGACGGCTGCACCGCTGCGGGCATCAGCTATAATGAGATTGTTGAGCTGAACAAGGAGAGCAAGGTTGCCTGCTTCATCGGCAACTTCCTGTCCGAGCTGTACAACCAGCAGAGCCACATCGGCGCGCTGATGACCGAGGTGGATCCGGCATTCTATGGCGTTCCGTCCGTTCGCTGTGAGGCAGCATGTGCAGCAGGTGCCGCTGCAATGGATCTGGCAATGGCAAAGATCGCTTCCGGTCAGATCGACGTTGCAATCGTTGTCGGCTGGGCACTGACCAACACGGTCGATGCAACGCAGGGCAACACCTTCCTGTCTCACGTCGCATATCAGGAGAAGGAATCCGTCGGCGATATGGCAGTGCTGACCAATCAGTACGGCCG
>JAEDEU010000133.1 GCA_016293155.1 Clostridiaceae bacterium | reverse complement strand
TACGGCTGGACGGTCTCCATGCACAGCGACAGCAGATAGTCAAACAGATCCGTGCTGATGTCGATGCTGTTGTCCCCGAACCAGGTGCGGCGCAGCGCCTGCGCCATCGGGGCGCGCAGATCCTCCCACCTCAGCTGCGGCAGCTCCTCCCAGTGCTCCACCAGAAAACGCAGGAAGAACGCATATTCCATGTCGCGCTTGCCGATGCTCCACGGGCTGTCCCCCAGCTGGCTGAACCGCTTGCGGCTGAGAATGGGCGCAAAGGCGCGTCCGGTCTCGTCGCACTGCTTGATGCTGCGGAAATCATAATTGCCGCCTGTGTTTTCCCACGGGATGCCCCAGTACAGGAAGTGATAAAACTCCTTGCGTCCGATGTCGAACGTGCCGAACTCGTCGCGGAAGCGGCTGAACAGGCTGCCGTCCGGCGCGCCGTCCAGCTGGCTTGACATCGCCGCCTCGCAGATGCGCTCGCGCAGCGGCACGCCGCCGACCGGCGCGGTGAGCAGGTACTGGAACGTCTCCCGCGCGGTTTTGCTGTATACGTTCTGCACGCGGTTTTTGCGTCCGAGCTGCATTCCCTGCGCCGCCGCGGTCATGGAAAGCTGCCCCAGAATGTTCAGCAGCTCCTCGTCTGTGCTGTCCGTATCCAGTACGCGCAGACCGCGAAAATCCTTCGCCGCCTCGACGGTGCGGTATTCCTGCAAGACCGCCAGCTCGCTCTGCTCCATCTCTCTGTCCTGCGCGAAATAATTCAAAAATTCGCGCCAGAAATACAAGGCGGTTCTGCGCTCCGCCTCGCCCCATTCGCTCTCAATCGCGCCGTCGCGCTGGAGCGCAGTCTGGTACGGATACCCATGCTCCAGACAGTACCGGACGATCACCTCGACCGGATGCTTGGGACTGAAATCCGCATCGCGCAGCACGCGGGTGAGGAAGGTACTGCACTGCGCGCTGTCCATCTCCAGCGCGAACGCCAGCATGAACATTGCCCCGCGCTCGATGCTCTCGCTCTGCACCCAGCGCTTGACCGCCGCGCGCACGGTCTCGGTCGTGCGATAAAAGGAAGCCGGCGTATTGGTCTGCCCGAAGCGGCGGACGATCTCGTCCACAAACAGCTCATTCGGCAGGTCATCAAACCGTTCGGCGCAGACCTCACCGCCTGCCGCCGTCCACCAGTATTCCACTGTGCCGTCCGGACGCTCACGCAGTCCTGCACAGCTGTTCGCCTCCTGTAACTGAAACACATGCCGGCGCAGGAAAAAGCCGAATGAGCTCATGCTTTTCACGCGCTCGATCAGCTCCTGATGGATGAGCTTCGCCTGCGCCAGCACAATCTGCTCCCGGCTGCTGTCCGTGCCGCGGATGCTGCCCAGCCGGCAGCTCGCCATCATCTGATGGTACTCCATTTCCTCAGCGACCTGACGCAGTGCGTCCAGCTCCTGACGGTACTGTGCAGAAAAATTCTGTGTTACAAACAGTCCGGATGCCATTGCTTCCCTCGCTTTCCGTCAAATCTCCTCTGTCTCTGTTTCGCCCTGCGCGCGTCTGGTGCGCAGCGCGCCGATCATCATAATCGCAACGCCCGAGCCGAGCGCAATCACCAGCGCGCCCACACTGCGCATACTGATGCCGCGGTAGCTGACATCCCCCGTCAGCTGCATCTCACCGGCGCCGCTTCCGTCCGCGCTGCCGCTGCCGTTTTCGCACTGCTTAAAGTAGCTGCTGATGTAGTTCATCGGCAGCAGCAGATTGCCCTCCTCCGAGTCCATGACCATTGCCACGACCTCGTCATTATATACGACCGGTGCGCCCGCCATTTCGCTGAGATCATGCGCGAGCGGCTTGCTGACCGTCATAAAGGTATCGCTGTCGTCCTTGCCGAGATAGCCCACAATCTCATAGCGCACCGCGCCCTTTTGGTCAAAATAGAAGATCGTCAGCTCATCGCCCTTCTGCACCTTGCCGGCATCGCCGAGCGGCAGATAATTGCTCTGCGCGGGCATACGCTCCAGCTCGAACATCGCAACGCCGCCGTCCTTGTTCCAGCCGAACAGCTCGCCCGGTGCGGTGCTGTCCTCGCCGTCTCCGGAGCCGGAGAAGGTGTACGCTGCGTCCTCAGCGATCACGGCGCTGGAGGTCACAACGACCGGACGCTGATTGGGCCCGACCACGATAAATCCGGTTGTGCCTCCGGCTTGTTCGCTCGTCACCATGCCCTCGGTCACACTTACGGCAAATGCCGGAGCTGCGCAGACCGCCGCAAGAACTGCCGCGAGCAGTACGGTGCGGATGCGGGAACGCAGGAAAGCTCTCATATTCATAATTTACTCCTCCAAACGGATGCTTTTTTCCTGTCCCTATTATAACGCACCCGGACGCGCTTTGCAAACCGAACCGTACAGCAAAAACCGGCAGTGCTCCCGCTTTTTTGCAGAAGCCCGCCGGTTTTGATGCTCCGTCCGTTGTTCCGGTCAGTTGTCCTCAAGCACCTCGATCACGACCGCGGTCGTATTGTCGCGGCTGCCGGCATCCAGCGCCGCCTGTACCACGGCCGCTGCCGCATCGCCACGATATTGATGCAGCACGCTCAGAATCTGCCGCGCGGAGCAGCCGTCCGTCACGCCGTCGCTGCACAGCAGGAACACATCGCCTGCGTGCAGCGAAAACGGCTCGTTTTTCTGATAATTCAATCCCAGATAGGTTTTGTCCACGCCGAGGAATTTGGTGAGCATATGCTTCTCGCGCTGTGCCCACGGGTCATCCTCGGTATAAATGCCCATCTTGATCTTGCGCTGCGCCAGCGTGTGATCCTCGGTGAGCGGATACAGCATAATCTTGCCGCGTTCGGCATCCCGGCGCATCAGATAGGCGCGGCTGTCTCCGAGATTGTACACACCCGCTCTCCCGTCCTCCAGCGACAGAATGACGGAGGTCGTGCCGCCCATATCCGCACCCGCCTCCTTCAGCGCCTCGCAGATGGCACGGTTTGCCTCGTCCGCGTGCTTGTTGAGCACCGCCGCCGTATTTTTGTTCATCAGCATCGGGTGCAGCTCATCCAGCATCCGCACCGCGGTGAGCGACATCTGCTCGCCCATCGCGCCGCCGCCCATGCCGTCACATACGGCAAAGATGCGCTTTTCCGCGGTATCCGTTTCGTAGGCATACGCCGCATGATCGGCGGATTCCCGATTGTATACGCCGTTGTCCAGATAAAAATTATCCTCGTTGTTGTCGCGGAAGTTTCCGACGTCACTCACGGCAGAAATCTTTAATCGAAACATTTTATCCTCCTATCACATGCCCTGCTGGTTCATCCGGTTGAGTACATCCTGCGCCTTGGCATTGCCTGCCTGCTTGGATTTCTCCAGCCACGCACGCGCCTCCGCGTAATTTTTGCCGACGACGTGTCCGTCCAGATACATCATTGCCACATTCTGCATGGCACCCGCGTGACCGGCCTCCGCCGCCTTCTTGTACCAGCGGAATGCCTCCGCCTCGTTCTTTGCGACGCCGCGTCCCTTGTCGTATGCAACGCCCAAGCTGTTCATCGCCTTGGTATAGCCCTGATCCGCCGCCTTCCGATACCAGCGCACGCCCTCGGACTCATCCTTTGGGACACCGCGTCCGCGCATATAGGCATAGCCCAGATTGTATATGCCGACCCGGAAGCCCTCCTCCGCGCTCTTGCGGTACCACTTCACCGCCTCGGTATGATCCTGCGGCACACCGTGACCCAGATCGTAAAGATCGCCGATGTGGTTCATCGACGCACGGCTGCCCTCCTCTGCGCCCTTGCGGTACCATTTCATTGCCTCGCCGTAATCGCGCGGCAGACCGCCCTCGGCGTGCTCATAGCCGTAGCCCAGATTGTTGCACGCGGAGGCATGACCCTGCTCCGCCGCCTTCTGGTACCAGCGGAACGCCTCTGCCAAGTTCTTTGTGATGCCGCGTCCGTAATACAGGCACTCGGCGTACAGGAACTGCGCAGTGCTTCGTCCGGCCTCCGCCGCCTTGCGCAGGAGCGGCACCGCCTTGTTATAATCCCGCTTGGTACCGATGCCCTTGTAGCAGCACTCGCCGAGATGCTCCATGGCGGCTATATTGCCCTTATCCGCAGAGCGCTGATACCATTTGACCGCTTCCTTCTCATTTTTCGGGGTGCCGAAGCCGTTCTGATAGCATTCGCCAAGGTTGTTCATGCCTGCGGCATGACCTTCCTTTGCCGCCTTCTGATACCAGCGGAATGCCTCGGCGGGATCCTTGGCTACGCCGCGTCCCAGCTCGTATGCCAGACCCATATTGTTCATCGCAGTGGCAAAGCCTGCCTCCGCGCTCTTGCGGTACCACTTGACCGCTTCGGCAGAATCGCGCGCAACGCCGCGGCCGTAGTCGTAGCAGTCGCCCAGATGGTTCATGCCCGCTTTGTTGCCGCCCTCCGCCGCCTTTTTGAACCAGCGAAACGCCTCGTTGTAATCACGTGCCGTGCCGCGTTCCTCATAGTACATCAGTCCCAGACTGTTGCAGGCGGGCGCATAGCCCTGCTCCGCGCTCTTGCGGTACCAGA
>JAEDEU010000132.1 GCA_016293155.1 Clostridiaceae bacterium | reverse complement strand
ACACGCGGTCTGTATCACAGAGGAGTGGAATAAATGAAAACCATCCGTTTCAGACGGATTGCAACCGCGGGCGGAAAGCTGCCCGCACTGCCGGCACACGCCACCGCCGGCGCGGCAGGCGCGGATCTTCGGGCGAATCTGGATGCCCCGCTGACCGTGCTGCCGCATCAGCGCGTCATCGTGCCGACCGGACTGGCGATTGAGCTGCCGAGCGCGGAGCTGGGCGCATTTCTCTTTGCGCGCAGCGGTCTGGCGACCAAGCGCGGGCTCACGCTCTCCAACGGCGTGGGCGTGATTGACAGCGACTACCGCGGCGAAATCGGCGTGGGCATGGTCAATCTCTCGGATGATCCGTATGTCATCCAGCCGGACGAGCGCATTGCACAGCTGTGTATCATGCCGGTGTATCAGTTCGAGGCGGTCGAGGCGCAGGAGCTGGGCGATACCGAGCGCGGCGCGGGCGGCTTCGGCTCCACGGGGGTGTGAGCATGAACTATGTACTCGCATCTCAGTCTCCGCGCAGACAGGAGCTGCTGCGCCAGATGGGACTGGAATTTACCGTGCATCCGGCGGACATCGACGAGACCATGCCGCCGGAGCTTTCCCCGAAGGAGGCGGTCGCACAGCTCTCGCGCCGCAAGGCGGAGGCGGTCGCGTGCGAATGCGCGCCGGAGGACTGCGTGATTGCGGCGGATACCATTGTGGTCTGCGGGGAGATCCTGGGCAAGCCGCGGGACGAGGCGGATGCGGTTCGGATGCTGACCATGCTGTCCGGACGCACGCATCAGGTCATGACGGCGGTCACGGTGCGCTGCGGCGGCCGTGCGGATACGCAGGTTTCGGTCACGGACGTGACCTTCCGCGCGCTGGAGCCGGGCGAGGCGGAACGCTATACCGCGACCGGCGAGCCGATGGACAAGGCGGGCGCCTACGGCATCCAGGGCGGCGGCGCGCTGTTCATCGAGCGCATTGAGGGAGACTACTACGGCGTGATGGGGCTGCCGATATGTATGCTCCACACCATGCTCCGCAGGCTGGAGCAATAAAAAACAAAACGTTTCCGGAATGAAAGGTTGATTGTTTTGAAAAAAATATGGAGAATAATCGTGCGCAGCCGGTGGTTTCCGGCGCTGGTGATCGCGTGCATCGCCTTCCTCGGCGTTGCGGCGTATACCGGCATCACCGGAGGGGCGACCGGTCTGGTCAGCGGTCTGCGCAGTCTTGCCGTGCCGGCACAGCGTGCGGTAACGCACACGGCGGTCGGCATCGCAGATACCTATAACAAATATTTTAACTATGACGATCTGGTTGCGGAGCGCGACAGCCTGAAAAAGCAGGTGGATGAGCTTCAGCAGCAGCTGCTCAAGTCCGAGGACGCGGTGAGCGAAAATGAAAGCCTGCGCGAGATGCTGTCTCTGCGCAAGAACTCGGACGAGGATTTTACCTATGAAACCGCGGAGGTCATCGCCCGCGAGATGGACGACTGGTCCACGACGCTCACGATTGATGTGGGTGCAAACGGCGGCATTGAGGTCAATGACTGCGTGGTGACTGCGGGCGGTCTGGTCGGCTATGTTTCCGACGTTCAGCCGTATTCCGCGACGGTTACGGCGATGACGGACACCGAGACGCACGTTGCGGCAATGATTTCCCGCACCCGCGAGCTGGGTGTTGCGGAGGGCGACTATCAGCTGATGAGCGACGGCAAGCTGCGCATCAGCTACCTGCCGCGCGAGGCGGATATTGTCATCGGTGACCAGGTGATTACCTCGGGCACCGGCGGCATTTTCCCAAAGGGGCTGATTATCGGCAGCGTGGAGAGCGTTAAGACCGAGAGCGACGGTATGTCCAGTTATGCGGTCATCCAGCCGGCGGTCAGCCTGACCGATGTCCGTCAGGTGTTCATCATCGTGGACGGCGCACATCCGGAGGAAGAGGATGGCAATGAATAAAAATCTGGCATTTATCCTGCGCATGATCGCGTGCGGCGTGCTGGTTGCGGTGTGCTTCGTGCTCCAGACCAGTGCGGGGACGCATTTCACGCCCTTTGGCGCGCATATTGATCTGCTCCCGGCGATTGCGGTGTGTGCCGGCGTGATTATGGGACCGTCTGCCGGTATGGTGGTCGGCATCCTGGTCGGCATCGCGTATGACGTTGCGGGCGTGCAGGTCGAAGGGCTGTATCCGATTTATTATATGCTCTGCGGCACCACGGCCGGCGTGGTCGCACGCTATGCGCTGGGACGCACGCTAAGCACAGCGGCGCTGGTCAGCCTGTGCTCGGTCGGCGTGCTCAGTATTCTGCGGTACCTGTTTTATTTTCACTTTGACACGGCGACCGCAAGCTATATCTATTACATCCGCGGCATCACCGCACAGCTGCTGCTGATGGCGCTGCTCGTGCCGGCTGCCTATCTGCTCGTGCGTCTGATCGCAGGAAAGCGCAGCCGTCAGGCGGAGTAAAACCACCTGTTTTTTTCACTGGAAGGAAGAAGAGTAATGGACAAAAATTCCATTGACAAGGGAAAACGCCAGTACCGGGGCAGACTGGCGGCGCTGAGTGTGGCTGCACTGGCGTGTGCGCTGGTCGTCACGGCAAACCTGTTTTCCCTGCAAATTATCCACGGCGAGGAGTACAACAGCGAGGCGCACCGACTGTATACCTACACCAGCCCGACCTATGCTTCGCGCGGCAGTATTCTGGATCGCTACGGCACCGAGCTGGCGGGCAATGAAACGGTTTATCGTCTGCGCATCGACTACGCCCTGTGGGATTCCAAAAATCAGAACCAGACCATCCTGAAGCTGTGGAAGATGGTGCAGCAGGACGGGGACGGAGAGGTGCAGGCGGAGGTCAACAGCAATCTGCCCGTCCGCACGGACAGCGGCTCCTATGCCTATACCTCCTCCAAGGGCGAACACGAATATGACTCGCTGATGTCGTTTGCGCAGGACAAGGGCTGGGGCGGCAAGCTGTCCGCCGGAGAGCTGATGAGCAAGCTGTATCAGCTCTATGAGATTTCGGACGATTACAGCGCGGAGGAACAGCACGCGATTGCGGCGGTGCGGTATCAAATGGAGCAGGAGCAGTTCTCCATGTACAATCCATTCACCTTTGCCACCGGCATTTCCATCGACCTTGTCACCAAGGTCAAGGAGCAGCAGAGTACATTCCTCGGCGTGGACGTGGACACTGAGGCGTCGCGCACGATTGAAACCGACTATGCGGCGAACATTCTGGGCTATGTCGGTCCGATTTATGCCGAGGATTGGTCGGAATACAAGGAAAAGGGATATTCCATGAACGCGCAGGTCGGCAAGACCGGTCTGGAATCCGCGCTGGAGGAATATCTGCGCGGCACGGACGGTCAGCGCTCGATTCGCACGGATTCACAGGGCAATGTCCTGAGCGTGGAGGAGAATAAACCTGCGCAGTCGGGCAATAACTGCGTGCTGACCCTGGATATTGAGCTTCAAGAGGCGGCGGAGAAGGCGCTGGCACGGCGCTGCCAGGCAATCAGCGGCGCAGGCGGCGGCGCGGCTGTGGTCATTGACGTGAATACCGGCGCGGTGCGCGCGCTCGCCAACTATCCGACCTACAATCTGGAAACCTTTAATCGGGACTACAACGAGCTGGTGCAGGACAGCCTTTCCCCGCTGATTAACCGCTCGATTGCGAGCGTGTATGCGCCCGGCTCGACCTTTAAGCCGCTGACCGCGATTGCGGGACTGGAGGAGGGCGTGATTGATTCCTCCACCCGGAAATACTGCTCCGGCATCTATACCTATTATCGTGATTATCAGCCGCACTGCTGGAATCATTCCGGTCACGGCACACTGGGCGTGGTCGGCGCAATTGCAAACTCGTGCAACGTGTTCTTCTACGATACCGGACGGCTGCTGGGCGGCGACCGGCTGGAAAAGTGGACGAAGCAGTTCGGCCTCGGTGAGTATACCGGCATCGAGCTTTCCGGCGAGCGCAAGGGCAGCGTGGCAGGTCCTACCAACCGCGAGCAGCTCATCGAAAACGGCTCCAGCCTCGGCAAGTGGTCGGGCGGAGATACGATTCAGGCGGCAATCGGTCAGAGTGACCACGCCTATACGCCGCTCCAGCTGTGCAACTACATTGCGACCGTTGCAAACGGCGGCACGCATTATGCGGCACACCTGCTCAGCAGCGTCAAGTCGTATGATTATGCCGAGACCGTATATGTGCAGAATCCCGAGGTGCTCAACACCGTCAAGGTGTCTGACCGCACCTGGGAGCTGGTCAAGGAGGGCATGAAGGACGTTACCGAGGACGGTACGGCATCCGTTGTGTTCTCCGGCTATCCGATCAAGATCGGCGGCAAATCCGGTACCGCGCAGCGCGGCGGCGGCAAGCAGGACAACGGTCTGTTTGTGGCGTTTGCCCCGTATGATGATCCGGAAATTGCGGTGTGTGTTGTAATCGAGGGCGGTACCTCGGGCAACTCGGTCGCACCGGCGGTGCGCAGCATCCTGGACGCATATTTCTTCTCCGGCTCCTCCGACCGCGAGGAAACCGTCAACGGACGATATGATGTCGT
>JAEDEU010000131.1 GCA_016293155.1 Clostridiaceae bacterium | reverse complement strand
GGGAATTTAAGGACGGAACGGGCAGCCGTCGCCCGCCGCACTGCGGTGTTTGGAGATGTGGGAAACGTCACCCCACTAAATTCCCGTGAGCGCTGAAAGCGGGTGCACCAGCACCCGCTTTTTCTGCGTCATTTGCGCGGTCAGCGGAGTCATGAATGAAAAGTGACAGTTTGTTCACAAAAAATACCAAGAAACTACTTGAGAAAACACGATCTTTGGGTTATAATTTTTATGTATCCATAGATTCACAGGAGGAAGTATGGCAAAATTTATTATTGTCGCATCCGGTAAGGGCGGCACAGGAAAGACCTCTCTGTCGGCAGGCATTTCGGCAGCGCTCGCGGTCATGGGAAGACGTGTTCTCGTGATTGACGGAGACTCCGGCCTGCGGAATCTGGATATCGTGCTCGGCATGAGCGACCGCGTGGTGTTCAGCTTTGCGGATGTCGCATCCGGCATGGTTCCGCTGGAGGAGGCGGCAGCACCGCATCCGGAGCTCAGCGGACTGTATCTGCTGACTGCACCGTCCGAGCCGCCGCTGGAGATTCTGTCGAACGGCGGCATGAGCCGGCTGGCAGATCAGGCGGAGGAATTTGACTATGTTATCATTGACGGACCGGCAGGACTGGCGCCGGAATTCCGCGCATTTGCCTCGGTTGCCACACAGGCGATCATCGTAGCAAATACCGACGGGGCAAGCCTGCGCGGTGCGGAACGCATCGCACGTATGCTGGAGGACGAGTATGTTCCCAGAATGCGTCTGGTGGTCAACCGCATCCGCCCGAAGCTCATCCGGCAGGGTGCGGTGGGAACGGTGGACGACGCCATTGATTCCACCGGGCTTCAGCTACTCGGCATTGTGCCGGAGGATGTCAATGTCACCATATGTGCCGGAAGCGGCAGCCCGATTGTCACCAGCCGCTATGACGGCGCGGCGCGGGCGTATACCAACATCGCGCGCCGGCTGGAGGGCGAGAAGATCCCGCTGATGAAGATTTAAGCGCCAAACTGACTATACCCCGAAAAAAAGGCGTAAAATGAAGATAGAACCAAACGCCCCGCACAAGACCGGCGGGCAGAATCGTGGAGGAAGGTGCCCCGAAAATGAACATTGCAATTATCGCTCACGACAAGAAAAAAGAACTGATGGTACAGTTTTGTATGGCTTATTGCGGCATTCTGGCCAAGCATCATCTGTGTGCGACCGGAACGACCGGAAAGTTCGTCCAGGAAGCAACCGGACTGCAAATTGAAAAATTCCTCTCGGGAATGCAGGGCGGCGAGCAGCAGATCAGCGCACGCGTCTCATATGACGAGATTGATATGGTGCTGTTCTTCCGCGATCCGAACTCCAACAGCGAGTATGAGCCGGATATCCATGAGCTGGCACGTCTGTGTGACATGCATAATGTGCCGATTGCAACCAATGTGGCGACCGCTGAGATGCTGATCTTCGGTCTGGACCGCGGCGATCTGGATTACCGTGACATCCTGCGCGAGCAGCGCAATGCGGAGTCTTCGATTCATTGACGCATCGAAATCACACAGCAGGCGGTCTTGGCCGCCTGTTTTTCATGAAATAACGAAAGGAAAAGACACATGGCAGACTTTATCAAGGCCCCGAAGGGCACCAAGGACATCATCCCGTCCGAGGTTTATAAATGGCAGTATGTAGAGGGCGTGCTCCGGCAGATCGCGCACGAGTATGGTTTCCGCGAGATCCGTTTCCCGAACTTCGAGCACACCGAGCTGTTCAACCGCGGCATCGGCGATACCACGGACGTCGTGCAGAAGGAAATGTACACCTTTGAGGACAAGGGCGGACGCTCCGTCACCCTGCGCCCGGAGGGCACGGCATCCACCGCGCGTGCGTATCTGGAAAACTCCCTGTACGCCAAGGGACTGCCGTTCAAGGGATACTACATCGTGCCGAACTACCGCTATGAGAACGTCCAGAAGGGACGTCTGAGAGAGCATCATCAGTTCGGCGTTGAGATTTTCGGCGCGCCGTCTCCGGCGGCGGATGCGGAGGTCATTTCGCTGGCGGATACCTTCCTCAAGCGCTTCGGCATCCACGAGGTTGTCGCACATATCAACTCCATCGGCTGCCCGAACTGCCGCCCGAAGTACCACGCGGCGCTCAAGGAATACTTTGAGTCCCGCAAGGATCAGCTGTGTGAGACCTGCCTCGACCGTCTGGACCGCAACCCGATGCGCATTCTGGACTGCAAGGTGGAAAAGTGCGGTGAGATCGCCAAGGGCGCACCGGTCGCACTGGATTATCTCTGCGACGAGTGCAAGGATCACTTCGCCAAGGTTCAGAACTATCTGGACGACATGGGCATTGCCTACGAGATCGACACCGGCATCGTCCGCGGTCTGGACTACTACACCAAGACCGTGTTTGAGTTCGTTTCCAGCAACATCGGCGCACAGGGCACGATCTGCGGCGGCGGACGCTATGATGGACTGATCTCCCAGCTCGGCGGCGAGCAGACCCCGGGCATGGGCTTCGGCTGCGGTCTGGAGCGTCTGATTATGGTCATGGAGGCAGTCGGTGCCCCGTTCCCGGAGCCGCCGACCGTGGATATCTACCTCGCGCCGCTCGGCGAGGAGGCGGACCGTCCGGTACAGAAGCTGACCTATGAGCTGCGCCAGATGGGCGTTTCCGCTGAGCGTGATATCGTCGGCAGAGGTCTGCGTCCGCAGATGAAATACGCCGACCGCATCGGCGCAAAATTCTCCGTCGTCATCGGCACCGGTGAGCTGGAGAGCGGCAGCGCACGCATCAAGAACATGATTACCGGCGAGCAGACCGAAACCGCACTGAATGCAGAGGCAATCGCTGCGGTTGTCATGGGATAACAATAACAAGTATGTCAAACCCGGCATCTAGGAGGACAAGTTTATGAATACATCCATTTCCGGAATGAAGCGCACGGACTGGTGCGGTGAGCTGACGATCGCGGATGCAGGCCGCGAGGTCTGCGTCAACGGCTGGTGCGACCGTACCCGCGACAACGGCGGCGTACTGTTCCTGCTGCTGCGCGACCGCACCGGTATTGTACAGTGCACCTTTGACAAGTCGGTCAATGCCGACCTGTTTGATATCGCGTTCACCGTCCGCACCGAGTATGTGCTGGCAGTCAAGGGCAAGGTTGTTGCCCGCGATGAGAACGCAGTGAACCGCAAGATGAAGACCGGCGAAATCGAGCTGGTTGTCACGGACGTGCGCATTCTGTCCAAGTCCGAGACCACCCCGTTCGAGATCTCGGATAACAAGGAGGTCAACGATCAGCTGCGCCTGAAGTACCGTTACCTCGACCTGCGCCGCCCGTCCATGCAGGCGAATCTGGCGCTGCGCCACAAGGTCACCATGGTTGCCCGCAACTACTTCAGCGAGCAGGGATTTTTGGAGATCGAGACTCCGATGCTGCAAAAGTCCACGCCGGAGGGCGCACGCGACTATCTGGTACCGTCCCGCGTACATCCGGGCAAGTTCTATGCCCTGCCGCAGTCTCCGCAGCAGTACAAGCAGCTGCTGATGCTGTCCGGCGTTGACCGCTACTTCCAGATCGCACGCTGCTTCCGCGACGAGGATCTGCGCGCAGACCGTCAGCCGGAGTTCACCCAGATCGACCTTGAGATGTCCTTCGTCGAGGAGGAGGACATCATGGCGGTCAACGAGGGCTTCCTCCAGCGCGTATTCCGCGAGGTGCTGGGCGTTGAGCTGAGCCTGCCGCTGCCGCGTATGCCGTGGCAGGAGGCGATGGACCGCTTCGGCTCGGACAAGCCGGATACCCGCTTCGGCTTCGAGATTAAGGATATTTCGGATATCGCAAAGAACTGCTCCTTTAAGGTGTTCCAGAGCACGGTGGAAAACGGCGGCACGGTTCGACTGATTAACGTGGACGGCTATGCCTCCAAGTTCCCGCGCAAGGAGATCGACAAGCTGGCGGATTTCGTCAAAATCTATGGCGCAAAGGGTCTGGCATGGATGAAGCTGGGCGAGGACGGCAAGATGACCTCCTCGTTTGCGAAGTTCCTCTCCGAGGACGAGGTCGAGGCGATCAAGGCACGCGCCGAGGCAAAGGACGGCGACCTGCTGTTCGTTGTCGCAGACGGCTCCTGGCAGACCGCCGTTACCGCGCTGGGCGCACTGCGCTGCGAGCTGGCAAAGCGTCTGGGTCTGCTGCGCGCGGACGACTACAAGCTGCTGTGGGTCACGGATTTCCCGCAGTTCGAGTACAGCGAGGAAGAGAACCGCTATGTTGCCATGCACCATCCGTTCACCGCGCCGAAGGACGAGGATCTGGACATCCTGGAGAGCGATCCGGCGAAGGTTCGCGCAAAGGCATACGATATCATTATGAACGGCTGCGAGCTGGGCGGCGGTTCCATCCGTATCCACTCCACCGAGACGCAGGCGAAGATGTTCCGCGCACTGGGCTTCTCGGATGAGGACGCAGAGGCACGCTTCGGACATCTGCTGACCGCGTTCAAGTACGGCGCACCGCCGCACGGCGGACTGGCTTACGGTCTGGATCGTCTGTGTATGCTGCTCGCCGGTCTGGATTCCATCCGCGACGTCATCGCATTCCCGAAGGTTCAGAATGCCTCCGAGCTGATGACCGCGTGCCCGGACTTCGTGGAGCAGAAGCAGCTGGATGAGCTGTACCT
>JAEDEU010000130.1 GCA_016293155.1 Clostridiaceae bacterium | reverse complement strand
ACATGAGTCACCGCTCCGATCAGCTTCCCGTTCTGAATAATCGGACTTCCGCTCATTCCCTGTACGATTCCTCCGGTTTTTTCGATCAGCTGCTCGTCCACAACCTTGATTGCCATCCCGCGCCCGTCCTTTGCGCCGCGGTAAATGTGCTCAATTTTAATATCAAAATACTGCGGTTCTTCCCCGCTCACACAGGAAAGAATCTGCGCCTTTCCGGTGTGAATCTGTTCTTCCTCCGCGGTTTCCATACAGTTTCCTGTCCGGTACAGCCGGTCGTCCGACAGCGTGCCGAAAATACCGTATGCCGTGTTTTTCTTCAGGCTGCCCAAATGCGTCATTTCCTCGAAGGAACCGATCAGTTCTCCCGGCTCTCCGGCTCGCCCTTTTATCACGCTGATGACCGCTGCCGGTGTAATCAGACCGCTGCTGAGCGGCAGCTGCACGCCGGAATCCACGTCGCAGACCGCGTGTCCCAGCGCACCGAAGCTGCCATCTGCCGGATCAATATACGTGATCGTACCGATTCCCGCCATACTGTCCCGTACCAGCAGGCCGATATGGCAGGCATGGTCACGGCTGCTCTTGACCGGCGTGACCGAAACAGAAAAATTTTTTTCTCCGCGCAGACCGGTGAGCTGAAGCGTTTTTCCGCTCGCGGCCAAATCCGCGAGCTGCTCTCCGGAGCTCAGCTCAACGCCGTTTGCCGTCAGCAGAATGTCCCCGGCCCGTATGCCCGCCTGTTCTGCCGGGCGCCGGGTGCCGGACGCGGTCTCTACATCGGTCAGAGCCGAGACAACCACGCCCTGAGCCGTCATACATACGCCCACAGGCCGTCCTACCGGAATCAGCGACGCAGCCAGCGTCTGTGTCATCAGCAAAACGACCGCAATGAGCGCACAGACCGCCGCCCTTGCTTTTTTCTTCATGGCATCACTCCTCTCCATCCGTAGTGTTCCGCGCCAGACGCGATCTATCACTGCGGATGAATGGGTGTGCTTGCAGGAGCTGACGCCCATTCCGAATGTCACCAATCATACCGAACACATACATATGATATCGTCTGATAAAATGCGATAAAATATGCACTTGTATCAAAATAAAAATGTTTTTTATTCACTTTTTTGGATTTTTCTCTATCAATTTGTTGCAAAAAAGACGGTACCGCAATGCGATACCGTCTGATTTCTGTTAAGTAAGTTTACAGATACTTCTTCATCGTCTCGGTTGCTTCTGCCAGCTCCACGGAAACAGTTACCGTAAAGTCGACATTATGCTTACCGGCAAATGCATTCAGCTTCTCCAGGAACTCATCCGCATCCTTCGGATCAACCAGCTTGTACAGACCATCAATATAGATCTTATTGATATCGTAATTGCCGGCATGGATTCCTGCTACAAAGCCCAGAAGCGACGCAGCGCCTTCTACATTGTATTCGGACGCATCGACCAGACGCGCTTTGGACGAAATATCCAGGTTGAGCTCATTGCCCTTGGCAATGCATACGACACAGCCCTCAGAAACTGCCGCTGCACCGTTTACCAGCTCAATAATCGTTTTTGTTTTGCCGCTGCCCTTTGCAGCCATAATTAATTTGACCATTTGTTTTTCCTCCAATCTAACCTTTGAGGGTGATACTATAGTATCACAAATTTTTGAAAAAAACAACGGTTTTTTGTGAACATTTACAAAACAATGGTTGCTTTTTGTGGGTCATAGAACGATTTTGATCGTTCCAATATTACATCTTCTTCATCAGCTCTGCGCGCAGTTCTTCATAGCCCGGCTTGCCCAGCAGTGCGAACATATTCTTCTTATATGCCTCAACGCCCGGCTGGTTGAACGGGTTGATATCCAGCAGATAGCCGGACAGACCGACTGCGAACTCAAAGAAGTAAACCATCTGACCGAAGGAGTATGCGGAGGAATCCGGGATGCTCAGCTTGATGTTCGGAACGCCGCCATCAACATGTGCCAGAGCGGTGCCTGCCTGTGCCTGCTTGTTGACATAATCCATGGTTGCGCCTGCGAGGTAGTTCAGACCGTCGCCGTCGTCCTCTGCCTTCTCAATGACAACCGTGGAGGTCGGCTTCTCGATGGTCATGATGGTCTCGATCATGATGCGGGTGCCGTCCTGTACGAACTGACCCATGGAGTGCAGGTCGGTGGTCAGATCCAGGCTTGCCGGCATCAGACCCTTCAGGTCCTTACCCTCGGACTCGCCGTACAGCTGCTTCCACCACTCGGAAACCGTGTGGAATCTCGGCTCATAGCAGCCCAGAATCTCAACTGCCTTGCCTTCGCGGTAAGCAACCGAACGTGCTGCGGCATAAGCCCATGCCGGGTTGCTCATGCTCTTGTCTGCGGTGATTGCTTCCATTGCATCTGCTGCGCCCTGCATCATTGCCTTGATGTCAACGCCTGCGGCTGCCAGCGGAAGCAGACCTACTGCGGACAGAACGGAGAATCGGCCGCCGACGTTATCCGGAACGATAAAGCTCTCATAGCCGCATGCAGTTGCCTGGCTCTTGAGTGCGCCGCGTGCGCGGTCGGTGGTTGCATAAATGCGATCATTTGCCTTGTCGCCGTACTTCTTAATCAGAAGATCCTTCATGACGCGGAACGCAATTGCCGGCTCGGTGGTGGTGCCGGACTTGGAAATGACGTTGATCGAGAAATCTCTGTCGCCGATCAGCGAAATAACCTCGTTGACGGTCTCGCCGCTGATGTGGTTGCCGAGGAAGAATACCTGCGGATAGCCCTTGCGGTCGATCATGTTGAAGTTCGGGCTGACACAGAACTCGATGCCCGCGCGTGCGCCCAGATAGGAGCCGCCGATGCCGATTACTACCAGAACGTCGGAGTCCTCCTTGATCTTTGCAGCAGCAGCCAGAATGCGCTCAAATTCATCCTTGTCGTAATCTACCGGCAGCTTTACCCATCCCAGGAAGTCATTTCCAGCACGGGTGCCTTCCAGCAGTGCGTCATGTGCGCCGGCAAGCTCTCCTGCCAGTGCGTCCATTTTTTCCTGCGCGTAGAACGGATAAAAGTTCGAGAGATTCACTGAAACAGACATTTTTCTTTTTCCTCCAATTTACATATGATTCGGTATTTATTAACAATAAATCCAGGTTCTTTCCTAGTGTTTATTATACACTTTTACTCATATTCTGCAAAGTCTTTTCCGCGAATTCCTGTCAATCCGTTATACTTTCAACTAATTGCACAATTAATCATGTTGCAATTTAGATACTATTGCTAATTTTTCATTAACAAAATCTCCATCAATTCGCGAAAAATATCCGAAATACTCTTTGCTTCGACGGTTTCCGACGCAACAATCTCTCTGCGGGCGATTTCCTGATCTCCCGCTTTTACCACCAGTTCTCCGACCTTCTGCCCCTGTTTGACCGGTGCGCAGAGTGCTTCCTCCAGCTCCACGGTGCGTTCAATCCCTTCCGCCTGCTGCTTTTCCAACAGCACGGAGCTGTCGTCCGCCAGCTCGATTGCAGCCTCCTTCTGCCTGCCCAGTACCACCGGCAGGGATTTTGGCAGCTGTGCCCCATCCTCCGGGGCAACCATCGTATAATTGGCAAAGCCGTAGTTGAGCATCGCGGTGACATCCGCATTGCGCGCATTCTTGTCCTTTTCCGCCATCACGACCGCAATCAGATCCATGCCGTCCCGCCGCGCCGTTGCAGAAATACAAAAGCCCGCCTCACTCGTATAGCCGGTTTTCAGTCCGGTCATGCCTTTATACTGCCTCAGCAGCTTGTTCGTATTGGCAAGCGAAAATTCCCCGTTCCGCACCGTGTCCATCCAAATCGTTGTATAATCGTAAACGCGCTCATGCTTCATCAGCTCTGCGGAGATTTTTGCCAGATCACGCGCTGTGGTCAGCGTTTTTTCCCCGTCGGTGTCCAGTCCATTCGGATTGACAAACGCCGTGCCGGTGCAGCCCAGCTCCTGCGCGCGCTCGTTCATCATGGAGACAAAGCCCTCCTCACTGCCGCCGAAATGCTCCGCCACCGCCATCGCCGCATCATTGGCGGAAGCGACTGCAATCGACTTGAGCATATCATCCAGGCTCATCGTCTCGCCTTCCTTGAGATAAATCTGCGTGCCGCCCATTTCCGCCGCATGGGCGCTGGCGGTGATGGTATCCTCCAGTGAGGCTCGTCCCTCGTCAATCGCCTCGATTGCCAGCAGCATGGTCATAATTTTCGTCACAGAGGCCGGCTGCAAGGACTCATCTGCATTTTGTTCAAACAATACCTGTCCTTCTTTGGTCATCAGAATCGCGGATTTCGCCTGGATACCGGACAGCTCCGCCGCATACGAACTGCCTGCCAGCAGACACACCGCAAGGATTCCGGAAATCAGCTTTTTCATAACTTCCTCCTTTGGATGGTTTTCCCTCACAGTGTATGCGTCTGTGCAAAAATTATGCAGAGATGCCAGCGGATTCCGGCTCATACAAAAAGCAGCCGAGCGCATTTCTGCGTTCGGCTGCCGTCCGGTTGTTCGACCAAAAGTGGGATTTTTGTAATGTTTCCAACGTCTCAGGCGTGGACAATCAGCGGCTGGATGGAGCGTAAAAAGGGCTGCGCCTCCTCCGCTGTGGCGTACATCACCACACGAATTGCCTTTTGGATGTTCAGCAGACTGAGCATTCCCATCAGGGATTTTGCATCAATGATATAATGTCCGATTGCCAGATCAATGTCAAACGGC
>JAEDEU010000129.1 GCA_016293155.1 Clostridiaceae bacterium | reverse complement strand
TCCGGCAGGAGCGAAGCCTCTATAATAAAATATTTCGGTTTCTGTGTCATGGGTTTCCCCCTGTCTTTGTCCGACACACAATTGTATTTTACACAGTGAAACTATCATATCATAGGTGAAGCATGATTTCAAGTGCTAATTTCACGATATTTCCTGTTTTTACCGCAGTTTTTGCCTGATTGTCACTAAAATTGACCGCATCTTTTAAAACACTCACGCTGCAGCGTCATCCGCTTGCTATCGTTGGATTGATGTGCTATTCTATAAACAGGAAAACTTTGGTTTTCAGCGCGTCGTCCTGCCCTGCGGTAGGCGGTTATTCCCACCATCCCAAACAGAGGGGAGGTGGTACAATGGTTACTTACGAGGCTTTATTCCAGCTTCTGACGTTTCTCGTTGCTTTTGCTGCTTTGATTCTGAAAATAAGCAAAAGAAAATGACCGCCCATCCTCCCAAGATAGCGGTCACTTTCTGACTCATTCTGAAAGGGGATAACCGTCTACAGGCGGCGCGCCCTTTTTCTATCCTTATTATATCCGATTTCAATTGCGCTGTCAATTCTCCGGCTTTTCCAAAATCGCTCTGCACGCTGCGTATAGCGCACGCGCCATGGCGGTGTGTCCCTCCGGCGAGAGATGCAGGCAGTCGATGTCGGACGGCGGCGTGACTGCGGCGGCATCCAGAAAATGTACGCCGTATTTTTGCGCCACCGCGCGGTACTTCTCCGCAAGCTGATGTGAAATTGCAATACAGCGCGAGCCGAATTCCTCCCCGCAGCCGAGCTCCGCCACGCGGTCGCCGATGTGCGGCGGCGAGACGAGCAGAATCTCACACGGGTGTCCCATTTTTTCCGCCGTGGTGACCTGTGCACAGTACACCAGTCTGCCGACGCACCGTGCAATGTCCGCCGCATTCCGTCCAAAGCGCAGTTTCATGTCGTTCGAGCCGAGCATCAGGATGAGCACATCCACCGGCAGATGCGTCTTAAGCACGGCGGGCAGCAGGGTCAGCCCGTTTTTGATATCATCATAGCAGTCGTCATCAATCGCGGTGGTGCGGCTGTTCAGTCCCTCCTCGATCACGTACCAGTCCGAACCGAGCAGACTTTGCAGCTGACCCGTCCAGCGCACCTCGCGCGGATAGCGCCCGAGCGTCGCGGGGTCAAAGCCGTGTGTATTGGAATCGCCGTAGCATAAAACCGTTTTCATTGCGTTTGTCCTCTTGTCATATGAATCACATTTTTGATTACTGTCGAATTTTATCAAAACCATCTTCAGGATATCATAGCTGCCGACCTGTTTCAATACTCAAATCCGTATTATCTGCCGCCAATCCGGTTGACAAACATTGTTTGCCTGCGCTATCATGGAAGCAATCCCCGCAAAAATTTGTATCTCATGATGAGTATCCATAGACAGGAGTTTTTTTATGAATCAGACCATTCAAATCGCACTGCTGGGCGCCGGCACGGTCGGCGGCGGCGTGTATAAGCTGCTCGAAAAGCGCCGTTCGGAGCTGCCGCAGCGCGTCGGCGCGGACATTCAGATTTCCGCCGTACTCGTGCGCAATGTATCCCGTCCGCGTCCGGGCATTGATCCGGTTGTGCTGACCGATGACTGGCAGAGCATTGTCCGCAATCCGGATATCAAGATCGTGGTTGAGCTGATGGGCGGCATCGAGCCGGCACGCACCTACATCCGCGAGGCGCTTCAGGCGGGCAAGAATGTTGTCACCGCCAACAAGGATCTGATCGCGGAGCACGGCGCAGAGCTGTTCGACCTCGCAGAGGCAAATCACTGTGATCTCCAGTTTGAGGCGGCGGTGGCCGGCGCCATCCCGATCATCCGCCCGCTCAAGCAGTGCCTCGCCGGCAACGAGCTGACCGAGATCATGGGCATTGTCAACGGCACCACCAACTATATCCTGACCCGCATGACGCAGGACGGCATGGAGTTTGACGAGGCGCTGGCAAAGGCGACCGAGCTGGGCTATGCCGAGGCGGACCCGACCGCGGACATCGAGGGCTACGACGCGGGACGCAAGGTTGCCATCATGGCATCCGTCGGCTTCCACTCCCGCGTGCGCTTCTCGGACGTAGTCTGCGAGGGCATCACAAGCATTACTGCAACCGACATCCGCTTTGCCCGCGAGATGGGCTGCACGATCAAGCTGCTGGGCGTGGCGCGCAACACGCCGGACGGCATCGAAGCACGCGTGCATCCGATGCTGATTCCGCAGAGCCACCCGCTTGCAACCGTAAACGATGCGTTCAACGCCGTATTCGTCCACGGCGACGCGCTGGACGATGCGATGTTCTACGGACGCGGCGCGGGCGAGTTCCCGACTGCCTCCGCGGTGGTCGGCGACATTATTGACACCTGCCGCAACCTCCTGATGGGGTGCACTGCGCGCATCGGCTGCACCTGCTTCAAGGAGCTGCCAGTCAAGCCGGCGGCGGAGATCGACAGCAAGTTCTTCGTGCGCATGAAGGTGGATCACCGTCTGGGCGTGCTCGCGGGCGTGACCAGCGTATTCGGCAACACCGGCGTCAGCATCGCGCAGATGGTTCAGCACCAGACCACGGACGGCTGCGCCGAGCTGGTCGTCATCACGGACGCGGTGCGGGAAAAGCACTTCGATGATGCACTGACGATCCTGTGCAGCATGTCCATGGTGCGCGAAATCTGCTCGGTCATCCGGGTATATTAATTGATATCGGTTTTGTGACAGACAAAAGACAGCCCTTGCGGCTGTCTCAGACTGTCGAGAAAGTGGTAGGTAAAGAGAAAACATATTGGAGCCCTCTCCGTCTTCAGCCTTCGGCTGCGCTTACGTTGGGACGGAGCCTCGCTTGGGCTGTGCCCACCTGCCACTGGCAGGACGCGACCTCTCCCAAAGGGAGAGGCAAGATTAGTGCGCAATTATCGTTGATATGGTGTTAAAATGGGTATATTTCGATAAAAAGATTATGATACTTGGCTCTCCTTCTGGGAGAGCTGGCACGGCGTATGCCGTGACTGAGAGGGCTCTTAACAGAATTTGTTCTTTTTAAATAGGTTTTTCGACAAACTAAGACAGCCCGTGCGGGCTGTCTTTTTTATACGCACTGTTTGTGCCCTTTGGGGGATTTTTTCTGCCGGTGCGGGCGCTCCCCGATGCGCAGCTCCCGGACGGCGAGCTGCTTTTGTCCCTTGAGATAATAATCCGACTGCTCATAGAAAAACGACTCCGGAAAGCATTCGCCGTTGTTGATGCCAATCGCCAGATGCAGCCAGCCCTCCTCATACGGCACATATAAAATGTACTCCGCCGTCAGTCGGCAGCGCTCCAGCAGCGTGGGATTGAAGTCCACCACCGCCCTGCCGGAAAACACGGTTTCGAGCTGCGGAAACAGCTCAAACCGCCGCTTGATACGGTGAAAATGCCTGCTCCGGCGCAGGTCATGCTCCTTGATTCCGCCGCTGCGGATTTTGCGGTACAGCGTATCCGCGCTGTTGTGCGCACGGCGGCTGAAATATGCCAGATCGGTCAGCTTATGCAGCCCGAGCAAATGTACAAAATTGCATTTTTTAAAGAAAATATGCAGCTTCACGCCGTTTTCCAGCGTGAGATAGTAGTCGCGTTCCATCAGCTGCTCATACTTCTGGACGCATAATTCAAGATGATCCATCGCGTGTCCTGTCTGTCAAATCTGCAAAAATAAAACGCGCTCCAAAGTGCTGTTCTTTGGAGCGCGTCGGGTTTCAAAACGGTGTATTTTTGGTTTCGGATCGCTCCTATTCAAGACCGGCTCAATACACAAACCGAGCAGAATCTCCGCGCCGCTTCTTGACCAAGCTGACACATCTCAGATCATAGAAGAGAAGAGTCCTTCTCCTGTTATTATCATACACCGCGGAATGCGGTTTGTAAAGAGGCAGACCGAACAATTTTCAGCCGATTTTTTCGCCATCAAAAAATGCTCATGATCGCCGGAACCGCCTCGGCAGTCGTGGTCTTCGGGAACAGCTCACAACCGACGATGCCGCGGTAGTCCAGCTCCTCAAGCGTGCGCATGACGTTGGCATAGCAGATCTCGCCCGTGCCCGGCTCATGTCTGCCCGGCGCGTCCGCGATGTGGATGTGGCCGATCTGATCGATGTAGGTGCGGATGGTGTCGCAGATGCTGCCTTCGTTGAGCTGCATATGGTAAGCATCATAGAGAATCTTGAGCTTCGGGGAGCCGATAATGCGGGTCATCTCCGCCGCCATCTGCGTGTTCTTCAAAAAGTTGCCGACGTGGTCGGTGGTGATATTCAGCCCCTCCAGATTCATCTGGATGCCGCTCTCCTCCGCGATCTTTGCGCACTCCTTGAGGGTGTCGAACATCGCGCAGATTTTGACGGTATCGGACAGCTCGTCATAGTGGTTGACCACAATGCCGCCGTCGCCCAGTGCGTTGGAGTGGATGGTTACGCTTGCCGCGCCGACCTTCTGCGCCGCTGCAACCGACTGACGCAGAAACGCCAGATAATCCTCCTTCTCCGCCGGATTGATGAGGGAATAGTCTGCATCGCCGTTAAATCCGCTGATGCCGATGCCGGCCTTTTCCGCCGCCGCCTTGACCGCGTCCAGATCCTTATCCGTCCAGCTCCAGAACTCAACGTAATCAAAGCCGTCCTTCTTTGCCGCCGCGAAGCGCTCCAGGAACGGAAGCTCACTGTACATCGGTTCAATACATGCGCCCTTGAGTAAT
>JAEDEU010000128.1 GCA_016293155.1 Clostridiaceae bacterium | reverse complement strand
GCGCAAGCGCGGCGAGCTGGACAACCTGCCGGAGCTGTCTGCATTTGCGGACAAGCTGGAGGCAGCGTGCATCAGTACGGTTGAGAGCGGTAAGATGACCAAGGATCTGGCGCTCATCACCACGCTGGAGGGTGTTCAGGCGCTCAACACGCAGGATTTCATCAAGGCTGTCCGCGAGACGCTGGAGGCTTCCCTGTAATTCCAAACTGCGTTTATGCAAAACACGATGCCCGCCAAATTTAAAGTGACCTTAAAAATTTTAGACAATATCTTAGAATAAAAATTGTGTCAGCCACCGAAAGGGCTTGTTGTCTGTGAAGAACAGGCGGCAAGCCCTTTGGCGTTGGCGCTTTCGCATGGAAAAAATTCATAGATAAGCCCAAAACCTCCTGTGCTATACTAAAATCGGTCTGGCAACCAAAGTAAAAGCACAGGAGGTTTTGTCATGAATGACGTGAATAGGTTTTGAAGTTGTCAAGAACAGTTGACACATTTTGCTCAAGGATAGCTAAGTTGCTTTCTTTAGGGAATGATAGTATCTCTGGCGTTTTACCATCGGAGGCAGCCCGCCATTTCTGGAACAGATACGGCGGTTATTCCAATACCCGATAAAGAATGATTTTGAAAAAAACATTTGACAAATCCCTCCAACGGGACTATACTGAATACGAAAAGTGAACATCGTGTTCTTGAACTGGGGATCCGCGTCAAGCGGCTGAGAGTGGAATGTTATGCTTCCTTACTCATTGAACCTGTCTGGTTAGTACCAGCGTAGGAAGTTTCAAGGTCTTTCCAGTACAGAACAACCACAGACCATTGGCTTCCGGCCGATGGTCTTTTTTGATTGCATCGGCACTGCACGTGCTCGCTTTCCCAATTTGTATCTGGAGGGAATTTATGAAAGTAAACGGAACATTACATCCGCTCACCGAACCGATCACCGTATCCGCCCTGCTCGAACAGCTCGGTTACAACCCGCAGCGCGTTGCAGTCGAGGTGGACGGTGAAATTGTGCGCCGCGCCGATTTCGGCACCGCATCACTCTGCGACAGCAGCACGGTGGAAATCGTCGGCTTTGTCGGAGGCGGCTGATGAAACTGACCATTAACGGTACCGAACGTGAGGTACCGGACGGTCTGCGGCTTCAGGACGCGGCAGCACAGTTTTGCGTTCCGGGGTGCGTGACCATCCTCAACGGTTTTCAAACCAACGAAAATATTGTGTTATGCAGCAGCGATTCGGTCACTCTGATCCAAAAGGGTGTGCTTCCGCCCGCGGATGTGCTCGAGCATATGATGGCATCGCGCCATTCGCCAAAGGTGCATCAAGCGGTCAAGCGCGCCTCGGTCGGCATTGCCGGTCTGGGCGGTTTGGGCTCGAATATCGCGGTCATGCTCGCACGTACCGGTGTCGGACGGCTGGTGCTTGCGGACTTCGACGTGGTCGAGCCGAGCAATCTCAACCGGCAGAACTACTGCATCCGCCACCTCGGCATGGCGAAAACCGATGCGCTCGCAGAGCAGATCCGTGACATCAACCCGTACATCACTGTGGAAACACACTGTGTGCGCATCACAGAAAACAATGCCGCGGAACTGTTTCGAGACTGTGAGATTGTCTGTGAAGCGTTTGACAATCCTGACTGCAAATCCATGCTGGTTTCCACCCTGCTGGATGAGACCGATGTACGCATTGTGTCAGGATCCGGCATGGCAGGCTATGGGTCTGCGAACGAAATTGTCACCCGGCGGCGGTTTTCCCGCCTGTACGTCTGCGGTGACGGCGTAACCGCCGCCCAAAACGGAGTCGGACTGATGGCGCCCCGCGCAACGCTCTGCGCCGCCCATCAGGCAAATGCCGTACTCCGGCTGATTCTGGGCGAGCAGCCATAACATCAAGTATATTATTTTAATCTGCATAATCGGATATCTTCCGATTCGTATGCACAGCAGCAAAAAGGAGATTTATGATGAAAAACGATACCTTTACCCTCGGCGGACACGAATTTACCTCCCGCTTCATTCTCGGCTCCGGCAAATACTCCATGGACCTCATCAAGGCTGCCGTGGAGAACGCCGGTGCACAGATCATCACGCTGGCGCTGCGCCGCGCAACACTGGGCAGCATCGACAACATTCTGGACTTCATCCCGGAGGGTGTCACCCTGCTGCCGAACACCTCCGGTGCACGCAACGCGGAGGAGGCTGTGCGCATCGCGCGTCTGGCACGCGAGTGCGGCTGCGGCGATTTTATCAAGATCGAGGTCATTCACGACTCCAAGTACCTGCTGCCGGACAACTATGAGACCATCAAGGCAACCGAAATTCTGGCAAAGGAAGGCTTTGTCGTCATGCCGTATATGTATCCGGATCTGAACGCCGCACGCGATATGGTCAATGCAGGCGCGGCTGCCATCATGCCGCTCGGCGCACCGATCGGCTCCAATAAGGGTCTGGCGACCAAGGAGTTTATCAAGATCCTGATCGACGAAATCGACCTGCCGATCATCGTGGACGCAGGCATCGGCCGTCCGTCGCAGGCGTGTGAGGCAATGGAGATGGGCGCGGCAGCAATCATGGCAAACACCGCAATCGCAACCGCAGGCGACATTCCAGCCATGGCAGGCGCATTCAAGAGCGCAATCGAGGCGGGACGCACCGCATACCTCTCCGGACTGGGCCGCGTGCTGGACAAGGGCAGCTCCGCATCCTCCCCGCTGACCGGATTCCTGGCAGACTAAAGGAGGCAGTTTTTCATGAGCGATTTTCAGACCAAAGAGGTAATCAACGCAAAATACATTACCGAAGAAACCAACCATATGGAATATCAGGAGGGCATGGAGGTCATCCCGCACGATATCATGGATGAGGTCATTGCGCGCCGCAATTCCTATGACGAAACCGCATATACCGCGCAGGACGTCATGCGTGCCCTGCGCAAGGATTCCCTGGCACCGGAGGACTTTGCCGCACTGCTCTCCCCCGCCGCACAGCCGTTTCTGGAGCAGATGGCGCAGCGTGCCCAGCTGGAAACCCGCAAGCACTTTGGCAATTCGACCATGCTGTTTACGCCGTGCTACATCGCCAACTATTGTGAAAACTACTGTGTGTACTGCGGCTTTAACTGCCACAACAAGATTCGCCGCGGCAAGCTGAACCCGGAGGAAATCGAGCTGGAAATGCAGGGCATCGCAAAGTCCGGACTCAAGGAGATCCTGATTCTGACCGGCGAGAGCCGTTCGATGTCTCCGGTCGAGTACATCGGTGAGGCGTGCAAAATCGCGCGCAAGTATTTTACCGTCATCGGCGTGGAAATCTATCCGCTGAACTCGGATGAATACCGTTATCTGCACGAATGCGGCGTGGATTACGTCACCGTATTCCAGGAGACCTATAACTCTGACAAGTATGAAACCCTGCATCTCGGCGGTCACAAACGCATCTTCCCGTACCGTCTGAATGCACAGGAGCGCGCGCTGATGGGCGGTATGCGCGGTGTCGGCTTTGCCGCACTGCTCGGTCTGGACGACTTCCGCAAGGATGCCTTTGCAACCGGAATGCACGCCTATCTGATTCAGCGCAAATATCCGCACGCGGAGATCGCCTTCTCCTGCCCGCGTCTGCGCCCGATCATCAACAACGATCAAATCAACCCAAAGGATGTACACGAGACGCAGCTGCTTCAGATTATCTGCGCCTATCGCATCTTCATGCCGTTTGCGAGCATCACGATTTCCACCCGCGAAAGCAACAACTTCCGTAACCATGTCATTCAGATTGCGGCAACCAAAATTTCCGCCGGCGTTTCCACCGGTATCGGCGAGCACATCGAGGGCGGCGAATCCAAGGGCGATCCGCAGTTTATCATCGACGACGAGCGTTCGGTCGAGGCGGTCCGTCAGTCCATCTATGACGCCGGACTTCAGCCGGTGTTCAGCGACTACATCTACGCGGGCTGATGCTGATCTGTGTCACGCACCGTCTGCTGTGCACGGATGATTTTCTCGCGCGGCTCGACCGCATCGCCGCACAGCACCCGTATTGTATTGTCCTGCGGGAAAAGGATCTGAACGAAAGCGATTATGAAGCGCTTGCGCGCGAGGCACTGGCGGTCTGCCAAAAACACGGCACGCCGCTGAACCTCAATTCCCACATCGAAGTCGCGCGCCGCATCGGCTGTCGGGGCGTACATCTGCCGTTTTCCATGCTGATAGAGCACAGGGATGAGCTGGGCGATTTTGAGCGAATCGGTGTATCTCTGCATTCCGCCGAGGAGGCGCGCGCCCTGCGCGGCACACCGGCAACCTATGTACAGGCGGGTCATGTATTCCCGACCGACTGCAAGGCGGGCGTGCCGCCGCGCGGACTGTCCTTTTTAAAGGAGGTCTGCGACAGCACTGATCTGCCCGTGTTCGGCATCGGCGGCATCCATGCCAAACGGTATCCGGATGTTCTGAGCACCGGTGCCGCCGGCGCGTGCATCATGTCCGGTCTGATGACATGCGAAGATGTGGAACAGACCATGAAGCCGTTTTTGTAAAAAGACGCGAACAGCGCCCGCCGAAATGGCGGGCGCTCAGTTTGTCTAAAAAGTCGCCTTTTGGCGGCTTTTTCTATTTCTTCACTTTTTTGAAATTCAGCAGCGTTACAAAACAACGCTGGAATATCACTTTGATTTTTTTCAACACCGTACAATGTGCTTGACAGATTGCGCTTTGTCACACATACTAATAACAGAACCATTGG
>JAEDEU010000127.1 GCA_016293155.1 Clostridiaceae bacterium | reverse complement strand
CGGCAAGATTCAGACAGTATTCGATCTCGTCCGAGGAATAGCGGAAGTTGAGCGGAACGGCAAGCGCGCCGGTTTTGAGGATGCCGAAGTAGATCGGCAGCCACTCCAGGCAGTTCATCAGCAGGATTGCAACCTTGTCGCCCTTTTTCACGCCGCGGCTGAGCAGCAGATTGGCAAAGCGGTTTGCCTTTTCGTTAAAGACGTTCCAGGTGATCTCGCGGCGGTAGGGAACCGAGGAAATCGACTGGATCAGGTCGTATTCCTTCCAGGTAAAGCGGCGGTTCTCCTGAATGGACGGATTCAGCTCCACCAGACAGGTCTCATCGCCGTAGAGCTTGCAGTTGCGCTCCAGAATTTCGGTAATGGGCATGGTGATTCTCTCTCTTTCTATGGATGCTCTTCAAAGAAAATTCTTTTTTGATGCAGTGCTTTTCTGTATCAAAGTAAATATGTCTAGATATCAATATACTATGAAACCAAATAAAAGTCAAATACTTCCTGTTTGATGGGACGGAACTGGAGAATAGTAGAAAAAAACGGGGAAAAATGGAAAGTTTTCTCCTTGATTGTGCAGAATCTCCAAAAAATTCATTTACAATATGGCATGAAAATGATAGAATAAATACTAGTTTAAACCGATACGTTCGGAAAGGAGACTCGCCATGTCGAGAAAACCCCGAAAAGAACACAGCATGCTGCTGTATGAAACCATTATGCAGCTTCGTGATGTGGACGAGTGCTTCCGCTTTTTTCAGGATATCTGCTCTCCGGCGGAGCTGTATGCCATGGAGCAGCGGTTTGAAGTGGCAAAGCTGCTGCATGACGGACAGGTGTATACCGATATTATGGAGCAGACCAAGGCGAGCAGTGCGACGATCAGCCGCGTCAACCGTGTGCTGAACTACGGCGCAGGCGGTCTGAATGATTTGTTTGAACGTCAGAACGATTCGGCAGAGCCCGAGGAGGACTGACTGGATGCGGCTCTGCCGCGAGGAATTTGAGATAAAGGAAGGATAAGCTTATGAAACAGCTGATGCTTGGCAACGCTGCTGCTGCCCGCGGACTGTATGAGGCAGGATGCAGCGTTGTTTCCAGCTACCCGGGCACTCCGAGCACGGAGATCACCGAGGAAGCTGCAAAGTACGACGAAATCTACTGCGAATGGGCGCCGAATGAGAAGGTCGCCATGGAGGTCGCTTTTGGCGCGGCCGTTGCGGGCAGACGCAGCTTCTGCGGTATGAAGCACGTCGGTCTGAATGTCGCAGCCGATCCGCTGTTCACCATTTCGTATACCGGCATCAATGCCGGCATGATTATTGCCGTTGCAGACGATGCAGGTATGCATTCGTCCCAGAACGAGCAGGATTCCCGCCACTATGCCATCGCGGCAAAGCTGCCGATGCTTGAGCCGTCCGACAGCGCGGAGGCGCTGGAGTTTACCAAGCTCGCTTATGAGATTTCCGAGCAGTTTGATACGCCGGTCTTTTTGAAGATGTGCACCCGCGTGGCACATTCCCAGAGCATTGTCGAGACCTCGGAGCGCGTGCTGCCGGAGCTGAAGCCGTATGAAAAGAACATCGCAAAGTATGTCATGATGCCGGGCAACGCAAAGCGCCGTCATCCGATCGTCGAGCAGAGAACGAAGGATCTCATCGCTTACGCCGAGACCAGTCCGCTCAATCGTGTGGAGATGGGTGATACCTCTATCGGCATCATCACCTCGAGCACCTCGTATCAGTATGCCAAGGAGGTCTTTGGCGACAAGGCGTGCATCCTCAAGCTGGGCATGATTCACCCGCTGCCGGTGCAGAAGATTCTGGACTTCGCTGCAAAGGTGGACCGCCTTGTGATCATCGAGGAGCTGGACTCCATCATTGAGGATCACTGCAAGAAGCTGGGTCTGGAGGTCACCGGCAAGGACGTTCTGCCGTGCATCGACGAGTTCTCTCAGAACCTGATTGCAGAGAAGCTGGGGATGCCGGTACATAAGGGCAAGGCGCTGGACGAAAATATTCCGGTGCGTCCGCCGGTCATGTGCGCAGGATGTCCGCACAGAGGCCTGTTCTACACCCTGAGCAAGCTCAAGTGCACCGTCATGGGCGATATCGGATGTTATACGCTGGGCGCGGTGGCACCGCTGAGCGCAATGGATGTTACCGCCTGCATGGGCGCCTCCATCAGCTCGCTGCACGGCTTCAACAAGGCGCGCGGCGCGGAAAGCGAAAATAAGACGGTTGCCGTCATCGGTGACTCCACCTTTATGCACTCCGGCATGACCAGCCTTGCAAACGTTGCCTATAACCAGAGCAATTCCACTGTGATTATTCTGGACAACTCCATCACCGGCATGACCGGTCACCAGCAGAATCCGACCACCGGCTACAACATCAAGGGCGATCCGGCGGGCAAGATTGATCTGGAGGCGCTGTGCCGTGCCATGGGCTTTGGCCGCGTGCGCGTAGTCGATCCCTACGATCTCAAGGCGGTCGAGACCGCTGTCCGTGAGGAGCTGGCGGCGGACGAGCCGTCCGTCATCATCAGCCGCCGTCCGTGTGCGCTGCTCAAGTATGTCAAGCACAACAAGCCGCTCAAGTGCGACGCCGACAAGTGTAAGAGCTGCAAGGCGTGCATGAAGCTGGGCTGCCCGGCAATCAGCATGAAGAATGGCAAGGCGTGCATTGACCAGACGCTGTGCGTCGGCTGCGATGTATGCACGCAGCTGTGCGCATTCGGTGCGCTTGCGCGTGAGGAGGGCTGACAAATGACCAAAAATATTATGATTGTAGGCGTCGGCGGACAGGGCTCGCTGCTGGCGAGCAAGCTGCTCGGTCATCTGCTGGTGACGCAGGGCTACGACGTCAAGGTATCCGAGGTGCACGGCATGAGCCAGCGCGGCGGCAGCGTCGTCACGTATGTGCGCTTCGGCGACAAGGTATATTCCCCGATCATCGACCAGGGTGAGGCGGACTTTATCGTTTCCTTTGAGAAGCTGGAGGCGGCACGCTGGCTGTCCTACCTGAAGCCGGACGGCAAGGTGATCGTCAGCGAGCAGGAGACCGATCCGATGCCGGTCATCATCGGCGCGGCGGAGTATCCGAGTGATCTGATTGCGAAGATGCAGGCGCTGGGCGTGCACGTCGATGCGGTTGACGCACTCGGCATGGCGCAGCAGGCAGGCACCGCAAAGGCGGCAAACCTCGTGCTGATGGGCCGTCTGTCCCGATACTTCGATTTCTCCGAGGAGATCTGGATGCAGGCGATTGAGGACTGCGTTCCGGCAAAGTTCCTGGAGCTGAACAAGAAGGCATTTATGATGGGCAGAGGCGAATAAGCCGACCGAACAACGAATACAGCAGAGAGCGTCCGAAGCGGCGGTTCCCTTCGGGCGCTTTTTCTGAAAAAATATGTTATTCCAAACAATGACATCATCGAGGAGGAACACACCAATGGAGCATTACTATAATCCTGAAATCGAAACCATGCCGCGCGAGGAAATGAAGAAGCTGCAAAGCGAGCGTCTCGTCAAGCAGGTCAAGCACGTATATGACAACGTCAAGTTCTACCGCGACAAGATGGATGCTGCCGGCATCAAGCCGGAGGACATCCACGGCATCGAGGATCTGCATAAGCTGCCGTTTATTGAAAAGGACGACCTGCGCGACCAGTATCCGTATGGTCTGCTGGCAGTTCCAGTCGAGGATTGCGTGCGCATTCAGTCCACCTCCGGCACCACCGGCCGCCGCGTTGTCGCATTCTACACCCAGCACGATATTGACCTCTGGGATGAGTGCTGCGCGCGTGCCATCATGGCAGCCGGCGGCACCAAGGAGGACGTTGTCCATGTCAGCTACGGCTACGGTCTGTTCACCGGCGGACCGGGTCTGAACGGCGGCTCCCACAAGGTCGGCTCGCTGACCCTGCCGATGTCCTCGGGCAACACCGACCGTCAGCTCCAGTTTATGACCGATCTCGGCTCCACCATCCTGTGCTGCACCCCGTCCTACGCGGCGTATCTGGCAGAGAGCATCAAGGAGCGCGGCATCAAGGATCAGATCAAGCTGAAGGCAGGCATCTTCGGTGCGGAGCCGTGGACGGAGGAGATGCGTCACGACATCGAGCAGAGCCTCGGCATCAAGGCGTATGACATCTATGGTCTGACCGAGATTTCCGGTCCGGGCGTTTCCTTCGAGTGCTCCGAGCAGAAGGGTATGCACATCAATGAGGATCACTTCATTGCGGAGATCATCAATCCGGAGACCGGAGAGGTTCTGCCGGAGGGCGAGAAGGGCGAGCTGGTATTCACCTGCATCACCAAGGAGGCGTTCCCGCTGATCCGTTACCGCACCCGCGACCTGTGCGTGCTGACCCGCAAGCCGTGCTCCTGCGGACGTACCCACGTGCGCATGACCAAGCCGCTCGGACGCACCGATGATATGATGGTTATCCGCGGCGTCAATGTATTCCCGTCCCAGATCGAGACCGTGCTCATGCAGGACGGCTATCCGTCCAACTACCAGATCGTGGTTGACCGTGTCAACAACACCGATACGCTGGACATCAACATCGAGGTCAAGGACGGCATTCAGCCGGGCGATGCTGCCGAGGAGAAGAAGCTGGTTGCACAGCTCAAGTCCATGCTGGGCATCAGCGCGCGCGTCCATCTGCTGCCGCAGAAGTCTATTGTCCGCAGTGAGGGTAAGGCTGTCCGCATCATCGACAAGCGCAAGCTGCATGACTAAAAATCCGTTTTAACGTGGAAAAGCCGCCCGTTTGGGCGGCTTTTTTGCAAAAATATGGAGATGTTATGCGTCCAGATCGTACAGA
>JAEDEU010000126.1 GCA_016293155.1 Clostridiaceae bacterium | reverse complement strand
TCTTATTATAGGAATGAAAAAAGCCGGAACAGACTGCATATCGGCTCCGGCAAAGAGATGGAGCAGGTGACGGGAATCGAACCCGCGTACTCAGCTTGGGAAGCTGGTATTCTGCCATTAAATTACACCTGCATCTGTAGCATAATCAGTATACCACCGTTCTTCTGCGAATGCAATCAGTTTTTGCCGTGTGCGGGAAGAGAAAATGATAAAATCAGACTGACAGACTGCGAAACCGTGTGTACTGCTATGGAAATTCGTCAAAATATGTGATAGAATAAACATACTTGCCGGAATCGCTGCACCACGCTGCGGCACATCCCGGCAGAAAGATAAAATTGATGTTTTTTCCTTTTGAAAGGGGGATCGCTTTGTCACAGCGTCGTAAACCCCGTTACAGCCGGCAGAACCGTATGCGAAGGACAGCACAGAATCGGCTCGCGTTTCGGGGTGCCTGCCACTGTGCGGTTTTTTTCTTCCTTGCTATTTTTTGGTGCGAGGCGGCGGCACGGTCGGTCATTGCGGATTCTATTTTTCAGGGCGGATTGGTTTACAGTGCATTGTTTGCCATTCCCGCTGCATTGTTTATTACCTTGTATACGCATCTTTCCCTGCCGCGCATCGGTATGCTGCTTGCGGGCGGGACCGTGATCGGCATGGTCGTTTTTTATGCGGTGCAAATTGTATCGTTTGAGCGCTGCGGTACGCTGTACATACCGGGCGGGCAACTCAAGCCGCTGATGTCCATCACCGCCGCGCTCAAGGGCTGTGCACCCGCGCTGGCAGCCCTGCTTGTTCCGATTGCGGCATGGCTGTTTTTCCTGTTCCATCACAGCTTTTATTATCCCAGCCGCCGCGTCACGATTGCCGGTGTGCTGTGCATGCTGGTTGCGCATTGTCTGTGTATGCTGACTACCCTTGTCGGCGGATTTGGCGCAGGCTCGCCGTTTTCGCTGTATTTTAAAACCTCGTCGCCCCTGCGGTCTGCGCAGACGCTGGGAGTCAGCTGTACCTTCCGCCTGGAAGCCGAGCGCAGTCTGTTCGGGTTCCCGCTGTTCGGAGAAGCCGCTCCGGTGCAGAATGAGGAGAGCAGCGGTGAAGCAGAGAAGCCCGAGGTACAGTATGATGCAAATCTCTATCAGATTACAGATTTGCCGTTTGATGATCTGCTCACCGATCTGAGCGGACGGATTTCCGCGCTGAGTGAGCGCACCGGCGAGGAGGATACCCCTCAGCAGCTGGCGGAATGTCAGCAGCTGCTGGAGCTGGATACCTTTTTCCATACTCGTCAGCCGACCCAAAAGAACGATCATACCGGACGATATCAGGATTATAATCTGATTTACATCACAACGGAGAGCCTCTCGCCCGATGCGATTGACGAGAAGCGAACTCCGACGCTGTACAAGCTGAAAACACAGGGCTATCAGTTTGAGCACTTCTATACGCCCACCTGGGAGGAAAGCACGTCGGACGGCGAGTTTGTAAACCTGCTCAGCCTGTATCCGGAGCAGGACGATGGTGAGCACAGTCTGACGCAGGCGGCGCAGCAGTCCTTTGCGTTTGCACCGGGTAATCTTCTGAATGGACTGAAATATACGTCCTATGCGTACTATGGCGGAACCTTTGACAGCTGTGGGCGCAATAAGACCTATCCGGCACTCGGCTATACCTACCGCAGCGCAGCGGATCCGACAGAGAGCGCCGAGTCGGAGGAGGAATCCGAACAGAGCACATTGCTTTCGGATACCGAGCTGATTTCCGCTACCGTTTCGGATTATCTCGATAAGAACAAATTCAATATTTATTACGCGGCTGTCAGCGGACAAGAGCCGTACAGCTTTGAGAAAAATGCGGCGGCCGCAAAGCATCAGAATGCGGTTGCAGACCTCAAGCTATCAGACGGCAGCAAGGCATATCTGGCATCCGTCATCGAGTTGGACAAGGCACTGGAGCTCCTGCTGAAGCAGCTGGAGGAGGCGGGCATTGCAGAGCGCACGATCATTGCAGTAGCGCCCGAACACGCTCCGGCGCTGAGCGATGAGCAGCTGACCGAGCTGCGCGGAACGGAGCCGAAGGATGCCGTTGATCGTGCAGAAAGCTGCTTCCTGCTGTATGTGCCCGGACAGAAGAGCGAAACGGTGTCCACTCCGTGCTCGAACATGGACATCCTGCCCACGCTGTATAACCTGCTGGGTGTTACCTATGATTCCCGCCTGCTGATGGGAACGGATGTGTTCTCGGACACGACGCCTACGGTGGCATTGCAGGACGGCAGCTGGATTGCCAAGCAGGTGCGGTATGATGCGGCCTCCGGCATGGCGGTGACCTACTCCGGTACGGAGGGGGGAGGCGGCGGCGCGGTCAATGACGCGACGCGCGAAACCATTACGAAGCAAATCCAGAAGATGCAGGATATTTCTGCAAAGCTGCTGGAGATGGATTATTTTACCCATATTGGCAGATAAAAGACAGAATTACCGACAGTAACACAACAACTGTCGGTAATTTTTTATTTTGCCTCTTGTTTCTCGGCGCATTCCGGAGTATCATGATAACAGAGAGTAACATAGGAAAAGTGCCAGACAATTGATATGACAGCAGGAGAGTGATATCATGAATTTGTTTTCCATCCGCCCGTCCATCCTTTTGTGCGATACCGTAGAGGAGCTTGCGCAGAAACTGCATATCGGCAAAGGGGATATTCTGCTTACCAGCGGATTTGTATATTCCCCGCTGATTGAGCCGGTAAACCTTTCCTGTGAGGTGATCCTGCGTGATCGCTACGGCCGCGGCGATCCGACCGACCGGATGATTGATGCGATCCGCAAGGATCTGCGCGAGAAGGAATTTCGGCGAATCATTGCGGTGGGCGGCGGTGCGATTCTGGATATCGCAAAGCTGCTTGTACTGGACGGAACGGATTCAACGGAAGCAATTCTGACCGGCAAGGCACATCCCCAAAAGGTTCATGAGCTGGTGGCGATTCCGACCACCTGCGGCTCGGGTACGGAGGTCACGGATATGACCATGGTGGGCGTGACTGCGCTCAAAACCACGGTCTGCTGTCAGATGGAGGAATTTTTGCCGGATATTTCGGCTCTGGTGCCGGAGCTGCTCGGAACGCTGACCTATAAAACCTTTGTCACCTCCTCGCTGGATGCACTGGTGCGCGCGTGTGAGGCGTATCTTTCGCCGACTGCCAATGCGTTTACCGATCTGTTCAGTATGCGTGCCATTGAGCTGATTGTAAACGGCTATCAATATGTGCGCCGTGAGGGGCAGAATGCCTGGAAGGACCGCGCGAAGGAATTTTTGCAGGCGTCCAGCTTTGCCGGGATTGCGCTCAGCAACACGGGCTACGGGCCGGCCTATGCACTGGCAGGTCCGCTGGCGATGGAGCATCATATTCCGTACGGAGAGGCGGCGCGGCTGATGTTCCGCGAAATTCTGCGCCTGTACCGCCGATATAAGCCGGTTGGCAAGCTGGATCTGCTCGAACGGCAGCTTGCCGGTCTGCTCAACACATCTATTGCAATGGTGTGGGAGGAAAGCGTCCGCCTGATGGAGGCGATCCTGCCGTTCCGGACGCTGCGGGAGCTGGGCGTGCCGCATAAGGAGCTGTGGGATTGTATGCAGTCCGTCGTCAGACGGAGACAGAGCGCGATGGCACATGCGTATGCCGCGCTGAGCGAGAACGATGTCCTGCGCATCTATGAGGCGGCATACTGACAAGTGCATCATTTTGCTGCGCGTCACTGCCGGGGAAGTTTGCAAATTGTTCATAGCCGTGTTACATCAGACAGTGGAAGTTTTCCGTTTGAATGCGTATAATGAATTCGATGTTATGCTGTGAGGAAGAATGCAAATGAATTTAAACCGGAAAAATATGCAGAAAATCATGCTGCTGATTCTGTTTACGGCGGCTGTTTTGTGCGGCGTGCTTCGCTGGGAAGCCGTCGTGCATTATATCGGCATTCTGGCTGGGGTGCTCTCGCCGTTTGTGATCGGCGGCGCAATGGCGTTCATTCTCAATGTACCGATGAATTTTATTGAGAACAAGCTGTTTGCGAAGAAAAAGAAAACCGGATGGATGCGGGCGGTCAGTCTGGTGCTGGCCATCCTGCTGGTCGCATCCATCATTTTTCTGGTGGCATTTGTCGTCATTCCGGAGCTGGCACGGTCGATCAGGCAGCTGATTCCGAATGCACAGTATCAGCTCAAGCAGCTTGGAGCGTGGGCGGAGAGCTATGTGCGCAGCAATCCGGAGCTTCAGACGCTGCTGATACAGCTGGGCGAGGACAGCACAAATCTGCTGGATGATCTAGTGAAGCTGTTGCAGGGCTATGCGCATAATATGATTACATCCACGGTCAATGCCGCGAGCAGTGTTGTGGGCGCAGTGGCAAATTTTGTACTGTCGCTGATTTTTGCCTGCTATATTCTGGCGCAGAAAGAAACACTCGGCAGACAGATGCGCCGTGTCATGCACGCATTTCTGCCACAGCGGGCAGAGGCATATCTGCTGCGTGTGGTTCGCCTGAGCGCGCGTACCTTTGCGAATTTTATCACCGGACAGTGTCTGGAGGCGTGTATTCTGGGCACGATGTTTTTCCTCGTCCTGTCCATCCTGCGCTTCCCGTATGCCATCCTGATCGGCATTCTGATTGCATTTACCGCACTGATTCCAATTTTCGGTGCATTTATCGGCTGTGCGATTTCGGTTGTGCTGATTCTGACCGTCAATCCGATTCGGGCGCTGATCTTTATCGGCATTTTCCTGCTGCTCCAGCAGATTGAGGGAAATCTGATTTATCCGCGCGTTGTGGGC
>JAEDEU010000125.1 GCA_016293155.1 Clostridiaceae bacterium | reverse complement strand
TCGGAGGCATAGCCGACATAGGTGTGCACATTGTATACGTTGATCTTGTCGTACTCCTCGTTGGTCTCGACCTCCAGACCTTCAATGATCTCCTGAAGCGCCTCATCCAGCACATCCTGCGCCAGAACGGAGCGGATGGTGGTCTCGCCGTCCGTGTTCAGATAAGCGTCAGTGGAGTCCAGCGCGTCCTCCGCCAGCGGCAGTCTCTGAATAATATGGTAGCCGTAGCTCGTTTTGACCAGCTTCGGATAGACCGAATCAATGTCACAGTCCACCGTGCCCTGATAGAACTCGTCCATCATATCGCCCTCGGCGAAGTAGTATCCGTCCTCCGGCATACCGGTGTCCTCATTGTATTCCTCGATCAGCTTGTCGAAGTCCTCGCCCTTCTTGACCTTTTCCAGCACTTCCTTCGCCTTTGCCTTTGCCTTCTTCAGGTCGTCACCGGTCAGTGCCTCGCCCTCGTCGCTGGTGGTCTTGATGAGGATGTGCTTTGCGTGCAGATAGGTATCGTTATAGGTCTGCTCGATGGATTCATCGTCCTCGTACAGCTCGACCAGCTTGTTGTTGAGCTGAATCAGCTCGGTATTGCGGTCGTACATCTCCTCGGTGTAGCCCATGGAGTTGAGATAAGTAATAAATCCGTCCTGCTCGCCCTTGAGGCTGTTGATCCAGCGCTTAAAGGAGCTCGCGGTGCCGCCCTGCTGCTCCGCCATCTGCTGCTTCTGGGACTTGATCTCGCTCTTTGCTTCCTTGTCCAGCTTGACGCCCTTTTCCTGTGCCAGCTGGTCGATGGCATAATAGGTCATGACCTGCTGCTTGCAGCTCTCCTTGATGTTGTTGAACATCTCGTCCGAGGCCCACATATCCGCAGTGATGCCCATCTGCTCATAATAAGCCATATTGTAGACGATGTAGCCTGCCAGCTCGCTGGAGTGAACCTCATTGCCGTTGATGGTCATGACAACCGGCGTATTGTCACCCGAGCCGCAGCCCGCCAGCAGACCGACACACAGCGCCGCGCCGGTCACAGTCGCCGCGATGCGCTTCATGAAAGATCGTTTCATAATGATTCTCCTTATTTCCGCCGGGGGAACGCAGCCGTTCCCCTGCAAGTTATTTTTCTTCCCGTTGGCGCAGACCTGATTGGCATCAGACTGCAATCACGTTTTCTATTATATCATTGTAACACAAGCATGACAATGGGGAAAACGGGAGGAATTGTGTAGTTATTGTGAACAATTTGCGGTATCTGCATAAATTTTTACCAGATCGAGTGCGGTATCCAGCGGCTTTTCGCCCCGATTCAGGCGCAGGGAGACAAAGGGCGCGCCGCTGACATTGAGCAGCAGCCGTCCGTGATAGCGGTCGTCCCCGCACAAAATCGCCAGCCGCGGGAAGTCCGCCTTCTGCCAGGTGAGGAACAGCCTGCCCTCCTGATACTTCAGCTCGGTGATGCCCTGATCCGCCGCCATGGCACGCAGCAGGGCGATGTCGCAGAGGTTGACCGCCTCGCGCGGCGGCTCGCCGTAGCGGTCGATCAGCTCATCCAGCATCTCCATGCGGTCGGACTCGGTGCGGATGAGCGCGATGCGCCGATAGAGGTCGATGCGCTGTCCGTCGTCCTCGACGTAGCCCGCCGGCAGATTGGCGGAAACGCGCAGCTCGGCGGCGCATTCCACGCGCTCCGGCTTACTCTCTCCCTTTTCCTCAAGCACGGCCTCCTCCAGCAGCTTGAGATACAGATCGTAGCCGACATTCATGAGGTGTCCGCTCTGCTCCGCGCCGAGCACATTGCCCGCGCCGCGGATCTCCAGGTCGCGCATGGCGATTTTGAAGCCCGAGCCGAACTCGGCAAACTCGCGCACGGCGGAAAGCCGCTTCTGCGAGACCTCGGAGAGCACCTTGCCGCGGCTGTACGTGAAGTATGCAAACGCATGGCGCGCCGAACGTCCCACGCGGCCGCGCAGCTGATGCAGCTGAGACAGTCCCATGCGGTCTGCGTCCTCAATAATCAGCGTGTTGACATTCGGAATGTCGATGCCGGTCTCGATGATGGTCGTGCACACCAGAATGTCGATATCGCCGTCGCTCATGCGCGTCATGACGCGGGACAGCTCGCGCTGGCTCATCTTGCCGTGCGCCACGGCGACCTCCGCCTCGGGCAGCGCCTTTTTGATGCGTGCCGCGCACTGCTCGATGCTGTCCACGCGGTTGTGCAGATAGTAGGACTGTCCGCCGCGGTAGAATTCCCGCCGCAGTGCGTCCACCATCACGCCCTCGTCCGCCTCCATCACGTAGGTCTGCACCGGATGGCGATCCTGCGGCGGCTGCTCAAGCACGGACATATCGCGGATGCCGGAGAGCGCCATGTTCAGCGTGCGCGGGATGGGCGTTGCGGACAGCGTGAGCACGTCCACCTGCCGCGACAGCTCCTTGAGCTTTTCCTTGTGCGATACGCCGAAGCGCTGCTCCTCGTCAATCACGAGCAGTCCGAGATCCTTAAATTTCAAATCCTTGGCAAACAGCTTGTGCGTGCCGATGAGCAGGTCGATTTCGCCCTGTTTGACCCGCTCATGGATGATTTTCTGCTCCTTGAGCGTCTTAAAGCGCGAGAGCATCTCGATGCGCACCGGCCAGCCGGAAAAGCGTCCGAGCGCGGTCAGATAGTGCTGGCGCGCCAGCACCGTGGTCGGCACCAGAATCGCCGCCTGCTTGCCGCCCAGAATGCACTTCATCACCGCACGCAGAGCGACCTCGGTCTTGCCGAAGCCGACATCACCGCAGAGCAGGCGGTCCATCGGTCGGGGTTTTTGCATATCCGCTTTGATTTCCAGCACACAGCGGTTCTGATCCTCGGTTTCCTCGTATTCAAACGCATTTTCAAATTCGCGCTGCCAGTTGTCGTCCTCCGGGAAGGCATAGCCCGCGCGGCGCTCGCGCTCGGCGTAGAGCGCAATCAGCTCACCTGCCAGCTCCTTGGCGGCGGTCTTTGCCTTGAAGCGCGTTTTCTGCCATTCCGTGCCGCCCAGCTTGTTCAGGCGCACCTTGACCTCGCCGTCCGCGCTGCCCGCGCCGATATATTTGGAAATCAAGTCGAGATTTTCCGCCGGGACATAGAGAAAATCCGTGCCCGCAAAGGCGATCTTGACAAAATCGCGCACCGCGCCCTCGACGGTCATGCGCTCCATGCCGACAAAGCGCCCGATGCCGTGGTGCTCATGCACGACGATATCGCCCGGCACGAGGTCGGTATAGCTCTTAACATGGTCTCGATTGGACTTTTTGCGTGCCTTCTTTTCGGTTTTGCGTGCCGCGAGCACCTGCCCCTCGGTGAGCAGGGCGATTTTCGCGGTCGGGTACTCAAAGCCGCCCGAAAGGCTGCCGTCCAGAATGCTGACCGCGCCCTTTTTCGGCATACGCTGGGTGATTTTGCACGGCACGCCCGCCTCGCGCAGCGCGTCCGCCATCGCCCTCTGCCGCCGCTCTCCGGCGCACAGCACCGCCACGCGGTAGTCCATCTGCAAATAGGCCTGGATGTCCTGCGCCGCGGTGTCCAGCGAGCCGCCGTAGCTCGGCAGCTGCTTGGCGATGATCTCGGTCAGGAATTTGGGCGGACATTCGGGCAGCGCGCTCAAAAACTGATCCATACAGATCAGGCGGTCGGACAGCGCCTGCACAGCCTGTGGAAAACTCAGTGCAAACTGTGCATATCTCCCAAAAATCTGCCCGCGTTCCAGCAGCGCTTCGATATCATGCTCCAATCGGGTGTTCAGCACGCGCGCCGCCTCGCGCACAGCGGGCGTGTCGCAGAGCACGACAAGCGCCTTTTTCGGGATGTAATCGCAGGCGGTCGCAAGCTCACCATAGATTTCCGGCAGGTACTTGTCCGCTGCCGGAAAAATGCCCTCATTGCGCAGGCGTTCGATGTCGCGGCGCAGGTTGCGCTCCAAGTCCTTCGGCTTCTTTTTGCGGGAGGAGAGCTGCTGCTCCAGCCGCTGAATCAGCCCGTCCACGCCGCCCTGTGCGAGCGTGGGCAGCACCTCCATATTGGGCAGGCAGGTCAGCTGATCCACCGACTGCCCGCGACGCTGGGAGCCGATGTCAAAATAGCACATCGTGTCCACCTCGTCGCCGAAGAACTCGATGCGCACCGGTGCGCGTTCGCCCGTCGCAAAGATATCCAGAATGCCGCCGCGCAGGGAAAACTGTCCCTCGCCCTCGACCTGCATACAGCGCCGGTAGCCCGCGAGCACGAGCTGACGGGTCAGCTTTGCAGTGTCGTAATTGCCGTTGAAGTCGATGGTAAACGCAGCTTTTTTCATCAGATCGGGCGGGATGGTCGCCATGCACAGCGCCTCCGCGCTCATCACAATGGTCTTTTTGCCGCCGGAAAGCTCATTCAATACCGCAATGCGGCGGTGCTCGTACTCGCGCGAGGAGGATTCAATATTGTGAAACACAAAATCGCGGTACGGCAGCAAAGACACCGGCCGTTCGGTCAGTGCCTCCAGATCGTGCGCCATTTCCTGCGCGGCGCGGTCGTCCGCGCAGACCACCACCAGCGGACGGTGCAGCTCCGCCGCGAGCGCCGCCGCCAGATGGGCACGGTGAATCCGCGAAAGACCGGTCGCCATCGCCGGCGTCTTTCGCTCAGAAACCGCAGTATAAATGCCCTCGTATTCGGGCAGGGTTCGGATGATGTCAACAATGGTTTGCATATGGTACTCCATTTCAGACGGTTGTCTGTTTTCCTCTATGATTCTTACGCGGGGTCAAATGCATTTATGTCAGCAATGCCGAAAGGGGGCGAGCCGGTATGACTCGCCCCTATCCA
>JAEDEU010000124.1 GCA_016293155.1 Clostridiaceae bacterium | reverse complement strand
TTTCCTGCTGCTCCAGCAGATTGAGGGAAATCTGATTTATCCGCGCGTTGTGGGCGGATCGGTCGGGCTTGCGCCGATCTGGGTCTTTGCGGCTGTTGTAATCGGCGGCGATCTGTTCGGTGTGCTCGGAATGCTCGTGTTTATTCCGTTGACCTCCGTCGTGTATACGCTGTTCCGCGAGTGCGTCGCAGGTCGATGTGAAAAACGAGACAGGATACAGGAGTAACCAAACAAAAGCGGCGCTGCGGGGAGCATCCCTTTGCAGCGCTTTTTTGCAGACTCTACGGAGCATGGATTGTCAGCTGGGGTATTTTCGGATACAATCAGTTCAGTACAGAACAAAAGCATCCAAAGGAGGACGAGAATATGGATTGCGCAAAGGTTGGCAGGCTGATTTTACAGCTGCGCCGGGAAAAAGGACTGACCCAGCAGAACCTTGCGGACGCGCTGAATATCAGCAATAAGACGGTTTCCAAGTGGGAATGCGGCGCGGGCTGCCCGGATGTCTCGCTGCTTTCAGAGCTGTCCGCCGTGCTGGGAGCGGATATCGAAAAAATACTCAAGGGAGAGCTGAAGCCCAACCGTCCGGATATCGGACGAATGGAGCGGGTAAAATTTTATGTGTGCCCGTCCTGCGGCAATATTCTGACCAGCACGGGCAAGGCATCGGTTTCCTGCTGCGGCAGAAAGCTGGAGCCGCTGATGCCGCAGCTGCCGGATGACCGGCACGAGATCAGTATCCAAGCGATGGATCTCGATCACTATATTACATTCGATCACGAGATGACCAAGGAGCACTATATTTCGTTCGCTGCCTATGTCAATTACGATCGTGTGATGCTGTGCCGCCTGTATCCGGAGCAAAATCCGGAGGTACGCATTCCGGTTATGGGCCGGAACGGGGATCTTTACCTGTACTGCGTACAGCACGGGCTGAAAAAGTATCCGCGTGTCCTGTAAAATTGCAAGAAGCACCCCGCCGGTTTCGGAGCATCCGAGCCGGCGGGGTGCCTGTCTGTGTGATAATTTTGTCTGATTGTGTTGACACTGTCACGCGATAAAATTATACTATAGGCAGAGGCAATGTCGCAGTCTGCAACCGCGATGCGGCAGCGCGCGGGAGGGAAAGCATGGACATCCAAAAAATCGTGATCACAGGCGGACCGTGTGCCGGAAAATCCACTGCGCTCAGCTGGATTCAGAAGGCGTTTACGCATATGGGCTATACGGTGCTGTTTGTGTCGGAGACCGCAACCGAGTTGATTTCCGGCGGTGTTGCACCGTGGACCTGCGGTTGTAATCGGGATTATCAGCTGTGCCAGATTTCTATGCAGATCGAGAAGGAACGAATTTATACCCGTGCGGCGCATACGATGCCGGCGGATAAGATCCTGATTGTACACGACCGCGGTGCGCTGGACAACAAGGCGTATATGACCGAAGCGGAATTTGATGGAATTTTGGAGGAGCTGCACACCAATGAGGTGGAGCTGCGGGACGGCTATGGCGCGGTATTCCATCTGGTCACGGCGGCAAAGGGAGCGGAGGAATTTTACACCCTCAGCAACAATGCCGCGCGGACGGAAACGGCAGAGCAGGCAGCCGAGATGGATGATAAAATTATCGCAGCGTGGACGGGACATCCGCACTTTCGCGTCATTGACAATTCCACGGATTTCGAGCAGAAGATGCACCGGCTGATTGCGGAAATTTCCTCGTTTCTGGGAGAGCCGGAGCCGATGGAAATTGAGCGCAGGTTTTTGATCCGCTATCCGGATCTGGAGCTGCTGGAGCGTCTGCCGAATTGCAGGCGCATTGAGATCATTCAAACCTATCTGACCTGTCCGGACGGACATGAGGAGGTTCGCGTGCGGCAGAGAGGCGAGGATGGACACTATGTTTATTTCAAGACCATCAAGCGCGCGGTTTCCGGCGTCAAGCGTGTGGAGATCGAGGAGCGGCTGACACAGGAGGAATATCTCACGCTGCTCATGGAGGCGGATATGAATTACCGTCCGATCCGCAAAAATCGGTACTGTCTGACGTATCAGAATCAGTATTTTGAAATTGATGTCTATCCGTTCTGGAAGGATCAGGCGATTGCGGAGATCGAGGTGCAGTCAGAGGACGCGGTCATTACCTTCCCGGATTTCATTGAAGTGATTCGTGAGGTCACGGGGGAAGAACGCTTTCAAAATAAATTTTTGGCAAGGATTGATTAATCCTTGTAAAAAAGATAGAAAATGAGAAAGGAAGAGAGAACCAAATGCGTGGATTTGACAAATGGTTGGATGACGTACTGGAATCCGATCTGCCCCCTGAGATCGTGGCAGTAAATTTTAACCTTTACGACGATGGGGACGGACAGTGGTCGATTGAGTTCGTCGGCGCAGACTGCTTTGACGAGGAGGATTCGGACTGGGCGTGTGATGAGGTGTTCACTACACGGGACGATCCGTTCTGCTGGGAGAGCGAGGCATCCTGGGAGGAGATCCAGGAGGAGGCTGCGGATGCCATCAAGGCATATCTGGACGAGGGAGCCCATGCGGAGCAGCTCAAGCAGTATGAGGCAGTCGGTGTCGGTTTTGTAGACGGCGAGCTGGAGCTTGTCTATCAGGCATAACCGGATTCAATGCGTAAAATAGAAAAGCGTGTGCAGTTTTTTTGCACACGCTTTTTTACGGTTAGGAATGGATTTCCATTTGATAGTGCTCCTGATTCGGGTCAAGCGTGACCTTATCCGCCTGATGAAATCCAAAGGTTTCGGAATACAGCCGCCGTCCGCGGTTTTTTATGTTTGCTGTGATTCGTTCAAAGGTCAGATTGCTGCCGAGCTTTGTGACCATGTCATAATAGTGGATATCGACTTTGCCGGAGTCAAGATAGTAAAAGCTCGCGGGCTTGAACATTGTTGCCTGTACGACAACGGATTGCCCTGCGGGAACGGTCAGCGTAAAAGTGAGGTATGGGATTCGTCCCTGATAGAATGCTTCGTCAAGAATGGTGCGCAAATCCCCGTCGGCGTAGTCTTCGGTCGGATTGTCGGATAACGCTCCGTATTGCAGCAGCAGCTCAGCTGCGGTCTCGCAGAGCATCTCCGTCGTTACAGTTTGCGGAATACCGTCGTAATTCTCGCCGGTTTCAAAGTCCAGATAGGTCATGGTATCGCGCTGCGATTCCACAATCTCTGTCAGAATCTCGCCCAGAGTGGACTCGCGCCGGACGATTTTGGAAGAGGGATTCTGACTGTCCGGGTCGGAAGAATCGCGTACCGTATAGCTGTCAATATCCTCTCCGGCAACGATCACCATCGGCAGGGGTTCTCCGGAGCCTGCGGGAGAGAGAGAACAGTTGTATTCACGGATCGAACCGTTTTGTGTATATTCGGCACTGTCCAGCGCGTAGGTGAGGACTTTGCTGTTTGATGAAGCCTTAAACCAGAGCTTCATGGTCGGATACTGTGCGGTCTGCTTTTCATCCGAAGTGGAACATTCATATACAATCACCGGAATAGAGAGATCCGGAGCAGAATGGAGCGCATCCTCCAAATAGGCTCTGTCCTCCAGCAGGGATTTGTATTTTTCCCATGAGCGCAGCTCTTGCGAATTGACGGTATTTTCCATAAATGTTCCGCTGTATGCGCCGGCGTGCAGTTCTGCCTGGACGTTTTTTCCGTTCACTGTGATGTTCGGAAGGCTTTTCTTCCGCGTATTACAGTTGGATGCAAACGGATATACTGCCGTCACGGTTTGCGCTGAATCGGTATGATTGGTCAGAGTATACCGGTCGGTTACGTCGATACCAAAGCGGGCAATATAGCCTTCTGCGGTTTTATATGGCGCGAGATCGAAGGTCACATCGCGCGCTGCCGAGATACCGTCCGGCGGCTCCAGAAGTGTCAGAGGCATAACCGGACCGGCGTAGGATGACAGCCCCGAAGTGCCTTGGAAGGAATCGTCTGAAGTACCGATGCCGGCACCTCCGCTTCCTGGATCTGGGAGATGGGATGCAAGATAGAAAATGCCTGCCGCGGCGCACAGACATGCTGCGGCAGCAGTCCATTTTTTCCATGGTTTGGTTCGCCGCGCGGTCTGCTCGCTGTGTTCCAGCAGCGTTTCATCTGCCGCGCCGATGGCACGGAATAAATCCTCTTTTTTCACCAGAATCCCTCCTTTTGCAGATGTGCTTTCAGCTTTTGTCGGGTGCGGGAGAGAATGACCAGTACATTGGACGGCTGAAGCGTATAGCGCACCGCGATTTGCGAAACGGATTCCGCAAAAAAGTATCGCCGCAGGAAGATATCGCTTTCCCGCGAGGTCAGTGAATGCAGAAAGCGGTTGATGCAGTGCTCCAGCTCCGCAGCTTCCAGCTCTGCCGCAACATCGGTCGGCGCGGGCAGACACTCTGCGAGCTCGTCAAGTACCACAGCGATTTCTCCGCGGCCGCGTTTGTCGGCTGTGAGCAGGCGGTAGCGGTCAAAGGACAGGTTGCGCGTAATCCGTGCGAGAAACAGCCGGAGCCGATCCGGCCGCTTCGGAGGCATCGCATTCCACGCCCGCAGCCAAGTGTCGCTGACGCATTCCTCCGAATCCTCACGGCTGTTTAAAATACGGTGCGCCACAGAAAAGCAGTATGCGCCGTATTTGATATTGGTTTCCCGAATCGCGTGCTCATCTCTGTCCCAGTAAAGCGCGATGATCTGTTCATCCTTCACAGGTGTTCCCTCCCTGTTCCCATGTTGTATTATCTGATAAGACGGAATCTGTAACACATTCTAACAGTTTTATGGTAACATTTTTTGCGATTTTTTTCAGCGGGTCGGAGCTTTAGTGCTTTCTGCGGCGAAGCGCTGCAAGCAGGGTCAGCTGACTGTCAT
>JAEDEU010000123.1 GCA_016293155.1 Clostridiaceae bacterium | reverse complement strand
CTGCGCTCAAACAGCAGCGGCGCAATCGGCATCTCCTCCTGGAACAGCGTCAGATACGCCTTGAGATTTTCCTCATAGCTGTCCGGCTCACTGGATTTGAGCGAGGACATCGCCGCCTCCATCCGGGTGTTATAGTAGCCGGAATAGTTGCGCTCTCCGCCGCTCGACAGCAGTGAACTGAGGTCGAAGGTTGCATTCACATCCATTTCGCCCAGATAAATCTGAAATGCCTCGTTCATCAGATCCTCGCGGCACGCCTCATAGCCCTGCCCCTTGGCAGTTGCCTTGATGCCCGCTTCGTTCAGCTTCTGCGCAAACAGCTGTGCCGCCGTCGCCTTATAAGAATAATTTTCGTTGTAGATGATATCCACCGTGAACTGATACCGCTGCCCGTTCCCGTCGATATAATCCAGCATACCGTCATCATTGCGGTCATATACGCCGCCCTCGCGCAGTGCCTCCAGCGCCGCCTGCTGATCCGCCTTGGTGGATGCCTTCACGCCGTCCACGGCAAAATTCACCGGCAGCGCCGCCGCGTCCGCAGTGTCCTGATAGCACGCCTCCACAATCGCGTCGCGATCCAGCAGCAGCGACAGTCCGCGGCGGACATCCGCATTGTCCAGCGGCGCAAGGTCGCAGTTGAAGCCAAAATACTGCATTACCGTGCCCGGTACGGTCTTGGTATACTTGGTGCCGGAAATCTCCTCGGATTCCGGATCCTCGCGCAGCGTGAAGGTTACCTCACTGCCCATGGTCAGCTCTGCGCCGCCGCGGTCGATCAGCGAGATCTCCTTGCAATAGCCGACCTTGCCGCCCAGCCAGCTCTCAAACGGCACGAGCGACAGCTTTTTGTTCTCGCTCAGGCAGTACGGGCCGGTGCCGTCCGCCAGCACGGCATCCTCCTCGCTCTCCGCACGGAAAATCGGCACGGTCAGCAGCAGCGGCAGTCCCGTGTTGCTTTCATTCAGATGGATAACCACGGTGCTGTCGCCGTCCGCCTCGACGGATGAAATGCAGTCCATCTGTTCAAAATAAATCGAATTGCTCTCCTGACGCGCACGGTTCAGGCAGTACACAACGTCGTCTGCCGTCACCGGCTCTCCGGAGTGAAATTTTGCGTCCTCGCGCAGCACAAAGCGGTATTCACGCTCCGTCACCATCTGATAGGACTCACACAGCGCCGGATGTGCCGAAAAGCTGTCATCCAGCTCGAACAGCCCCTCAAAGCACAGATCAATCACGGCGCGGTTTTCGGACGAGGTGCAGGTGATCGGATCCAGTCCCGCGCTCTCCTCATACGCCATGCCCATATAGGACACCGAGGTCGCAGTGCCGCCCTCCGATGCCGTGCCGCTTCCCTCCTGCTTTGCTGCGCCGCAGCCCGCGAGCATGGTCACTGCCAACAGACCAGCCGCCCATCTTGCCATCTTTCTCATCGCGTTTCCTCCCGCTTTAATAGAATCATTCCGCCCTGCACACCGCGCTTTCCGTTGGTCGCGCGGTGCGACCAGAATTCCTCGCTTCTGCATTTCGTACAAATTCCGCTGTCATGAATGTGCAGCACACCCGCATTCCTCAGGTGTGCGGCGTTAATGCCCTGCAAATCAATCCAATACTTTCCGTTCGCCTGCCGGATGTACGGCAGCACCGCATCGCCCATGGCATCCTGCATGGCATCCGGCACATCCCGATCTGTCTCAAAGCAGCACTGCCGGATGGACGGACCGATGACCGCCCGGATGTTTTCCGGCTGTGCGCCGTATGCCTCCTGCATCGTGCGCACGGTCTTTGGCAAAATCCCGTTTGCCGTGCCGCGCCAGCCCGAATGGCATACGCCGATGCTGCGGCTGACCGGATCATACAGCATGGTGAGCACGCAGTCCGCATAATATCCGATCAGCGGCGTTTCCGGCAGATTGGTTACCATTGCGTCCACGCCCTCAAATTTCGGCTTTGAGCTGCCACGCCCGACATTGTGCTCGTCTATGACGGCAACCTCATCGCCGTGCACCTGCTTGGCGCGTGTGATCCGGTCTGCGTCCGCGCCCAGCTCCTGCGCGATGATCTGATAATTGCGTGCCACGCACGCCGGATCGTCTCCCCGGTTGGAACCCAGATTGAGCGAGGACAGATAGCCTGTGCTCACGCCGCCCGCCTTAGTGGTAAACATATGCGGCGTATCCAGCAGGGTACTTTTGTAATATACCAGTTCGCCGCTTGTGATTTTGCAAAATTGATGCATACGCTGCCTCCTGCCTGCGCGCCGGCCGTACCGCCGCGCCTTCTCCGCGGCAGGCGCAGTCCTGCCGCTGTGCGGTGTTATTATACTATATTTTTTGCCAAATGAACAGCCTGTGTGTGCAAAAGAACGCACTTTGGATATACTGCCCGCCTGCGGATGACATTTCCAGAAGTATTTTCCCCTTTTTTGTCGTATTTCTACAAATTTCTTCCATTCCTGTGCTTGACATTAATCATATTTCCCCTTAAAATAAGGTGTGGTTCATTGTTTATTCCCGGCATACGCCGCCGGCATGTACAGAATCATTTTCCTGATGAGAACAATTATGGAACAAAAAATCTACAAACAGGAGGTGTTTATCACTGATTCAGATCATTATTGCTGCAATCATCGGTATCGTAGTCGGTGTTCTGGCCGGCTTTACCTATCGGAAAAAGATTGCGGAAAAGGAAATCGGAAGCGCGGAGGAAGAAGCCAAGCGCATCATTAACGATTCCATCAAGGCTGCTGAAAACAAGAAGCGCGAAGCGGTTCTTGAAGCAAAGGATGAGATTCACAAAAGCCGCGCGGATCTGGAGCGCGAAATCCGGGAACGCCGTGCCGAGGCACAGAAGACCGAGCGCCGTCTGACCCAGAAGGAGGAGACACTCGACCGCAAGATTGATGCGGCAGAGCAGCGCTCCGAGGAACTGACCCGCCGCCTTGCAAAGGCACAGAAGGCAATCGAGGAAGCGGATAAGCTCAAGGGCGAACAAATCACCCGTCTGGAGGAAATCTCCGGACTGACCCGCGAACAGGCGAAGGAATATCTGGTCAGCACGATTGAGCACGAGGCACAGCACGACGCAGCGGTCAAGCTGCGTGAGATCATGCAGCGCACGAAGGACGAGGCGGATCAGAACGCACGTGAGCTGATTACCGCAGCGATTCAGCGCTGTGCGGCAGACCACGTCGCCGAGGCGACGGTATCCGTTGTCTCGCTGCCGAACGACGAGATGAAGGGCCGCATTATCGGCCGTGAGGGACGCAATATCCGCACCCTGGAAACGCTCACCGGCGTCGATCTGATTATCGACGACACGCCGGAGGCAATCACGCTGTCCTGCTTCGATCCGGTTCGCCGCGAAATCGCTCGTCTGGCGCTGGAAAAGCTCATCATTGACGGACGCATTCATCCGGCACGCATCGAGGAGACCGTCGAGAAGTGCCGCCGCGAGGTCGATCAGACCATCAAGGCAGAGGGCGAACGCGCCGTATTCGAGACCGGCGTGCACAATCTGCACCCCGAACTGGTCAAGCTGCTGGGTCGTATGCGCTACCGTACCAGCTACGGGCAGAACGTGCTTCAGCATTCCATCGAAGTATCCCACATTGCCGGCATTCTGGCATCCGAGCTCGGCCTGAGCAACGCACAGGTCACTCAGGCAAAGCGCGCCGGACTGCTGCACGATATCGGCAAGGCCGTTGACCGCGAGCTGGAAGGCTCCCACGTTGACATTGGCGTAGACCTTTGCAAAAAGTATCGTGAGCATGGAGATATCATCCATGCCGTTCAGGCGCACCACGGCGACGTGGAGCCGAAAACTCTGGTCGCATGTCTGGTTCAGGCATCCGACGCCATCTCCGCAGCACGCCCGGGCGCGCGCCGCGAAAACCTCGAGGCGTACATCAAGCGTCTGGAGTCTCTGGAATCCATTGCGAACACCACGCCGGGCGTTTCCAGCTCCTATGCGATTCAGGCAGGACGCGAGATTCGCGTTATTGTCAATCCGGAGCAGGTTTCGGACGACCGCATGGTTCTCCTCTCCCGCGAGATTGCGAAAAAGATCGAGGACGAACTCGAATATCCGGGTCAGATCAAGATCAACATGATCCGCGAAACCCGCGCAGTCGAGTACGCAAAGTAAACAAAACACAAGCCGGACAGAAATCCCTCTGTCCGGCTTTTTATTTGACAGCTCCCTTCACAAGGGGGCTGTTTTATCGTCCTGCATTCGCCAGCACCAGTGCGGTTACTTCCGCCGCGCCCGCCTGCTTGAGCAGCCCCGCGCAGGTGCGCAGGGTCGCGCCGGTAGTCAGGATATCGTCAATCAGCAGCACGCGCTTTCCGGTCAGATCGCAGTTTTTTCTCAGGTAAAACGACCGCGCAGCGTTTTCGTGCCGCTTCTCGTGCCTCAGCCCGGACTGCCGGCGGGACAGCAGCCTGCGGTGCATCGCCGGCACACACGGAAGCGAAAGCTCCCGTGCCACAATGCGCGCCATGCGCTCACTCTGATTGAACCCGCGAAAGTGCATCCGCAGCGCACTGATCGGCACAAAGGTCACGCAGTCCGCAGTCAGCCCCAGTGTCTGTGCACGGTCTGCAAGAATGATACCGAACGTGTCCGCATAGCTGATCTCGTGCTGGAATTTCATGCGCAGAATCGCCGTTCTCATCGCGCCCTTGTAGCGGAATACCGGATATACGCCGTTCATCCCCGCAAAGCTGCGCCGCTGTGTGTCCGCAAACTGAAGCTGCATGGCATCCTCGCAATTCGGGCACAGCACGCCATATTTTAGCGTTTTCCCGCACAGCATACAGCGGCAGCCAAACAGCAGATCAAGCAGTCGTTTCCGCATTGTCCGTCCCTTCCAGCTCCATCCG
>JAEDEU010000122.1 GCA_016293155.1 Clostridiaceae bacterium | reverse complement strand
GCGGCCCGGAGATGCGCGAGAGATACCGCTCGATCTCGTGCGGCTTGCAGCGGCACTCCTGCGTCTTGGAGCCGTAGTGGCCGCAGGGCTATGTTGTGCCTACTGAGGTGCTATCACCACAACATATTGTGATGTATGTTCATCCTACCAAAACACAACTTGGGCTATGTTGTGCCTACTGAGGTGCTATCACCACAACATATTGTGATGTATGTTCATCCTACCAAAACACAACTTGGGCTATGTTGTGCCTACTGAGGTGCTATCACCACAACATATTGTGATGTATGTTCATCCTACCAAAACACAACTTGGGCTATGTTGTGCCTACTAAGGTGCAATCACCACAAGACGTTGCACGGGAGTACTGCAGTGCGTTTTCCAGTTCATCTTTGTAGCGGAAGCACACCTCGATGCGCTTGCCGTCATAGATCAGGATTTTCTCAATCAGGTGAACGATGCACTCCCTGTCCAGCTCCGTCAGATGCCGGTACTTCTTGAACTGTTCAATCCACTCGATGTTCCCGGAGCTGTTCTCCATGGCCTGACTGCGCTCATCCTTCAGCTTTCCAAGCTGGCGCTGCCTGTCTGCAATCCTGCGGTCATAGCCCGCATGGAACTCCTTGTATTCCTCACGGCTGATTACACCATCCGCCATATCCGAATACAGGTTGATTTTCAAATCCTGATACCGCTTGATTTCATTTTCCAGCGCCGTCATCTGGGCGTCATAGTTGATGATGCGCCGCTCCTGCTCCGGCAGCGATGCAATGTAATCCAGCACCTGTTCCACCTGGGCAATCAGCTCAATATGGTCGTTCACCACCCGGAGAACGATGGATTTCAGCTTGTCCTCGCTGAATGTATGCGGAGAACAGCCCTTGCCCGCTTTGTTGGTGGAACAGACCAGGTAATGATACTTTTTCCCGCCGCTGGGGACTGTCTTCCGCACCATGGTATGTTTGCAGTCGCCGCAGAACACGAAGCCTGAAAACAGATGAACCTTTTCCTGCTTCGGCGCTGTACGGACGTCCCGCAGCATCAGATTCTGAACGGTATCAAAATCCGAGCGGCAGATAATGGGCTCATGGTTGTTCTCGATGACGATCCATTCATCCCGGTCATACTCCACGCGCTTTTTGATTTTGTGGTTCGGAGTGCCGGATTTGTGCTGAATCAGCGTTCCGATATAGATTTCATTGGACAGGATTCGCTTCACCAGCATGGGACTCCACTGTGCCTGTTCGTTGCTGCGGAATCCGCAGGAGTAGTTGAAGCCCTGTGCCTGCTTGTATTCCATGGGACTCAGGACGCCCATGCTGTTGAGCCGGTCGGCAATGGCGGAATTGCACAGTCCCTGTATGCGGAGCCGGAAGATCAGCTCCACCGTGCGGGCAGCTTCTTCATCCACCACCAGCCTGTTTTTGTTTGCCTCGTCCTTCCGGTAGCCATAGGGTGCAAAGGCTCCGATGAAGTCGCCCATCTTGCGCTTGATGTCCAGCTGAGAGCGAATCTTGACGGATATGTCGCGGCAGTAGGCGTCGTTGATCAGATTCTTGAACGGAACGATCAGCGCATCGGACTGCGCCTTTTCGCCGCAGGAATCATAGTTGTCATTGATGGCAATGAACCGCACGCCCATGAACGGAAAAATCTTTTCCAGATACCGTCCTGCATCGATGTAGTTTCTGGCAAACCGGCTGAGGTCTTTGCAGATCACACAGTCGATTTTCTTGGCCTTGATGTCCTCCATCATCTGCTTGAAGCCCGGACGTTCAAAGTTGACGCCGGAATAGCCGTCATCCGCATACTCCTTAACGATCACAAATTCCGGATGCCTGCGCACATAGTCCCGGATGATTTCCTTCTGGCTCGTTATGGAATTGCTCTCCGCCTTGTCGCCGTCATCGCGGGAAAGACGGGTATATTCTGCTGCGTTCCAGATTCTGTCTGGCATTTTTATCACCTCCGCTATCATTGTATTGAAATCATCCGGGACAGTCGATGATGTCGATATTTGTTTCATCCCTTGCTGACCTGACTGCGGGCATAGCCTTCCAGCCGGTCATCAATCGTTTCGCGGGTGTTCATAAACCCGATCTTGACGACAACACCGTCGTCAACGTAGCAGTAGGGATTGCCGATCTGCTTCAGGTAGGACGCAATGCGTTTTTCTCTCGGCTGACGGCTGTCGATGCGCACATCCCGGCGGTCATGAAGCGTTGCCGGGTCAACCGTCCGGATGTCCACTTTTCTCATTTCATCCAGTGTCATGGTCTGCTCCTTTCCGCACTCACTCTGAGTGCCTGCATATTACAAATAAAGCGCCAGGCTCACCGCAAGGCACTTACAGAATTCCGGGCTGTACAGAATATTGCTGTCCACTCGTCCCATGTATCTGATGATTCGGCGCTTATCCAGCGTTTTCAGCTGCTCCAGAATCACCATGGAAGGTCGGCTCAGCCCGCGCACCTGTTCCAGCAGGAAATGTGTCGGCTGATTCGGCTTTTTATCAATGTTGGAGGTGAGCGGCGCGGCAATCAGCGTGGGGCTGAAGAAATTGCCCGTGTTGTTCTGAAGAATCATCACCGGGCGGATACCGCCGATCTCTGCACCCACGACCGGATCGAGGTTCGCCAGATAGACGTCTCCGCGCCGGTACTCCCAGTTTTTCCGCAATGGCTTCACCTCCCAAACCTCAGATTTTATATACTGCCTCCCATTCGTCCACGACCCCCGGAGGCGGGGAACTCACCAGGCGGCAGTCTGCGAAGCTGCCTCATAGGAATCTAACCTCCCCGCCTTCATTGTGGCCGGGCCGCGAATTACGGAAGTATCATTATCCCTTGTGCGTTTCATCGCCTTATCCGTTGCAGCCGGATATTTCTGATTGGTCCGGAATCGCTCACCGCCTTGCTTTCCGTAATCACCCGGATCGGGCAGGCGTGTCATGGCGCACCATCATGCAGCTGGAGAATCTCTCCCGCACAGGAACGTACCTGATGAATGTGTATGAAATTTTCAAGGTTCAGCAAGCAGAGCGCGAATCGTTTTTATCAGACAGACTCATTTGCTCCTCTCACCCTATAGCCGGTGGGAAGAGCTGTTTTCGGACAGGCTCAAAGAGATTTTTTGATTTTTTCCTTGAGACGCGTCCAACGCCGGTGTGCTGTATTTTCGGATAATCCAATCTCCAGCGAAATCTCAGCAAAAGATTTTCCCTGTGATCTTCTCAACGCAATCAGAATGGTGATCGGGTCGGTTTCCGAAAGCAGTCGGAACAGCACGGGACTGTCGATACCGCTCAGGAAATCCGAGACGGTTTTCGCATCCGATTCTTCCTCGGACGCCGCAAGGTGTTCAAGATAATCGCCGCCTTCCGCATGATGTTCGTAATACCTCCGATCAGAATTAAACATTTCCCAATCGTAGGCACGGAGCTGTGCAATCTTTTCCTCGCTGACACCAAGTTCCCGCAGCTGTTTTTCCTCGGCTTCTTTCCAGAGCCGCCATTTTCTTTCTTCACTGGCCTTGTTGTATGCCATTGTCTTATCCTCCGAATTTCTGAATTTTGTTTGGAATTCAGAAACCGGAGGAGGAGAACGGCAGCGCCATCTGCGCTTTTGGGCATAAAAAATAGAGAGGTTTTTGCTCGCTGAAACAAAAGCCTCTCTATTATGAAATTTTGCCGGAGACATAGAAAAACCCCCGTAAGTCGTCATTTAGCTTTTGCGCTAAAAGGCTAACCTACGGGGGTTCCTCAGCCGTGCAGCTGTAGTGTCACGGCTGTTTGTTCTATTCTATTTTAGCTCCGGATTGTGCGTTCTTTGTGTTTTGGGAAAAATCGGGTGTTTCCTCTGTGCGCCGAATGTGTTACACACCGAACAGCTCCTCATAACGAATCATACTGTTCTTTTTCAGGTGCAGGGTTACAACGTCGATTTCCTCCTGTGTCATATCCTCTTTGAGACGCAGATATTCCTTCTTTGCCATGTCGGCTCCAGACAGATTGTATGTCGCCATGATGAGCCAATAGCAGATCAGGCCATTGCCGGGGAACAGTTCATGTGCACTGGCTGCATACTGCACGATGCTTGCATAGTCTTGCTGCTTTGCAAGTTCACGCATCAGGGCATCCGCGGCTTTGATATAGCGGACTTCATATTGACTGACAATATCATTCAGCCAGAGCTGATCTCTGCCGCACATGAACACCGGCCCTTTGTATAAGTCAACGGCCTTGCGAAGTTCATCAATTCGTTCCAGGCTGTTCGATGTCAGCTCGGCAGCCTTCATGTGTTTGTCAAACTGTTCCATGTCGGTAGTTATCTTCAGCTCCGGATTTCGCCTGTATCCGCTCCCTTCACGGACGATCAGTCTTGCAGACTGTCCGGTTCGTTTCGCGTACATATTGGAAAACCGGTAAATGCTGCCGCGGATCGCATTCGTATTACCGTCAAAGTCCTCTCCGGGATTCAGATGTTCAAAGATTTCTCTCGGTGAGTGGGCGCGTTCCGGCTTTAGCAACAGATAGGCAACAAGCTGGATGGTTTTCGGCGCATTGATAATCTGCTCAGTCAGCGTACCGCCTGCCGTGCGGATTTCCAGGTCGCGGAAGAAACTGATATATACATCATAGCTCGGTTCTATCGGGTTCATGGCCTCGATGATCTTCTCACGTTCCAAGCGCACGATGAAGAACGTAAGCAAATATGAACAGCGCTTCCGGGTGGTTGAGATATCTTGATGGATTGCGTATGACAAGAAAGCCGGTCGGTGACGGAGAGAAAGGAGAAGCGATGATTGACCTTGCGTCCAGCCGGTCATACAATGCATATTCGGCCGGACAGGATTCTCTGATTTCACTTGTATCTGTCAGCACAATGGGAGAAGCGCTTTTCATGGATTTAAGCCACCGAGGCATA
>JAEDEU010000001.1 GCA_016293155.1 Clostridiaceae bacterium | reverse complement strand
ACAAGCGCATCCTCGAGATCTTCAAGAAGTACGATGTCCGCTACTTCTTCTACAATGGCGGCAACGACTCCATGGATACCTGCAACAAGATCTCCAAGTATATGAACAAGGTTGGCTATGACTGCCGCGTTATGGGTATTCCGAAGACCATCGACAACGACCTGTTCGGCACCGATCACTGCCCGGGCTTCGCTTCCGCAGCAAAGTATATCGCTACCTCTATCGCTGAGGTTTACCAGGATTCCCACGTTTACGACAAGGGTCAGGTAACCATCATCGAGATCATGGGCCGTCACGCTGGCTGGCTGGCTGGCGCCGCTTCCCTGGCTGCTGTTGCAGGCTATCCGGCTGATCTGGTTTACCTGCCGGAGGTTGACTTCAACATGGACGAGTTCCTTGAGGACGTTTCCGCAATCTGGGAGAAGAACCACAACGTAATCGTTGCTGTTTCCGAGGGCATCCACTACGCAGACGGCTCCTTCGTATCCGAGGCTAAGACCTCCGCTACCGACGGCTTTGGTCACGCTCAGCTGGGCGGCCTGGCTGCTATGCTGGCTGACGTTGTCAAGGAGAAGCTGGACGTTAAGGTTCGTGCAATCGAGCTGTCCCTGCTGCAGCGCTGCGCTGCTCACTGCGCTTCCCAGACCGATATCGACGAGTCCTTCCTGGCTGGTCAGACCGCTGTCAACGCTGCTGTTGCAGGCGAGACCGACAAGATGGTTGCATTCAAGGTTTCCCGTGAGGGCGGCTACAAGTGCGAGACCCAGCTGCTGAACCTCTCCGATGTTGCAAACTTCGAGAAGAAGGTTCCGGTAGAGTGGATCAACGAGCGCGGCAACAACGTATCTCAGGCGTTCATCGACTACGCACTGCCGCTGATTCAGGGCGAGACTCAGATGGTGAAGGAAAACGGTCTGCCGCGCTTCGCTAAGCTGAAGAAGATCGTTGCTGAGTAATTCTCTCTCAAACATACGACTGTTTTAAAAAAATTGCCGGGTATGCAATGCATACCCGGTTTTTTTGCGTTCAAAAATGGATGGAAAAAAGACCGGAAGCAGTGCGCTTCCGGCCGGATGTACAATATATGAAAAATTAGTCCTCGTCGAAATCCAGGTACTCTTCCAGATCCTTGAACAGCTTCTTGGTGTCAACGTCATCCTCGACAACCAGAGACAGCGGCTCGTTCAGGCTCAGCAGGAACATACCCAGCAGGGACTTTGCGTCTACCATACCGGACTTGCCGTGAATCCAAATGTCAAAGCTGTACTTGGTTACGATCTTGTTGATCTGCTGAATGTCTTCGGTGTTCTTTACACGGATTGCTCTCGTCATTGTAAATTCATCCTCCTCGATGTATCAAAATAAATCAGTGAATTTCCTCTGCCTGTTAAGGTCATTATAGCCGGGAAAGTTGCGGTTGTAAAGCCCCTTTGCACTTTTTTTTGCGTTTTGGTAATTTCTACAATCCAGCCCCGCTGTGCCTGCCTGTGCACCCGAGTTTTTCACAATTTTACTAAATTTTACTTAACGAACAAAATTTGTCATGGTGCGCGGACCGGTTTCCGGCGGGTCGATTCTGCCCTTTGCGTCGTTGATCAGACGCACCAGCCATGCGATATTGCGGCCGAGCTTGGACATTACCTCAACACCCTCGGTGTCCTGCTCAACCTCGCCCTTGTCCAGACCGTGTGCCGCCTGCCAGTAATCCGAAGTTGCAATGACCATCTCCATGGTGTTCAGGTAAGCGTTCAGCTGCTGATAGGTCTCCAGACCGCCCGAACGGCGCAGCGTTACCAGTGCGGCGCCGACCTTATGATGGAACTTCGCGCCGGAGCAGAGGAACATACGGTCGAGGAAGCACTTCATGCCGCCGGCAATGCCGCCGTAATAAACCGGGGATGCCAGAATAATGCCGTCCGCCTCACATGCCTTGTCGATCCACTCGTTGACCTCATCGTTCTGTACGCAATGGGTGCTGCCCGTATTCAGGCAGTGATAACATGCCATACACGGCTTTGCCTTGGTACCGACCTGAATGATCTCCAGCTCGATGCCCTGTGCATTCAGCTCTTTTTCAATCAGCTTCAGGCAGATTTCCGTATTGCCGCCCTTGCGCGGGCTGCCGTTAAATGCGACTACCTTCATTGATGTTACCTCCTGGTGTTAAAAAATTGCTTCATGCGCCGCCAAAGGCGCACATACCACGGGCGACCCTTTGGAATCAGGTCAAAGCCCGCTTGTTTACATAAAATGCAGTTCAGCTCCACACCCAGCAGAATCACGATGCCGGTGATATACATCCACAGCAGCAGAATCATAATCGCGCAGAGCGAACCGTAAACAACATTGTAACGATTGAAATTTTCCACGTACCACGTAAAAATTCCGGTTCCGACCGTCCACAGCATGGTGGTCAGCACTGTGCCGGGCAGGGCGCGGCGCAGCGTCATGCGGCAGTTCGGGCAGACATAGTTCATCAGCCACAGGAACAGAAATACCAGCACCAGCGCCAGACCGAAGCGGGACTGCTCCCATGAGATTAGCCAGTCCTGCGGCACGACCAGAAAGGTCGTAACCAGATTGACCAGATGTCCGCCGATAATGACCGCAATAAAGGTGAACAGGATGCAGAACACAAAGCCGACTGCCAGCAGCAGCTCAAACAGCAGACCGCTGATGCTGGACAGTGCACGCCCGTTCGGCAGACCGTAAATGCGGTTGATAGAATGCAGCAGCGAGCTGATCGTGCGGGAAATAAAATAGATGGTCAGCAGCAAGCCGACTGCCATGGTGCCATACTGCGGCACGACATGCTGCGTACCGATATACCGAGTGATAAACGGTGTGATAATCGCCTGAATTTCACGCGGCAGGATCTGAATCACATGCAGAATGGATACCTGCGAAATCGGAAGCGCCGCAATGATTGCGCTGACGAGCAACAGCAGCGGAAACAGGGAAAAAATCAGAAAATAAGCAAATTCCGCCGCAGATTTGGCGATATAATCCGCAAAATAGCGTTCGATCAGAGCTGCGATCACCTGCGCTGCCGGATGCTGCTTGAGCTTTTGCAGCACAGTTTCAGATGCCTTGCGAGCCGCCAAGCATTCTCCCCCTTTCGATCAATTACAGTATACCATATGTTTCTCCTGTGTAACAATCCCTATTCCCCGGAATTCTTCTTTTTTTCAAAGGTCAGCAGTACAAAGGACAGCGTAACCGTAATCTCTTCCAGTGCATTCAGGCGTTCCAGCCCCGCTCTGGGCGTGCGGTGGGCATAGGGTGTCATGGAAAACAGCGCACGAATCTGCTCTGTTCCGCAGATTTTTTTCAAATACGTCAGCTTGCGCCGGTCGGTCAGCGCAAAGCCCTCCAGCGTGTGCTTGTCCTCCCGATTGCGGTACGGCGTATCATATACCGCCTGCTTGAGCTCCCACAGGTGCTCCGCACCCGGAACCACCTGAAGCACCGCTCCGCCCTCTGCCAGCATCCGTGCCAGCTCCTGCGCGGGCGCCGGCGCAAACAGGGACAGGATCAGGTCCGCACTGTGATCCGCAATCGGCATATGATAGGTGCTTGCCGTGATATAATCGGTCAGCTTGTCCCGCTTTGCGGCGTACTGCGTGGCAGATTTGGAGATATCCGCGCCGATCATGGTCAGCCTGCGTCCGGAATCCGCAAGCGTCTGCGCCACCGCGCGGGTATAGTATCCCTCTCCGCAGCCTGCATCCAGAACCCGTGCGCAGTCCTGCGGCGCAAGCTCCTGCGCGCGGCTGCACACCGCATCCCGCAGCGGCTGATAGGCGCCGCTGTCCAAAAAGGTGCGGCGCGCGAGCACCATTTCCTTGCTGTCTCCGGTTTTCTCGCCCGGACGGGAGCCGGTCAGCAGATTGCAGTACCCCGAAGACGCGATATCAAAGCTGTGTCCGGACGCGCATTTCAGCGTATGCGTCCCGCGCACCAGCGGCTGCGCGCAATGCGGACAGATGAGCATGGCAGATTCCTCCCAGGATTGTAAAATTTCAAAGTTAAATCTATTATACCACGACCACCCGCCCGCGCACAATGCCGTCATACCGTTATGCCTTCGGCTTTTCGATATGATAGATCCGCCGCAGAATCCCGGCAAGCAGCTTTGGGCTTTTCCAGACGATGACCTTCATGACAGCACGCCTCCTTCTATCGGCACATCGCCGCAAGGCTTGCGGCAATGATGATAACCGCGGTGAGAACAATCAGTACAGCCTGCGGCAGGATGCAGGCTATCAGTATCCCCACGCCCAAGGATGCCGCTGCGATCCCAATAAACGAACACCGCATCCTTCTCACCTCTTGCTACCAGTATATCCCTGCCGCGGTCGGGAGGTTCCTGTGTTTTTACATACCTGGTTTCTCTGCATCTGCGCGGTTCTATTCTCCGCCGAACGGGCATATTCTGTTTTCAGATATCCGCACAAGGAGGAAGATGTATGGAATTGATTAAAAGCACACTGAAAACAATGCGGATCATGCTGGATTCCGCAAAAAATTACGAAGAAACCACGGATGCCATCGTACCGGACACGTTTCCCGATATCGGACGCATTGCCGCCGTCTACGGCAGCGCACAGGTCAAGGACGACTCTCCCCAGGCCGGACGCCTGCTGGTCTCCGGCTCTGTCCGCATGACCGTACTGTATGTTCCCGAGGACAGTACCGAGCTGAAAAAGCTGGAAATTCCGGTCAGCTTCGCACACATTGAGGAGTGCCGCGGCATTACCGAGCAGACGCTCACCTTTGTCACCTGCCGTGTGGTCAGTGCGGATGCGCGGATTGTCAATTCCCGAAAGCTCGCCGTCACCGCCGTCCTCTCAGTCTCCTGCCGCGCGTTTGAATCCGCCGAGGAGCAGATCACCTCCTCGGTCGAGGACAGCGAAAACCGGCTGGAAATCCTGACGGCTGACCGCACGGTTACGCTGCCGGTTGCCGTCCTGCGGCGGGAGTTTACCATCATGGAGGATATCGAGCTGCCGAACAGCGAGCAGTATACCGCACTGACCGCGCCGCGCGGCGATCTGCGCCTGAGCGAATGCCGGCTGACGAACGGAAAAGCCGTCCTGCGCGGCGAGGCTGTCCTGCGCAATCTCGCCATCACGCACGAGGGCGAGCTCAGACCGGTGGACACCGTGGTGCCGTTCACCCAGATTTTTGATGCCTCGGATTTCAGCGAGGGTCAGCAGATCGGCGTATGCTTCTGCATCCGGCATCTGGACTGCGAGCTGGATGACACGGGCACTCTGACCGTCGGAATCGGCTGCTATGCCCTGCTGACCGCGTATGAAACGCGCTCGGTGACCTCGATTGCGGATGTCTATCATCTTGACCACCCGCTCCGCACAGAAGTGCGCCCGCTGGAGCTGACCTCCGGACATCCCCTGTCCGATCTGTCCTGCGAAGCGTCCGAAACCGTGCCGGCGGGCATGAAGATCACCTCGGTTGCGGACATCACGGTTTCTCTGGACTGTCTGCTCAGCGATCCGGGGCGGACGGCGCTCCGCCTGATGTGCGCCATCGTCTACCGCTCGGATGATGACCAGTACTATACCATTCACCGCGCGGTAAGTATGCCGCTGACGCTTCCGGACGGCATCGGCTCAGTCCATTTGACCGGACTGCTCACCCGCGCCTCGGCGACGATCAGCGGAGAGGATTCCGTCGTGCTGTCCATCAGCGGACGGTGCAGTATGCTGAGCGAGGAGCCGGTGCATCTGAGCGATCTGACCGAGCTGACCGTGCTGGACGATCCGGCGGACACGGATGACCGGGATGCGGTCTCCCTCATCCTGCGGTATGTGGATGCCGAGGAGCGTCTGTGGGACATTGCAAAATGCTACCGCACCACGGTGGAGGCAATCCGGCAGGCAAACCACATTGGCACCGACTGCCTGAGCGCGCGCGGTCAGATGCTGCTGATTCCGATGCGGTGAGCAAACCCCGGTTTCTGACAGGAGGTAATTATGGAACATCGTGAAATCTATGAGGACATCAGCCGCCGGACGGGCGGTACGATCTACATCGGTGTGGTGGGGCCCGTGCGCACGGGCAAGTCCACCTTCATCAAGCGGTTCATGGAATCGCTGGTCATTCCCGCGATTGACAATGTCTACCGCCGCGAGCGCGCCAAGGATGAGCTGCCGCAGTCCGGCTCCGGCAAAACCATCATGACCGCAGAGCCGAAGTTTGTACCGGAGCAGGCGGCGGAAATCTCGCTCGGCGGGGATGCCGTGTGCAAGGTGCGGCTGGTGGACTGCGTGGGCTATCTGGTGGACGGCGCACTCGGTCATATGGAGGAGGATGAGCCGCGCATGGTGTCCACGCCGTGGAGCGATGAGCCGATGTCGGTCGCGGACGCGGCGGAGCTCGGCACACGCAAGGTGATTGCGGATCACTCCACCATCGGTCTGGTCGTGACCACAGACGGTACGATCACGGACATCCCGCGCGAGAGCTATCTGGATGCGGAGGAACGTGTCATCCGCGAGCTGAGCGAGCTGAACAAACCGTTTCTGGTACTGGTCAATTCACGCAATCCAGACAGCGAGGAAGCGCAGCGCATCCGTCAGGAAATCGCGGACACCTATGGCGTGACCTGTCTGACGGTCAACTGTCTGGAGCTGACCGAGGCGGATCTTTCCAACGTCCTGCGCTCCGTGCTGTATGAATTCCCCGTCCGTGAGATCGGAGTCCGCCTTCCTGCATGGGTATCCACCCTGCCCGCCGGCCACAAGGTCAAGGAGACCGTCTATGAAAGCATCCTACATCACGCGGAAACCGTACACAAAATGCGCGACCTCTCCGCCTGTGCGCAGGCGCTTGGGGAGACGGAGTATATCTCCTCCTCGCGGGTCGGCAAAATGGCGCTCGGCACGGGCAATGTCCGCATTGATATGGACATCCCGAACGAGATTTTTTACCAGATTGCCGGCGAGCAGTCCGGTCTGGACATCAAGAGTGAGGCGGATCTGATTCCGATGCTTGCGCGGCTGGCAAAGATCGAGAAGGAATTTGCCCGCTTCAACGGCGCACTCGAGCAGGTGCGGCAGACCGGCTACGGCATCGTCATGCCCACGCGCGACGAGCTGACGCTGGAGGAGCCGGAGATTGTCCGTCAGGGCGGGCGCTTCGGCATCAAGCTGCGCGCCTCCGCCCCGTCCATCCACATGATCCGCGCGGACATTCAGACCGAAATCTCCCCGATTGTCGGCTCGGAAAAGCAGTCCGAGGAAATGGTGCGCTCCCTGCTGGATGGCTTCGACAGCGAGCCGGGACGCATCTGGGAGAGCAATATTTTTGGCAAATCCATGGGAGAGCTGGTCAGCGAGGGGCTGACCTCCAAGCTGATGCACATGCCGGAGGACGCGCGGGGAAAGCTGCAGGAAACGCTTCAGCGCATCATCAACGAGGGCTCGGGCGGTCTGATCTGTATCATTCTCTAGCAAAACAACGCAAAAACAGCTGCCGCAGTTCGTTTGCGGCAGCTTTGCTGTTTTCTATTTTCTGTGCCGCTTTCAGAGTCCGTAGACTGCGCGGGCGGTATCGCGGAACACCGCCTCATGATACCGCTCCGGCACGAGCCGCTGTACAAAGGTCAGGTATTCCTCCAGATTGACCAGCGGGAAATCCGTACCGTACATCAGCCTCTCCCAGCCGCCGGCGTAGCCCATCCACAGGCGCACATAATTCAGATAATCCGTTTCCTGACGGAACAGCGCCTCGACATCCGTGTGCCCCTCAAGCAGTCCGGACAGGTCGGCAAACACATTTGCGTTTTTCTCCATCACTGCCGCCGCATCCTGCACCCACGGATTTCCAAAGTGGCACAGCACAAACCGGACACCCGGAAACTCGGATGCCGCATCATCCACCGTCAGCGGATGGCTGTACTTCAGCCGCCCCATGCCGCCCGCCGTGGAGCCGGTGTGAATCGCCACGGGCTTATCGTACTGCTGTGCCAGCTCGTAAACAGGCGCATACATCGGGTCGCTGACATAATGATGGCAATAGCCCGGATACAGCTTTATCCCTACGCACTGCGGACGTTTGAGGTGCGCTTCCAGCTGCTCCGGCAAAATCTCCTCCGGCGACTCGCCATTGCTGTCCAGACCGATGCAGTAGCGCAGAAAATCCGGATATTCGTGCTCCTCCAGACGCAATCCGCCGTTTCCCATTACGACACCGCATTCGATGCCCAGCCGCGCAAACTCCGCGCGCAGATGCTCCTCGGCGTATTCATGCCCGACCGCCTGTGCCTGCTCCGCAAATTCCGGAATCGCCTGTGAAAAATGCAGGTGCGCATCAATTACCTTCATTCCCGGTCACCTCCAAACAAGATAACAAAAAGGGCGGAATCGCTCCGCCCTCCGATTTTGACTGCTGTTACTTTTTATGTCTGCATCGTGCAAACTTGTGCTTGTTGTTTTCATAAATCATGCGCAGACCCTCCAGCGTCAGATTTGCATCTACCTCGCTGATAATCGGGCAGTACTCCGCCATCATGCGGCCCATGCCGCCCGTGGCGATAATCGTACAGTTCTGTGCATCCTCGATCTCCGGCAGCATTTCTTCCACGATGCCGTTGATTGCGCCGGCATAGCCGCGCACCGCACCCGACTGCATACTCTTTACCGTGCTCGTGCCGATTGCCTGCTCCGGACGAACGATGTCCACGCGCGGCAGCTTGGAGGCCTTCATGAACAGCGCCTCCATGGCAACGCGGATGCCCGGGAAGATCGCTCCGCCCATGTACGCGCCGTCCTTGCTGATGACGTCAAAGGTGGTTGCCGTACCGATGTCAATGATAATCAGCGGCGTGCCGTACTTTTTCACGGCGGAAACTGCATTGACCAGACGGTCGATGCCAACCTCCTTCGGGTTGTCGTAGCGGTTTTCCAGTCCGGTGTCCACATCCTTGCCGACCACCAGCGGCATCACGCCGATATACTTACGGATGGCATTGACCAGCGTGTGCATGATCGGCGGGACAACCGACGCGATAATGACCGCATCGGTTTCACTCGGCTTGAGTCCGCGGAAGGAGTAGTATTGCAGAATCTGCATTCCCAGCTCATCCGAGGTACGATCCGCCGTGGTGGAAAGGCGAAAGCTTCCCAGCAGCTTTTCGCCGCGGTAAATACCGAACACCGTGTTTGTATTGCCTACATCAATTGTTAACAGCATGATTGTTCCTGCCCCGCATCCCCATGCGGAGCTCCCCTTTTTTGCATTTATCCCTCAACAAATTCATACGAATACTGTTTGTCCTCTATTGTCAGCCGCAGGTAGGACGGCTCTCCGCGATACGGCATACTGATACTGCCCGGATTGGCAATCAGCGTGTGCCCGTACCTCTGCTCGAACGGAACGTGTGTATGACCGAACAGACCGATCTGACAGCCTCTGCGCTTGGTTTCCAGCAGCATCCGCGAGGTGGTCGAGCGCACCCGGTAGGCGTGTCCGTGCGTCATAAAAATACGCACGCCCTCCACCGTGACGATCTCCTCGTTTTTTCCGTCCGTCCAGTCGTTATTCCCGAGCACACCGATGACCGGAATCTCCGGACACATCCTGTGCAGCTCCTGCGCATCCTCCAAATGATCGCCGAGGTGCAGAACCAGATCCGGCAGCTCCGTTTCTACCGCCGCGAGCATTTCTATCATACGACCGTGTGAGTCCGAAAAAACCAAAACCTTCATCGCGGCTCCTCCCTCTGCGCATGGTTCATCATACCATCACAAATATACACCATTTTCCTGCAAAAGTCAAAGAACAATTTACTTTTGCGCGAATATCCTGAGCTTTCATCAAAAAATTATAAAGTATTGAGAATATTCCAAACTTTTTTTGCACGAAAACGGTTGTCTTATGATTCATATCCGACAAACGGCGCTGCCATTTGCCTTTACCGGAAAATGCATCCGGTCGTCCGTCATTTTTTTGCGCGGCGCAAGAACAATTTCCCCGTGTACGAATATACTGTAACAGTCCGTCACGGCGCTGAGACCGCCGTTTTTTCATCCTTTACATCCCGATTCGGAGGTATTGATTATGCAGCAACAAGACATGGAAGCCATCATCCGCGCGATGGAGCAGAGCGACCCGAACACCCGCGAGGCGGCACGCAAAATCCGCTCCGCCATGGGCACGCAGGAAGGACGTCAAACCGCACAGGATGTCACCCGCCGCTACGGCTCGGTGATCGCAGCCGCCGCAAGCAAGATGCAGTCCGGCGATCCGGACGGCGCAAAGCAGCTGATCCAGGGGATTTTAAACACGCCGGACGGTGCAAAGCTCGCCGCTGAAATCGCACGGCTGCTGCGGTGACCGCGATGGATACCGATGCCCTGTCCTCCCTGCTGTCCGATCCCGAGGCACTGTCCAATCTTATGCAGACCGCCTCCAGCATGTTCGGGCAGCCGCAGTCCGAGCCGAATGCCAAGCCGTCCACACCCGATCCGGCCGCAGAGCTGACCGGAAAGCTGCTGCCCATGCTGACCACCATCGCCCAGAGCAGCCACTGTGACAGCGATTCCGACCGCATCCGGCTGCTGACCGCGATCAAGCCGTTTATCTCGCAAAAATCCTGCGGCGAGATCGATCACGCCGTCCGGCTGCTCGGCATGGCACGCATGGCGCGTGCCGCGATGACGCAGATCAATCTGCGCGAGCTTTGACTGCAATGAGGTGATTCTGAATGTACAATCGCTATCTGCAAAAATCCGCTCCGGAGTCGCCCTGCCCTCCTCCGCCGCCAAAGCCCCCCTGTCCGGAGGAACAAAAAACCGGAAAGTCTGGGCTTTCCGGTCTGTTTGATCTGTTCGGCAAGGGCGGCAGCGGCATTTCGTTAGAGCTTCTTCTGCTGCTCGCGGTGCTGTGCTTTCTGCTGCTGGACAACGACGGCACGCTGGATACCGAGCTGCTGCTGATTGCCGGTCTGCTGTTACTGCTCGGACAGTGAAATGCGCTGATGTGCCAGATTGGCGAGCGCGGCAAAGTCCTCCAGCGACAGGCGTTCCCCACGGATGCGCGGGTCAAAGCCACAGTCCTCGACCAGCGCCTGAATGCCGGTCTTTCCGAGCGTGCTGCCGAGCGCACCGCCCAGCGAGTTGACCAGCGTCTTGCGGCGCTGATTGAACGCAGAGCGCACCATCGCAAAAAACAGTTTTTCATTCAAAATTTCCACCGGCGGCGTACCGCGCAGCTTCATGTGCACGACGGCGGAATCCACCTTCGGCTGCGGGACAAAGCAGCCGCGCGGCACGTTGACCGCAATCTCCGCATCCGCATAGTAGCGGACAAAGATGGAAAACGCACTGTAATCCGAGGTGCCCGGTGCGGCGCAGATGCGCTGTGCAACCTCTTTCTGGATCATGACCGTCACGCTGTCAAACACGCCGGACTGGAGCAGCGCGGAAATCGCCGGCGTGGTGATATAGTACGGCAGATTGGCGCAGGCGTGGATGCGTGCCTGCTCTCCGAATTTTTCCGCGCACAGCTGCTTTAAATCGGTCTTGAGTACGTCACCCTGCACGATTTCGACATTGTCACAGTCGGCGAGGGTTTCCGCCAGCACCGGAAACAGGGCGCGGTCAAGCTCGATGGCGCACACGCTTTTCGCGCGCTTGGAAAGCTGTTCGGTCAGGCAGCCCATGCCCGGACCGACCTCAAGCGCACAGCTGTCCGCGTCCACACCGCAGACCTCGGCGATGGCTTCCGGCACCCATGCCGCCGTCAGAAAGTTTTGTCCGAGCGACTTGGAAAAATGAAATCCATGACGCCCTAAAATCTCGCGGATATCCGCAATATCACAAAGTCCCATAACATTCTCCTTGTTTGAATCCTGCAATGATTATAGCACGGAGCGAATGCCCGCCGCAAGATGCAGCACCGCTTTCTCCGTTCCGCACAAAAAAGAGCACAGCCGCAGGACTGTGCTCGGTTTATTTGTGGTCACTCCAGCAGGTAAACCGTGATGTTTCGCCTGCCGAATTCATAAATGCGCTGATGGCTTGCCATACACAGGTCAATCCGGTGCCCCTGAATGGAGCCGCCGGTGTCCGCGGCATAGCCCTCCCCGTAGCCCGGAATGTATACACGGCTGCCAAGCGGAATGATATCCGGATCGACCGCGACAACGCCCTCATAGCCGATAAAGCCCAGCGCAGTGATGCTGCCGGAATGATAGGCGGTTGCCTCCATCGTGTACTTTTCCCGATACCGGTGTCCGTCGATCATGCGCGCCGTGCCCTTTTCCACAATCTGCGTCACAGGCTGCTCGAGAATCTTTTCCTCCAGCACCTCACGCGCGTGCTCCTCGCCGTCATAGTATGTTATCTGAACCTTTTGCCACTTTTTGCCGTTTTGACCCTTTTGAACGGTCTTCTTTTTGCCGTATTCCAGATCATTGTTTTCCGTTTCCTCGGTCTGGAACTTGAGCTTTACCGTCTGCTCCGTGACCTCGCTGGTGACGCGGATGACCTGAATAGAGCACGCCTCTGAAACCGGCTTATGCAGTCCAGGCTTCACCACATCGTCCTCGCCCACTGCAATGCCGTTTTCCTGCAAAACACTCTGCACCGTACTCACGCCGCTGAGCACCTCGGTCGTCTGTCCGTCCGCCGTCAGCTGCACCGCAAATTTTTGATGGACAGGCAGCTGCACCGCGCCGGATTCAGAACGTTCAAAGCCGTCCTCCGAGGTCGGCCAGATATAGTAGGTTTCCTCCGAAAACTGCTCGGAATAGCCGAGCAGCGCATAGGGATCCTCCTCAAAGCAGGTAATCGTTTCCACGATTTTGCCGTCCGTCAGCTCATAGGTCTCCCGCCCTATACCCGCAAGGGCACAGGTCAGCACGCCTGCCGCCAGAAATACGGCCAGCGGAGCCCCTCGGCTTTTCAGCTGTTTTCTCAGTCCACCCATACATGCACCTCTGATATCGGTTTTTTTCATTATACCAATCTGTGCATATTTTGTCAAATTCAGGCGAATTTCCGCAAAAAAAGAGCCGCAATGCAGCTCTTTTCATGTATTTTTATTCCGGCAGCTCAAAATGCTCCCGGATCAGCGGTATTACATCGTGCAGGCTGTCCGCCTTCCCGAACAGAAGATCATCCACCGGCGCGGTATCCTTTACCAGATCGGGAATCATCACCGGATACATACCGGCGGCGTGCGCCGCACGGATGCCGTTCGGTGCATCCTCCAGCGCCATGCAGTCCTGTGGTGCCAGACCGAGCAGCTCACACGCCCGCAGATAGCTCTCCGGATGCGGCTTGCTGTGCTCCACCATGCCGCCGGTCACGACGCCGTCCAGATACGGCAAAAAACCCACTTTTTTCAGACTGCGCACCGCGTACTCATCGCTGGACGAGGTTGCGACCGCCATCCGAACGCCGTGTTTTTGCAAAAAGCGCATCAGCTCCAGACCGCCTTCCTTCCGCGGCACGCCGTGCTCCCGTGTCAGCTCATGGAATGCCGCACGGTATGCCTCGCAGAAGCGGTCATACGGGAACTCCTCCCCGTATTTTTCCAAAAAATACGCGCGTCTGCGGTCATGATTCATGCCGAGCGTGTGGACGATATTGTGTCCGAGCGCACCCCAGCCGATGCGCTCGCCGCCAAGATCCCATGCCATCTGTACATACCGCTCGGAATCCAGCAGCAGCCCATCCATATCAAATACGACGCCTCGTAAAATTGTACTCATGTTGTCTCCCTTGTAATGTTATTCAGCCATTTTTTCGAGCGGTAGCGCAGGGCGCTTGCGGGCACCTTGAGCAGCTCATCACAGGTCAGAATCAGATAGACCGGAATGACGCTCCAGTGCAGCACGAATGCCGCGACAAAGCCGAACAGAATCGCCACGCCCCACATGAAAATAACATCCACCATAAAGCCGAATTTGGTATCTCCGCCGCCGCGCAGAATGCCCACAATCACGACCGTATTGTACACCTGTGCCACGACAAAATACGACATGACCAGCAGCATGACGGACAGATATGCAATCGCCTCGTCGGAAATCGCCACACTGCGCAGAATCAGCGGACGAATGAGCAGAATCAGTCCCGCGCCCGCCAGACTGAGCAGCATGGCAAGGCGCACCAGCCGGTCGGCATAGCGCTTTGCGGCATCCTTCCTGCCCTCTCCCAGCGTCTGTCCGACCATTACCGCCGCGGCGCTCGCAACGCCAAAGGATGCCACGGTTGCCAGCTGACGCACGACCTGCGCTACGGAATTGGCTGCGACTGCCGCGCTTCCCATATGCCCCAGAATCGCTGCAATCATGGAGCAGCCCGTGCCCCACATCAGCTCATTGAACAGCACCGGCAGGCTGTACTTGACATAATCCTTTGCCAGCGTGCGGTCAAACGCCTTGACATAGCGCCACCGGAACGGCAGCTCGGTGTTCCACCTGCGATTGTACACTGCGACAACGGCAAGCTCCATCAGTCGCGCACACAGCGTGCCGATAGCCGCGCCGCGGATGCCCATTCTGGGTGCGCCGCACAGTCCGAAAATCAGCACGGCATTGACCGCAATATTGGTCAGCATGGAGCACAGATACACCACGGTTGCGATGCGCACCCTGCCGACACTGCGCATGGTGTTGAGATACACCATCGTAAAGGTCAGCGGCAGATAGGACAGGCATACGATGCGCAGATACTGCGCACCCTGTTCACGCACCGCTCCGTCATTGGTGAAAATCGAAATCGCATGGTACGGGAATACAAACACCAGCACGGTAAACAGCAGCGAGATGAGCATCGTCAGCTTGAGCACCATGCCCCAGACGGTTCCAACCGCCGCGCGGTCGCCCTTGCCCCAGTACTGCGCCATCAGGATGGCCGCGCCTGAGGTCGCGCCGAACAGCATCAGGTTGAGGATGAACTGAATCTGACTGCCCAGCGAGGCACCGGACAGCACGGTCTCTCCCACCCGTCCGAGCATGACCACGTCGATGGACGAAATGCCGACATTAATCAGGTTTTGCAGCGCCATCGGCAGAATCAGCGCGGCGGCGCGGCGATAAAATGCAGTTTTTTCGTTCATAGCCTCAGACAAACCGGTTCAGACTCTGGTCATATTCATAGTCGATCTCCGCGAGACGCTTCACCAGCTCGCGTCTGCTCATCTGAAGATCCTCACACAGCGCATCCAGACTGCGGTACTGATCGCGCAGCTTGGTGTTGACATAGCTGAGCAGCATCATAGAATCATGAAAAACCATTGTAATACTCCTTATTTTCTGATTGATTCCGCCCTCATATTACAGGGCAGAAACACACCGCATAGCCAAAGCTATGCGGTGCGGTATCGTCATGAATTTTGTTTATGCGTTCGGGCTGACCCAGTTTTTATATGCTTCATACTCCTGCTCGGAAACATGGAAGATGCGCATGGTATTGGTATACGGGGTAGCACCGACCGGCATACCTGCGGTCAGGATGAGCATATCATCCGGCTCACAGTAGCCCGCCTGAATGGCAGCGCGGCATGCCTCTGCATACAGCATGATGTCAGTCGGCTGATGGTGGCACAGCCACGGTACAACGCCCCAGGACAGAGACAGACGATGGAAGGTCTCCTCCGTATAGGTTGCACCGATGATCGGCTTTGCCGGACGGAAGCGTGCAACTGCGTTGGCGGAATGACCGGAATTGGTCAGTGCAACGATGGCACGGCAGTCCAGCATTTCGGAGGTGGATACCGTTGCGCCCGCGATGCCGATGGTCATCGGATCGCCGACAAACTTTGCATTGTCGATCAGCTGAACACGGCGCTTTGCGTAGTCAATGTTGTTCTCGGTCTTCTTGCAGATGGTCGCCATCGCGCGGATGGTTTCGATCGGATACTTACCGACGGAGGTCTCGCCGGACAGCATGACTGCACCGGTGCCGTCATAAACCGCATTCGCTACGTCCGAAACCTCTGCACGGGTCGGGCGCGGATTGTGGGTCATGGAATCCAGCATCTGGGTTGCGGTGATGGAGATCTTACCGTTGTACATGCACTTGCGAATAATCTTCTTCTGAATCTTCGGCAGCTCCTCGAACGGAACCTCAACGCCCATGTCGCCGCGTGCAACCATAACGCCGTCTACTTCCTTGAGAATCTTGTCCAGATTATCAAAGCCCTCGCGGTTTTCAATCTTTGCAATGATGCGGATCTTGCCCAGCATATGCTTGCGGCGCAGGATTGCCTTGAGCTGCTTCATATCCGCAGCGGTACGGACAAAGGATGCCGCAATGAAGTCCACCTTCTGGTCGCAGCCAAACTCGATGTCCTTCTTATCCTGCTCACTGATGTACGGCATATTGAGCGAAATACCCGGTACATTAATGGACTTGCGGTTGGAAAGCGGACCGCTGTTCTTGACGCGGCAGGTAATATCGGTCTCGGTCAGCTTCTCGACAATCATCTCGATCAGACCGTCGTCGATCAGAATGCGGGTACCAACTGCAACGTCCTGCGGCAGACCGGCATAAGTAATGGAAACGATTTCATTCGTACCCTCTACCTCGCGGGTGGTCAGCGTAAACAGCTGATCCTCCTCCAGCTGAATCTTGCCGTCTGCAAAGGTCTTAATACGGATTTCCGGACCCTTGGTATCCAGCAGGATGCCGACCGGCGCGTGCATTTCCGAGCGCACCTGACGAACCATCTCAATGCGCTGCAGCTGCTCTGCATGAGAGCCGTGGCTGAAGTTCAGGCGGGCAACATTCATGCCTGCCTCAACCATTTTTGCAATGGTTTCCTTACTGTCGGTTGCCGGACCCAGAGTACAAATGATTTTCGTTCTTCTTAACATAATGACACCTCATCACAATTTGCCATTCGGCGGCCGCACAGGATAAAACCTTGCTCCTGCGCCTCACTCTCCTCACCGCCGTATTTTTGACTTTTCTTCTTACATAACTAAGTATATCATACGTTTTTGCACTTGTCCACAACTTTTCAGAACATTTACAAACCTTATTCATCTTGCTGTATTTCGCGTTTTGGCAAGAATCGTTTCTGACAATAATGCTTAGAAGAAATCCGTCATATCGACTGTTTTGAGTATATCTTGAATGAAAGTCAGTCCGGTTTTGTCCTCAGCGATTTACTTGACCGCAATCGCCTCAACCTCAAGCTTTGCGCCTGCCGGAAGTGCCGCAACCTGGAAGCACGCACGCGCCGGAGCTGCATCCTTAAAATATGCGCCATATACCGCGTTAAACGCCGCAAAATCCGCCAGATCTGCCAGATAGCAGGTGGTCTTGACGATGCTCTCATAGCCCAGTCCGGCCTCTGCGAGAATTGCGCCGATGTTCTTCATCACCTGCTCGGACTGCGCCTCGATGGTGTCCGCAGTGATCTTGCCTGCTGCCGGGTCAATCGGCACCTGACCGGAAACGAATACATAGCCGTCAGTCTCAATTGCCTGAGAATACGGACCGAGTGCTGCCGGAGCGTTCGGAGTGGAAATCTGCTTTTTCATTCTAATCTGTCCCTTCTGAATATAAATTTTATAAAAATGAAAACCGTATGGTCTCTGCTTTTATTGTAGCAGATGACCATACGGTATGCAAACGATTTATACGGCTTTACCGCTGTTTATTTGTGGCTCTTGAGCTTCTTCATGCGCTCGGAGTTGGACAGAATTGCCTTTCTCATGCGGATGTTGGTCGGGGTGACCTCGATCAGCTCATCATCCGAGATGAACTCCATCGCTTCCTCAATCGACATGATGTGCGGCGGAATCAGACGCAGCGCGTCATCCGAGCCGGAAGCACGCATATTGGTCAGCTGCTTCTTCTTGCAGACGTTGACCGCCATGTCCTCGCTCTTCGGGGATACGCCGACGATCATGCCCTCATAGACCTCCTCGCCTGCGCCAATGAACAGCTGTCCGCGCTCCTGCGCGTTGAACAGACCGTAGCCGACTGCGGTGCCGGTCTCAAATGCGATCAGGGAACCGGTCTTGCGCTTGCGGATATCGCCCTTGTACGGCTGGTAATCATAAAATACCGAGCTGAGAATGCCCTCGCCGCGGGTGTCGGTCAAAAATTCGGTCTTATAGCCGAACAGACCGCGTGCCGGAATCAGGAATTCTACGCGCATACGGTCGCCCTGCGGCGCCATGTGCTGTAATTCGCCCTTGCGCTCGCCCATCTTCTCCATGACGGAGCCCAGTGCTTCGGACGGAACATCCGCAACCATGCGCTCAATCGGCTCGCACAGCTGACCGTCAATCTCCTTGTACAGTGCGCGCGGTGCACCGACCTGGAACTCATAGCCCTCACGGCGCAGGTTCTCGATCAGGATGGACAGGTGCATTTCGCCGCGGCCCGCAACGCGGAAGGTATCCGTGGTCTCGGTCTCGTGTACGCGCAGGGAAACGTCCTTGAGCAGCTCGCGGTGCAGACGCTCACGCAGCTGGCGGGAGGTCACGTACTTGCCCTCTCTGCCGGCAAACGGGGAGTCATTGACCGAGAAATACATCTCGACGGTCGGCTCGGAAATCTTGACGAACGGCAGCGGCTCCACTGCATCGCTTGAGCACAGAGTATCACCGATGGTGACGTTTTCGATGCCGGAAATACATACGATATCGCCCGCGGAGGCGGTTTCAATCGGCGTGCGTCCCAGACTGTCAATGGTATACAGAGAAACGACCTTTGCCTTGTACGGCTTGTCCTTGCGGGAATAGCTGCATACGGTGACCTCCTGACCGACCTTGACACTGCCGCGCTCAATGCGTCCGATTGCAATGCGTCCGACATAGTCGTTGTAGTCGATCGAGGAAACCAGCATCTGTAACTCGCCGTCTACGTTGACATGCGGTGCCGGAATGTGATCCAGAATGGTCTCGAACAGCGGAACCAGATCCTCACCCGGCTTGTTCGGGGACAGCGAAGCGGTGCCGTCACGACCGGAGCAGTACAGGATCGGGCTGTCCAGCTGCTCGTCGGTTGCATCCAGCGTGAGCAGCAGCTCGAGTACCTCGTCGCCGACATCGGACAGGCGGGCATCCGGACGGTCGATCTTGTTGACCACAATGATGATCTTATGACCGAACTCCAGCGCCTTCTCCAGCACGAAGCGGGTCTGCGGCATCGGGCCCTCAAATGCGTCAACCAGCAGGATAACGCCGTCTACCATCTTCAGGATGCGCTCGACCTCACCGGAGAAGTCCGCATGTCCCGGGGTGTCCACGACGTTGATCTTGGTATCCTTATAATGAACCGAGGTGTTCTTTGCCAGAATGGTAATACCGCGCTCACGCTCCAGGTCATTGCTGTCCATGACGCGCTCCTCGACAACCTGATTGTCACGGAATGCGCCGCCCTGCTTGAGCATCTGATCGACCAGTGTCGTCTTGCCGTGGTCGACGTGCGCGATAATTGCAATATTTCTTAAATCGTTTCTAACCATAATGCCTCCGTAGAAAGATGCGTAAAATTGCGTGCTTCATTGATTTTCCTATCCATTATATACCCGATGCCGCTATTTGACTATTTCCGATATCCTCAAAATTCCCGCAGAATCCCCGAAAATTTTTTCATTTTTTTCATAAATAATTGTTGACTTTTTGAAAAAATGGGATATAATAATATTCGTTGATTCGCTCCGCAGCGTTCCACCAACCAAATATTGCCGAATTGTGTAAAGGTAGCACGACAGACTCTGACTCTGTTTGTCTGGGTTCGAATCCTAGTTCGGCAGCCATTGAGCACTCAAGCAAATGCTTGAGTGCTTTTTTCATGTCAGCAGGCAGACAGAAAAACCGGCGGAGGACTGAGCCTCCGCCGGAGCGATTTGATGGGGATATGATAAAATAATTTATGACGGGATTTAAAGTGCAGTGATACCGATCTCTCTGGTACGAATGCGCACGACATTATCCAGATTGTAGCAAAAAATCTTACCGTCACCGATTTCGCCGGTGTAGGCGGCATTGCAGATGGCATCAATGGTGATCTGCGCCCACTCCTCATTGGAAACGACGATCTCAAACTTGATCTTCGGGAGCATATTGACCTCAAACGTGCGTCCGCGCACAGTCTTTGTCTTTCCCTTCTGGGAGCCACAGCCCATGACCTGAGACAGGGTGATACCATTGACATTAATCAGGGACAGCGCATCCTTGACATCCTCCATCTTTTCCGGACGGACAATTGCTTCAATTTTAATCATGCTTTACTACCTCCAGTTAGTCCAGACCGGTAAAGGTCGGATATGCGCGCTCACCGTGTGCGGTTTCGTCCATGCCGACGCGCTCCTCGCGCTCCGTAACGCGCAGCGGAACAATCAGCTTGACAATACCGGCACAGATCAGCGTGCCGACAATGGCAATCACAATCGTAATCACAATACTGATGACCTGCGCGAGGAACAGCTTGACATCGCCGAATGCCAGACCGTTCCACTGAGCGACAGGGTTAATGGACGACTGCGCAAAAATGCCCGTTGCGATGCCGCCCCAGATACCGCCGACACCGTGACAGCCGAATGCGTCGAGTGCATCGTCGTAGCCGAACTTTACCTTAATGACGGATACCGCAAAATAGCAGATTGGGCTGACCAGCGCGCCGATGAGAAACGCCGACCACAGCGGAACAAAGCCCGCACCCGGCGTGATGGCAACCAGTCCGAGCACCATGCCGGTGCATGCGCCGACCACCGACGGTCTGCCCTCGCGGAGGATATCAATGAGCATCCAGCTCAGCATTGCGCTTGCCGCGGAGGTGTTGGTGGTCAGGAATGCATGTGCTGCGAGACCATCCGCCGCGAGTGCGCTGCCGGCGTTGAAGCCGAACCAGCCGAACCACAGCAGGCACGCGCCGAGAATGACAAACGGGATATTGTGCGGCAGGAAATTGCCCTGCTCCGCTCCTCTGCGCTTGCCCAGAAGGATGGACAGTACAAGCGCGGAAACACCCGAGCTGATGTGAACGACATTGCCGCCGGCGAAATCAATCGAGCCGATCTCCGCAAGGAATCCGCCCTCGCCCCACACCATGTGCGCCATCGGATAGTAAACGACGAACGACCACAGCAGGATGAACAGGAACAGCGCCTTAAAGTTCATGCGTCCGACTACCGAACCGGTAATCAGCGCCGGTGTGATGATCGCAAACATCATCTGGAAGATAACGAACACCTGAGCCGGAATGCTGTCCGCATAGGTGCCCGGCTCCCAGCCGATGCCGTTCAGAAATACGTTCTGAAACGTGCCGATGACACCGGCGGTATTGCCGCCGAAGGACAGCGAGTAGCCGACCGCCACCCAGAGCACCGATGCCAGTCCCATGATGAACAGAGAGGACATCATCGTATTGATTACATTTTTTCTGCGCACCAGACCGCCGTAGAAAAATGCCAGTGCGGGGGTCATTAAAAATACCAGTGCCGCGCAGATGATGATAAACGCAGTGTTGCCAGAGTCTATCATTGTTTTTCACTCCCATCTTACAACAAAATTGTAAATCAGTAAATAAAAAAAGGTATCCAATACCCCTTGATGGGTATCAGACACCTTTGTCTGGGATTAGTCTATCACGGCGCCACCAAAAATGCAAGCATAAATTACAAAACTTTCATTTTATTTTTCACCAAAGCAATCCTTTCTATTCAATATATCATCTATTCGACGAATTAAATTTCTTTATTTTATCCATTCATTCATCTTATTTCGTCATTTTAATACTTATTTAGGTTCATATCATCTCTTCCCCTCCATATACACTTGAAAGATATTTTTGCAGCCTCACGCCTCTTCATTTGCACTCCCAATTATTTTTTCATTTTCAAAAAATAATGCTTGACTTTTCCTCAAAATGCGGTATAATATTTTTTGTCAGCACGACAGAATATTGCCGAATTGTGTAAAGGTAGCACGACAGACTCTGACTCTGTTTGTCTGGGTTCGAATCCTAGTTCGGCAGCCATTGAGCACTCAAGCAAATGCTTGAGTGCTTTTTCTTTTTCCATTGACAGCAAAAACTCCGACCAGATCCATGCCTTCGGTCGGAGTTTTCGATTTTCCCGGGTTATTCTACGGATTTCAGCGATTCCGCCATGTTGATATGCGCCAGCTTGCGCCGCATGACGAGATCCACCATCAGCGCGAACAGGAAGGTCACGCCCAGTGCCAGCACAAAGCTGACCGGCAGAATACGCGTCTGGAACGATACCATGTCCACCTGAATCTGATTCATCACAAACCGGTGCAGCGCCACGCCCATCGGCAGACCTGCCAGTGCACCCAACGCCGTGAGCACAATATTTTCGCGGAATACATAGGCGCCCGTCTCTCTCGGATAAAAGCCCAGCACCTTGATGGTCGCAATCTCCCGCACGCGTTCGGTCAGATTGATGTTGCTCAGATTAAACAGCACCACAAACGCCAGCACGCCGGCACACGCAATGACCAGCCATACAATATAATTCAGACTGAGCATCATATTTGCCACCATGTTTTTGGTATCCTGCGTGACGGAAACCGCAGCTGCTCCATGGTCACTGACCAGCCGCGCCGCCGTATCGTGCAGATCGCCGCCCGCCGCGCGGGCATAGGCGTTCTGATATTCGCAGGACTCACCTGTGACCGCTTCATAGGTCGCAGTGGTCATGAACAGATAGTGATACACATAGTTCTCAAAAATGCCGCTGACCCTGACCTGCTCGGTGTGGGTGTCGTCCACCTGAATGGAAATCAGGTCGCCCACCGATACGCCTGCCAGCGCCGCCAGCTTTTCGTTAATCAGCGCCTCCCCATCCTTCGGATCGTTCACCGCACTGCCTCCGGAATGAAAATCAATCAGCTCTGTCATCCGCGTATCATCGCTTGCAATGACATTGACCTGCTGCACACCCTTTTGGCATACAACATCCATGCCGGACTTGTGCAGAAGCACGCACTCAGACAAGAGCGATTCCGTTTCCTGCACAAACTGTCCCCGTTCGCTCTGCGGCTCGGAGAAGGTGATCTCATAATCGAACTTCATAATGGAACCGTACTGATCCTCCGCGAGATTGGCGATGGAATCCTTGACGCCGAAGCCCGTGAGCACCAGCGCCGTGCAGCCGCCGATGCCGAGCACCATCATGAACATCCGCTTTTTGTAGCGGAATACATTGCGCACCGTCACCTTATGCAAAAAACTCATGCGCGACCAGATCGGCGTGATGCGTTCCAGCAGAACGCGCTTGCCCGGTTTGGGTGCCTTGGGGCGCATCAGCTCCGCCGGCATCCGCACCAGTTCCGCGCGGCATGCCGCAACCGTTGCGCCCGCCGAGCACAGCAGTGCTACCGCCAGTGACAGGAACGCGAGCTTTTTGTCAAATACAAACTCAATCTCGGCAAAGTCGTACATCATATTATATGCCTTCCACAGCGCGTACGGAAACAGCTTACAGCCGCCGAAGAAGCCGATCACGGCACCGATCACCGCCGCACTGCCGGAGTAGCTGATGTATTTTTTCATAATATCCCGGTCACTATAGCCCAGCGCCTTAAAGGTTCCGATCTGGGTGCGCTGCTCATCCACCATGCGTGTCATAGTTGTCATGCAGACCAGTGCCGCAACGAGGAAGAAAAAGACCGGAAATACCCGCGCAATTCCCTCGACAATCGCGGAGTCATTTTCAAAGCACACATAACCGGTGTTGGTTGTGCGGTCGAGCGCATAGGTTTCCGCCGGCTCGATCTCATCGCGTTCCGCGCGGGCATCATCCAGCTGTTTCAGTGCATCCGCAAGCTCGCGTTCCGCTTCGGCAAATGCCTCCTCCGCCTCCGCCCTGCTGTCCGTGTATTCCTGCAAACCGTCCTCATACTGCCGCTTTGCCTGCTCCAGCGACTCATGTCCGGCATCCAGCTGCTTTTGTGCCCGCTCCAGTGCTGCCTTCGAGCTTAAGAGCGTCGCCTTTGCACGTTTCAGCTCCGCTTCCGCGGCGGAAAATTGACTGTCTGCCTGCTGTTTCCGACTGTCCAGCTCGGTCTGTCCCTCGCTGATCTGCGCAAGCGCACCGGTCAGCTGCTCATACTGCTCGAGCACGCCGCTCTGCTCAATCTGCTGTTTTCCGATCTGTGCCTGCTCCAGCTGCTCCCGCAGCGCCTGCTCCTGTTCCTCGGTCGGAAACTGTGCCAGCGCCTGCTGCAATTGTTCAGCGGCTGCCGTCAGTTCATTGTACTGCTCAATTACACCGGTGCGTTCGATCTGCTCGATGCCCGCCTGCACCTGTGCCAGCTGCGCTTTCAGCTCCAACACCTGCTCCTCGGTCGGAATCTGCGCCAGCGCTTCCTCCAGCTGCTCAATGGATGCCGTCATCTGCTCATACTGCTCAAGTACGCCGCTTTCCTCGATCTGCTGCTTCTGCGCCCGCAGAGCATTCAGCTGCTCCTGCAATGCCGCTTCGCTTTCGGAGTCCTCAACCTGTTCCAGTTCGCTCTCCAGCCGGGCAATCTCCGCATTCAGCTGCTCATACTGCTCAAGCACACCGCTCTGCTCAATCTGCTCCGCGGCGCTTTGCGCCTCCTCCAGCTGCGCGCGCAGACCTTCCTCCTGTGCGCGGGCTTCCTCTGCCTGTGCAATCGCCTGCTCCAGCTGTTCGGCAGACGCCGTCAGCTCGTTATACTGCTCGATTACGCCGGTTTCCTCAATCTGCCGGATGCCGTCCTCCACCTGCTCCAGCTGCTGCTCAAGCTGTTCCTTCTGCGGCTTTGCCGCTTCGATCTGCTCCAATGCAGTTTCCAGCTGCGGAATCGCCTCGTTCAGCTGTTCATACTGCTCAAGTACGCCGCTTTCCTCGATCTGCCGGATGCCATCCTCCACCTGCGCGCGGTTGGAATCCAGCTCATCCTGCGCGGCGGACAGCTGTGCATATGCCTGCTTTTTCTTCGCGGCAAGCTGTGCTGCTCCGCTGTTATACTGCTTCAGTCCGTCCTGATAATCGGCAAAGCCCTGATCTATTTTTTTCTGATTTTCCGCCAGACGCCGTTCGCCGGCGGCAATCTCGTCCTTTGCCGCGCCCAGCTCATCGCGTGCATCCGCGAGCTGCTGCTCCGCATCCGCCTTTTCGGATAGATACTCCTGATATCCTTGATCGTATTCGTCCTGACCCTCCTGGATTTTTTCGTTGACCTCGTCCAGAATTTCGTCATAGCGCAGCTGTGCACGCGCCTCCAGCGCCTCCTCCACGGACGGCTGCGCGGCCGCTGCCGCATCCTCATATTCCTGTGTAAAAATACTGCCGCGGTTTTTGACTGTGACATACAGCTCGGTATTGTAATCCAGATCAAAGCCGTCACGCGGCAGAAATACAAACGCATACACTGAGCCGCCCGCAAGCTTGCTCGTTCCGCGCTCGGTATTCAGATACAGTACGGAATCCGCCAATCCGACAATCGTATATTCCGAACAGGCAAACTGCTCCGCGGTATCTTCATCATTGCTCCCGGACACACGGATGGTTTTTCCGAGATCCGCTTCGGTATACCTGCGTCTGTCCGCCACGCATTCCTCCGCCCGCTCCGGCATCCGCCCGGCGACCAGATTGACCTGATTGATCTCCTCCGTAATGGAATGCGCCTTGAGCACGACCTCCGTTCCATCCGGCTGCACCGCGATGAAATCCGCCGTAACCGAACCCTCCGCGTCCTGTACGCCGTCCACCCTGCGCATTGCCTGGGCATCCTCCTCAGTCAGTCCGAGGGTGGAGATCAGGCGATAATCATACAGATTATACCGTTCCACATAGTGGTCACCGGTCTGCACAATTGCGCTTCTGGTCACCTTAAGTCCGGAGAAAAAGCCCACGCCGAGTGCAACAATGACCAGCATCGCAAGATACCGCCCAAGCGAGCGCTGAATCTCGCGGCGTTTGTGTTTGCTCCATGGTGTGTTCCATTTCATCTGTACCGCTCCTCGCCACAAGGGATAACGTCCTGATTACAGTATATTGCATCCGGTGTTTAAACTCAAGCCGTACCGCTGTGTTCACAAAAAATTCAAGAGACACAAACCAATATTTCGCAAAAAAAGAGGGCTGCCTGCCTACAGCCCTCCCGATATTGTTTATTTGCTCATGTAAAGCTCAATAATTGCATCGTCCTTGATGATGAACGCGATGCTGGTATGATCGTCCAGCTGAGACGGTCCGAAAATCACGCGATCCGCTTCTGCCAGATACTGCGTCATATCATCCACCTGATATGCGACATGCGGCTGCTTGGACAGAATCTCCGGAAAAATTGTGCCCTCTTCAAACTTGAGGTACTCAATCTTGTAATCGTGGTCATCCACATTGCTGCTGACCCAGAATTTTCCGCCTTCATTGTAAACCATACCCGGCTTTTTATTCAAAACCGGAATGCCGATATGCATATATGTTGCAGACATCGTATGCTCCTTTCCGTTATGCGTTGCTCGCCTCGAGGAAGAATTCATATGCCTCTCTGTCGTTATAGCCCTCATGGACAATTTTTGCAACCGCCTGACACATCGCCTTCGGATGGGTGCTCTGGAAAATATTGCGTCCCATATCCACGCCGCGCGCGCCGTCCGAGATCGCGCGGTACGCCATGGTCAGCGCCTCCGCCTCCGGCAGCTTCTTGCCGCCCGCAATCACGATCGGCACCGGACACGCCGCAACCACCTTTTCGAAGTCATCACAGTAGTATGTTTTGATAATACTTGCCCCCAACTCTGCCAGCAGGCGGGTTGCAAGCAAGAAATACTCGGTTGTCCGCGCCATCTGTTTGCCGACTGCGGTGACACCGAGAACAGGCACGCCGTACCGATTGCCTTCGTCCACTGCACGGCACAGGGTTTCCAGAGAATCCCGCTCACCCGGCGCGCCGATAAAGGTCTGAATGGCAATCGCGGAAGCATTCATACGCAGGACATCGTCCATGTCCATGCCCAAACCGTTGCCGACGCTCATATCCTCATACAGCACCGAGCTGTCATACGTCGCACGCAGGCAAACCGCCTTGCCGCAGGTGGGCGGAATGCACGAACGAATCGCGCCGCGCGTGCCCATGAGCACGTCCACCTCGTCCATCAGCGGCGGGATCGCCAGATCCAGACGTTCCAGACCGGCGGTCGGACCCATGATATAGCCATGGTCGAACGCAAGCATCAGCGAATTGCCGGATTTCGGGTTGAACAGACGGGAAAGACGGTTTTTCATTCCCCAGTCGGTATGTCCCAGTCCTTTTGCAAAAAAGCCGTCCACAGGCGGTGCTACATCCAAATGATAATCCTTGGCAACCTTGTTGCCGACTGCATCTGCCATACTGCTCGCTCCTTACTTATAGAATGCAATCGTGCGTGCCGGCTCTGCCCACAGCGCCTTGAACTCATCGTTCCACTTGGCAAGATTGAGCTGGAAGCCTGCCTGCTCCTGTACCGTCAGAATCTCACCGACCATATTTGCCACGACCTTGATGCCGAGTCCCTCCAGATACTTGACGCAGTCCTTATAAAGAATGTACATTTCCATCAGCGTGGTGGCGCCCGAGCCGTTAATCATGACAAACGCCTCATCGCCGGCCTGAAGCGGGATATCCTTGACCAGTGCATTCGCCATGATCTCAACGGTTTCCTTCGCGGTCTTCATCGGCTGACGGCCTCCGCCGCCCTCGCCGTGCTGACCCATACCGATTTCCATATCCTCATCGCCCAGATCACCGAACGAAGCACCGGTTGCCGGATGGGTTGCGCAGCGTGCCGCAACCGCGATGGTCGCCATGCTGTCCGCATAGCGCTGAGCGAGATCTGCAACCTCGTCCAGAGACTTGCCCTGCTTGGCTGCCGCACCGACGATATGATACAGCGGAACTGCGCCGGCAAGACCGCGGCGGTCGTCGCTGTTTTCACGCGGTGCATTGGAGATATCCTCCTGGGTTACAACCTTGCGGACGTTCAGCCCCGCCTTTTTGCACATCTTCATAACCATGTTGGCGCACAGCATATCGCCCGCATGATTGAGCACAAGGAACAGCACGCCATGACCCTTGTCCGCCAGCTTGATTGCCTCAAACACGCTCTGCGGATTCGGAGCGGCAAAGATATCACCGACTACGGAAATGTCCAGCATTCCGTCGCCGACAAAGCCGCTGATTGCCGGCTCATGACCGGAGCCGCCGAGGGTGACAACCGTCACACGGTCTGCATCCTTCAGGGTTTTGCTGACAATCCAGCTTCCGTTTACCAGCTCTACAATGTCTGAATTTGCCATCGCCATGCCTTCCAGCAGCTCAGCGGTCAGGGTTTCCGGATTGTTGATAAACTTTTTCATTTTCATAACGGTTTCTCCTCCTTCATGCGTTATCCTGTTGTTCCCTGGCTTAATCCGACAAAGAAACGTGCTGCGGATACTGCTCCCGCATCCGGCGTTCCGATTGTCTCCTCCTTATAGCTCTTTGCGCGTCCGAATTTGGACACGTAATTTTTGGTTGCCTCCGCACCCGCCAGTGCCGCCTGTGCGCCTGCATCCATAACGGCACTCAGATCCCCCTCGGTTTCCTGAATTGCCGCCACTGCCGGGAGAATCGCATCCATCATGGTCTTGTCCCCAACCTTTGCCTTCGACAGAGCCGACAGCTCCTCTGCCGCCGCGCCGAACATTTCCTTCAGCTGCTCCAGTGTGATCTCGCCGGCATCCGGCGCATTTTCCTGCATGGCATCCAAAAAGGTATTCCACAGCGGTACGGCGGAGCCGCCGTTAATCATCATGACACCCATTGCGATATCATCCAGCATGGATTTGATGCTGTCATCCGTACTCTCCTGTGCGGCGGTCCGGACTGCTCCCGCAATTTTGGTCATTGTAATGCCGTGATCCGCATCACCAAAGCGGGAATCAATCTCCGTCAGCTCCTGCTCTGCCGCAATGACCGCATCACCTGCACACAAAAACATGGTTCGGATTCTGTCCTTATCAATTTTCATGTTGAACACCCCAAATCAGCGGAATGCTCCGCTCCGTGAATGAGAAATTTCCTATGTTTAGAGTACCACATAGTAACATTTTGCGCAAGACCGTATTTATGAATTTTATATAAATTTACATTTTTCCTCGCATGGTTTTTATTCACTTTCTCCACAAATCTGTGTTCTGACCACACAGAAAAGGACTGAACGGTTCTGCGCCTGTCTTTGTCCCACGGGTCATCGGTTATGCTGCCGGTTGCAACGAGCAGTCCATTAAAAAAAGACGCCTGCCGGCGTCTTTTCTTTGTTCAATCCCGATTTGGTTATTCATTGTCTCCCGCCGGATGCTCCTCCAGCCAGCGCACCGCACAGTGCGCCAGACCTGCCGCACCGATGGGACACACGCCTTCGTGAAACCGTACCTTCGGGTTGTGCGCAGAATAGGCTCCGCGCTCATCAGTAAAGCCGGCGGACAAATACATCAGCGCCGACGGGACAGCCTCCGCAATCACCGCAAAATCCTCCGAGGCGTTTGCCTTCATATCGGGAATCGGCGTATTGCCGGGGATGTCCAGCTCCTTCATATATCCCGCCATCGCTTCGGTCAGCGCACGGTCACAGATCAGCGGCGGTACCTGAGACAGCGGCGTAATCACGACAGAACCGCCATAGGTTTTTGCCACTCCCTCCGCGACCTCGGAGATTCTGCGGACGAGCAGCTCACGGGATACCTTATCATTGGTACGGAGCGTGCCTTCCAGCACCGCCGTGTCGGGAATAATGTTTGCGGCATTGCCGCCCTGGAGCTTTCCGACCGTCAGGACGCAGTTCATCTCCGGATTCGCCTCTCTCGCGATCAGCGATTCCAGTCCGGTGTAAATCTGCACTGCGATTCGGAGCGGATCCACCGTCAGGTTGGGATAGGCTCCATGACCGCCCTTTCCGGTGATCTCAATCCGGAAGCCGTCCACAGACGACATCATCACGCCGCCGCTGTTATACATAAACAGTCCCAGCGGCATTTTACCCGGCGCAACATGAAACGCGAGGGCGGCATCCACGTGAGGATGCTCCAGTATGCCGTGCTCGATCATGTCCCGGCTTCCTTCAAAGGTTTCCTCTGCGGGCTGGAACATGAATTTGACGGTTCCGCGCAGCTCGGATTCGCACTCCTTGAGCATTTTGGCGGCGGTCAGCAGCATGGCGGCGTGAAAATCGTGACCGCAGGTATGTGCCTGCTCCCCCGTGGGACAGGCGAACGGCTCTCCGCTCAGCTCCGGCATGGGCAGGGCATCCATGTCTGCCCGGAGAAGCAGCACCGGAGCCCCGTGACCGAGAACAGCAGTGACTCCGTGACCGCACACTTTCGGTTCCAGTCCGTACTCGGTCAGCTTTTGTAAAATATAGTCGCGCGCCATCGGCATTTCAAGCCCGACCTCCGCGTTCTGATGAAAATAGCGGCGGCTGCCGACGGTATCCTCCTTCAGCTCCAGTGCACGTTTGTAAAAATCCATACTCCGCTCACTCCTTTACATGGTATTGTTGTTTTTTCACGGAAACAGAACTTTTATACAGGGCTGCGTTTATCACAGCATATTATAGCACAAAATCAAAAAAACCGCACTTCGATACCAGTCGTATCAAACGTGCGGTTTTTGATTTGGCGGAGAAGGTGGGATTCGAACCCACGGACGGGGTTAACCGTCAAACGATTTCGAGTCGTTCTCGTTATGACCACTTCGATACTTCTCCGTATCCGGCAGCTTCTGTTATCAGAACTGCTCAAATAGGATACACTATTTTTATCCGATTGTCAAGATTATTTTTCCTTCCGGTGCGCCTTGAGCACCGAGCGCATACGCTCGACCGTCTGTGCGCTGACAATATGCTCGATCCGGCAGGCATCGTGCTCCGCAATGTCATCGTCCACATCCAGCACCTCACTCAGAAAAGCGGTAATCAGCGTATGCCGTTCGTAGACCGCCTCTGCCCGCTCCCGACCCGCTTCGGTCAGGCTGATCGTGCCGTACGCCTCCTGCTCGACATATCCCGCCTTTTTCAGCACGCCCATGGCGCGGCTGACGCTGGGCTTGGAAAAGCCAAGCTCATTTGCAATATCAATCGAGCGCACAACGCCGTTTCTGCGCTCCAGCAGGAGAATCGTTTCCAGATAATTTTCTCCGGATTCCTGAATTTTCATTAAGGTCACCGCCATTCTGTCAGGAGTTTTATGTATTATACCACAGCTTCTGGGAAATTACAACAAATTGTACGATTCTACAATGGAAATCTTGCAGAAGATGGGGAATTGTGGTATGCTTGTTTAGATAATGAAACAATTCTGCGGCAATGGAATTTCCGCGCCGCACTATGGAGTGATACGATAATGGATTATAATGTACTCGCGGAGCTGCTTTTCCCCAACGTAACCGAAACGCCGGAGCAGGTGGAGGCACGCTATCCCGCACGCGACCTGCCGGAAGGCGCAAAGGTCACCCGTATGGCGCCCAGCCCGACCGGCTTTATGCATTTGGGCAATCTGTTCGGCGCACTGGTCGATGAACGTCTGGCACATCAGTCCGGCGGCGTGTTCTATCTGCGCATCGAGGACACCGACAAAAAGCGCGAGGTCGAGGGCGGCGTTGACCTGATCCTCCAGACCTTTGGCTCGTTCGGTCTGCCGTTCGACGAGGGCGTTACCGCGGACGGCGAGGCCGGCGCCTACGGCCCGTACCGCCAGAGCCTGCGCGCGGACATTTATCATGTATTCGTCAAGGATCTGGTTCGCCGCGGTCTTGCCTATCCGTGCTTCTGCACCGAGGAGGAGCTCGCCGCAATGCGCGCCGAGCAGGAGGCAAACAAGGAAAACTTCGGCTACTATGGCAAATACGCAAAATACCGCGACTGCTCTCTGGAGGAAATTCAGGAGCGCATCGCGCGCGGCGAAAGCTATGTCATCCGCTTCCGCTCGAACGGCTCGATTGAGCATAAGATCCGCCATACCGATCTGGTCAAGGGCAATCTGGAGCTGACCGAGAACGATCAGGACATCGTCCTGCTCAAGTCGGACGGCATCCCGACCTACCATTTCGCCCATGTCGTGGACGATCATCTGATGCACACCACCCATGTCGTCCGCGGCGAGGAATGGCTGGCAACCCTGCCGGTTCACCTCCAGCTGTTCGACACCATGGGCTGGAAGCGCCCGAAGTACGTGCACACCGCACAGCTGATGAAGATGGACGGCGGCTCCAAGCGCAAGCTCTCCAAGCGCAAGGATCCGGAGCTGGCGCTGTCGTTCTACTATCAGGAGGGCTATCCGGTGCCGTCCGTCATGGAGTACCTCATGACGCTGCTGAACTCCAATTTTGAGGAGTGGCGCCGCGCAAATCCGGACGCATCCATGAACGACTTCCCGTTCAGCCCGAAGAAGATGAGCGTTTCCGGCTCGCTGTTCGACATCGAAAAGCTGCGTGACGTCAGCAAGAACGTGATCTCGCGCATGACCGCCGAGCAGGTTTATGATTATGTATCCGGCTGGAGCGCGGACAACGATCCGGAATTCCACGCGCTGTTCACCCGCGATCCGGAGCAGACCAAGGCATTTTTAGCAATCGGTCGCGGCGGCAAGAAGCCGCGCAAGGATCTGGCGCTGTGGAGCGAGGTTCGCGGCTATATGGATTTCCTGTTCGACGAGCTGTTTACGCCGGATTACTCCGCAATGCCGGAGCGCGTATCCGCCGAGGATGCCAAGGCAATCCTTGCCGAGTACGAAACCATCTTTGATGCATCGCACACCTCGGACGAGTGGTTCGGTGCCATCAAGGAGCTGGCGGCAAAGCACGGCTTTGCACCGGAAACCAAGCTGTTCAAGCAGAATCCGGACGAATACAAGGGTCCGGTCGGCGATATTTCCATGGTGCTGCGCGTCGCGGTCTGCGGACGCACCAATGCACCGGATCTACAGTCGGTCATGAACATCCTCGGCGCAGAGCGTGTCACTGCGCGTCTGAGAAAAGCAGCAGCTGCACTGTAAACGGAACAAAAAGGGAGACTTTTTATGGAATTCACATCCAATTTTCTGACGGATATCATTGATGAGGATATCGAAAACGGACTGAGCGAGCGTATTCACACCCGCTTCCCGCCCGAGCCGAACGGCTATCTGCACATCGGCTCCGCAAAGGCGATCTTTATCAACTGGTCGATTGCACAGCGCTACAACGGTCTGTTCAATCTGCGCTTCGACGACACCAATCCGGTGCGCGAGGACGACGAATATGTACAGTCCATCCAGCAGGACATCACCTGGCTGACCGGCAGCCAGCCGTCCGGCGGCATCTTCTACGGCTCGGATTATTTTGAAAAATGCTATGAATGCGCGGTTCACCTCATCAAGGAGGGCAAGGCATATGTCTGCGACCTAAACGCCGAGCAGATGCGCGAATACCGCGGCACCCTGAAGGAGCCGGGCAAGAACAGCCCGTACCGTGACCGTTCGGTCGAGGAAAACCTGCGCCTGTTCGAGGAAATGCGCGCGGATAAGTATCCGGACGGTGCCAAGACCCTGCGCGCCAAGATCGACATGGCTTCCCCGAATATGAACCTGCGCGATCCGGCAATCTACCGTATCGTTCACGCGGAGCATCACCGCATCGGCAACGCATGGTGCATCTATCCGCTGTACGACTTCGCGCATCCGATTCAGGACGCGATGGAGCATATCACGCATTCCATGTGCTCGATTGAGTTCGAAAACCATCGTCCGCTGTACGACTGGGTGGTGGAGAACTGTGCACCGTGCCTGCCGTCCCGTCCGAAGCAGCGCGAGTTTGCCCGCCTGAATGTGACCAACACCGTCATGTCCAAGCGCTATCTGCGCGAGCTGGTCGAGACCGGCAAGGTCGAGGGCTGGGATGACCCGCGTATGCCCACCCTGTCCGGTCTGCGCCGCCGCGGCTATACGCCGAGTGCCATTCTGGAGTTCGTCATGCGCGCCGGCATCGCCAAGACGGACAGCCTCGTGGATATCAAGCTGCTCGAATACTGCATCCGCAACGAGCTGAACGACACCGCTCTGCGCCGCATGGCAGTCACCGAGCCGGTCAAGCTGGTCATCACCAACTATCCGGAGGATCAGGTCGAGTACTTCGAGGTTGCCAACAACCCGCGCCAGCCGGAGACCGGCGTGCGCGAGGTTCCGTTCAGCCGCGAGCTGTGGATTGAGCGCAGCGACTTTGCACTGGTTCCGCCGCCGAAGTTCCAGCGCCTCAAGCCGGGCGGAGAGGTTCGCCTGATGGGTGCGTATATCGTAAAATTCCAGGAGGCGGTTCAGGACGAGAACGGCAACGTGGTCGAAATCCGCTGCACCGCAGACCTCGAAACCCGCAACGGTATGCCGGCTGACGGACGCAAGGTACGCGGCACCATCCACTGGGTTTCCGCCGCACACGCGCTGGACGCTGACCTGTATCTGTATGACAACCTGTTCACCCTCTCCAACACGGCAGATGTGCCGGAGGGAAAAAGCTATCTGGATTTCCTCAATCCGGATTCGCTCAAGGTGCTCACCGGCTGTAAGCTGGAGCCGTCTATTGCCGACGTTCCGGCGGGTGAGCATATGCAGTTTGTCCGCATGGGCTACTACATCAAGGAGAAGGACGGACGCTATAACCGCATCGTCTCCCTGAAGGACAGCTTCAAGCCGGACGCAAAATAATCCCGCATTTTTACCGCCGCTGACGGATTTCCGTCAGCGGCTTTTCGTCTGTCTTTTACAGAGCAGGTATATCCCGCCCGTTTTTTGTGCATATTGTACAATATAAAGGAAATCGTTTTCATAATTCCGTGCAGTAACCTTTGTTTTTCTGTGTGCGAAACAGATTATTTTCTTATTTTTTACAGCTATCCGCCTGCAAAAATTCATTTTTTCGACTTCTACGTGGAACAATTGATTTTAATATAGCATTTTAGATTCAAATCCGATATAATAAAATAGGTGCGGAAAGAAGACAGACTTTCCGGAAACTTTACATGGATTTTACATAAAATTGACGCTTTGTTGGTTTGTGTAAAATAAGTATCATGTTATAGTTAGTAATGGATGGCAGGGAACGCAGCTGTGTTCTCTGCCGCAAGAGAACACACAGAAGAAATTTGAAAAAGGAATCACATTATGGACATTTTATCAATCATTCGGCTGGTCGGCGGTCTTGCCCTGTTTATCTACGGCATGACGACGATGAGCGGCGGTCTGGAACGCGCGGCAGGCGCGAAGCTGGAACGCATCCTGGAAAAAATGACCGGTACGGTATTCCGCGCCCTGCTCATGGGTATTGCGGTTACCGCCGTCATCCAAAGCTCCTCTGCCACCACAGTCATGGTCGTGGGCTTCGTCAATGCCGGTATCATGAACCTGAAGCAGTGTGTCGGCGTGATCCTGGGTGCCAACATCGGTACCACAGTCACCTCCCAGCTGCTCCGTCTCGGCTCGGGCGATGCAGGCTCCTCCATCATCATGTCGGTGCTCAAGCCGTCCAACCTGTGTTATATTCTGGTCTTTATCGGTGTCATTGTGATTGTCACCGCAGGCAACAACAAGACCAAGCGCAACATCGGCGATATCCTGATCGGCTTCGGCGTGCTGTTCATCGGTATGGCAACCATGGAGGGTGCACTCACTCCCCTGCGTGACATTCCGGAGTTCCAGCAGCTGTTTACCCGCTTCTCCAATCCGGTCATGGGCGTACTGGTCGGCGTAATCGTCACCGCAGCCGTGCAGAGCTCGTCCGCTTCCATCGGTATTCTACAGGCGCTGTCCACAACGGGCATGATCTCGTATTCCGCTGCCATTCCGATCATTCTGGGTCAGAACATCGGTACCTGTGTGACCGCGCTGCTGTCCTCGATCGGCGCAACCAAAAATGCGCGCCGCGCTTCGATGATTCATCTGTACTTCAACTTCCTCGGCACCCTGCTCTTCCTGATCGGTGTCTATGCCTATCAGTCCTTTATCGGCTTCTCGTTCTGGGATTCCGCAATCGACAAGGGCGGCATTGCAAACTTCCACCTGATCTTCAATCTCGTCGCTACTTTGATCTTTATCCCGCTCAACGGTGTTCTGGTCAAGCTGGCAGAGCTGACCATCAAGGACGAGGTGGAGGAGAAGTCCCCGCTGGCTCCGCTGGATCCGCGCTTTTACAAGACTCCGACGGTTGCACTGGAGCAGTCCCACCGCTGCATCGGCAGCATGGCCTCCGCAGCACAGACCAACTTCAATCTTGTATCCGCCGCTCTGCTGGACAAGAATGCCCCGCTGGACGAGGAAGCCTTTAATAAAAATGAAGAATTCATTGATGTGGCGGAGGTTGAAATCGGCAAGTACCTGATGGGTCTGCCGAGCAGCCAGATGCCGGTCGGCTCGCGCCATCTGCATACCCAGATGCTCCATGCCATCACCGACTTCGAAAAAATCGGCGATTACTGCGAAAACATCTATTCCCGCTTGCAGCGCTTCCGTTCGGATGATCTGTCGTTCTCTCCGGGTGCGCATCATGAGCTTCAAATCATTATCGCCGCAGTCAGCGAAATGCTGACCAAGACGGTTGAGGCATATCAGACCCGTTCGAGCGATATCGCAAAATCCGTTCTGCCGCTGGAGGATGTCATTGACATCTGCGAGGGTCTGCTCAAGAGCCGCCACATTGACCGCCTGAACCAGGGCGAATGTCAGGTCATCACCGGTCTGAACTTTTTGGACTTCATCCACGATCTGGAAAAGATCTCCGACCACTGCTACAACATCAATGTTTACACCATTCAGCTGAGCGAGGGCGCGGAGAAATTCGACACCCACAGCTACAAGGAAAGCAATCAGGAGCTCTTCGACAAGGAAATGGCGGCATTCTCCCGCCGTTATCTGGAAACACTGAACGATCCGGCATAAACGCAATCCCTCTGCTTTGGCAGAGGGATTTTTGCATACATATGAGAAAGGGCAGCCCGCTTGTGGCTGCCCTTTGTTACTCTTTCTGTTCCATCAGCGGGAAGAATACGGAAATCTCCGTGCCTACGCCGTAGGTGCTGTGCAGCTCGATGCGTGCGCCGTGGCGCTCCGCGATGTGCTTGACGATGGACAGCCCCAGACCGGTGCCGCCGGTCAGCTTGGAGCGGCTCTTGTCCACGCGGTAAAAGCGCTCAAAGACGCGCCGCTGTGAGTCCTCCGGAATGCCCACGCCGGTATCCTTGACACAGAACACCGCGCGGTCATTTTCCTCCCGGATGCTCACATCCACCTTTCCGCCGACCCGGTTGTATTTGATGGCATTTTCGGTCAGATTGTAAATCAGCTCATACAGCATCACGGAGTCTCCGCAGACCAGTCCGGCTTCTCCGGACAGTGTGAGCGTGACGCTGTCGCGCTCCGCTACCGTCTGGAGCGAGTCCACGGCGGATGCGGCGATCTCCCGCAGACTGCACGGGATGAAGCTCGCTGTGCCGCTCTCCTCGATGCGCGACAGGCGGATAATGTCCTCAATCAGCGCAATCAGGCGCAGCGCCTCCTTATGGATGCGTGCGGCAAATTCCTTCATATCCTTCTCCGAGGATACCAGTCCGCACTCCATCATTTCCGCATAGCCGGAAATCGACGTCAGCGGCGTTTTCAGCTCATGCGATACGTTGGCGGAAAACTCCTGCCGCATCTGCTCTGCCAGACGGCGTTCGGTTTCATCAATAATCACGACCACAGCTCCATCCACCTCATCCCCGATCGACGCCGGATTGGCAAACACATGCAGGATGCGTCCGCGCACATGAATCGCCGCATCCGCGGACTTGCCCTCCAGTGCCCGATCCACGCTCTCATTCAGCTCCGGCAGGCGGCTGAGCATCATCAGCTCCCTGCCGACCACGCTGTACTTATCCATCACCTTGCGCCCGGTGAGCAGGCGGATGGCGCTCTGATTAATGCTCAAAATAACACGACGGGAGGACAGGAACACCAGTCCCTCCTTCATGCTCTTGGTAATCACGCTGATGGTGTCGCGCTGCATCTGGAGACCGGCAATCTGCTCCTCAATCTCCTCGCGCTGACGGCGGATTTTGGTCAAAAACGGAACCAGTTCCTCATAAACCAGATCCTCGTTGATGTTTTCCAGATCCACTGCCACCTGCTCCACCGGCATCAGAAGCCGCTGCGTCATACGCTTGGAAATCTTGAGCGCACAGAATACCACCACAACGATCAGCAGCACCGTGATGATGCCCGAGCGGCTAAAGCCCGCCCAGATGCCGGAATAGGCTGTTGCCAGACGCAGCACCGTACCGTCATCCAGCCGCACTGCATAATAGTAGGTGTAGTTTCCCAGCGTGTCCGAGAGACGGGATGCCTGACCGGTGCCGTTTTCCTGCGCCTGTTCGATCTCCTGGCGGTTCCTGTGATTGTTCATCAGACGGGTGTCGCCCGCAGAGTCATACAGGACGGTGCCGTCCGAACCGATATAGGACACGCGGACATTTTCCGGCACCGAGCTGAGCAGCCGCTCAACCCCCGCCTCGTCCTGCGGGTCGATATCGTCATAAATTCCGGACAGAATATCCGCCATTTCGCGCACATCCTGTCGTGTGATATCCGCCGTCAGCTGGAAGGACACAATCGCGGACAGCACTGCCGTCAGCAGCACGCCGACGATGCCTACCATACACAGCGACCGATAAATTCGTTTTCTCATTGTCCGTCACTGACCTTATATCCGATGCCGCGGACGGTCTGGATCAGCGCGCCGTTTTCGCCCAGCTTTTTGCGCAGCGTATTGACGTGGATATCAATCGTTCGGGTCTCGCCCTCAAAGTCACAGCTCCAGACCGCACTCATAATGCGGTCTCGGTTGAGCACCACGCCGCGATTGCTCATCAGCAGCGCAAGCAGGTCAAATTCCTTGAGCGTCAGCTGTACCTCCTCCCCGGACGACCAGACGCGATGGCGCGGAATGTCCACCGAGATGCCGCCGCAGGTGAGCAGATGATCCTGCGCCTCCAGATTGGAGCGGCGCGCCAGCGCACGGATGCGCGAGATCAGCTCCATCACGCCGAACGGCTTGACCACATAGTCATCCGCGCCGCTGTCCAGACACTGTACCTTATCAAACTCGCCGGACTTTGCGGTCAGCATAATCACCGGCAGCTGTGCGGTTGCCGCATCGCTCTTGAGGCGGCGCAGGATGGAAATGCCGTCCTCATCCGGCAGCATGATATCCAGCAGCAGAATCTGCGGAATCTGTCTGCTCAGCGATTCGGTAAATGCGCGGCCGTCACAGTAGCTGCTTACCTCCATTCCACTGTTTTCCAGCGCGTACTGCACCAGATTTCGGATGCTCTCGTCATCCTCTACAATGGCAACCTTTAATTTCTGCATATTGCTCCCTCTTTCAGTTGTTCCAATAACACGATCTCGGTTATAGTATAACAGGCGCAATGTAAAATCTCAATTTTCCATATTGTAAAATCTGTGTAAAACAGCGCACAAAAGAAAGACTTCGGGCAGATATCCCAAAGTCTTTTGCTGTTTTCGTGCACCTTATTTGTAAAATCAGCCCGCGACCGTATCGTCCTTGTGTCTGCCGGTGATATCAAATACAACCCACTCGGCAATATTCACCGCATGGTCACCGATGCGTTCAAAGTATTTGCCCACCATCAGCATATCCAGCGTCTGCTCGCCGTCCAGCGTATTCCCGCGGGTGCGGATGCTGTCAATCAGCTCGTTTCTCAGCGCGAGGAACAGGTCATCCACGATGTCGTCATTGCGGATCACCGAGCGCGCCTTGACCAGATCCTTCTGGATAAATGCGTCAATCGCGTTGCGCACCATCAGCCCCGCCGTTTCCGCCATTTGGGGGATGTATTCCGGGAGCTCCAGCGCCTTGTCCGCATTCATCACGGTGATTTCGGAGATGTCCGATGCGTGGTCACCGATGCGTTCAAGATCGGTCAGCATCTTGAGCACGGTGGAAATCGAACGCAGATCGCCCGCCACCGGCTGCTGGGACAGCAGCAGCATGAAGCACATGCGCTCAATCTCGCGCTCCTTATGGTCGATTTCGTCATCCTTGAGAATAATGTTCTTCGCCAGCTCGGCATCGTTCTGCTGCATTGCGGCAACCGCCATGGAAATCGAGCTTTCGACCAGCATTGCCATGCTCATCAGCTCATGGTTCATCTCTGTCAGCTGCTTGTCAAATCTGTTTCGCATGATATTTTCCTCCCCGTATCAGCCGAAGCGTCCGCTGATGTAATCCTCGGTGCGCTTGTCGTTCGGCATCGAGAACAGCTTTTCGGTGCGGTCGTACTCCACGACCTCGCCCAGCAGGAAGAATGCAGTGTTGTCGGACACACGGGTTGCCTGCTGCATATTGTGGGTCACCATCACGATGGTGTAATCGTCCCGCAGCTCCTGTACCAGATCCTCAACCTTGGATGTAGAGATCGGGTCGAGTGCGGAGGTCGGCTCATCCATCAGCAGAACCTCCGGCTCAACCGCCAGTGCGCGGGCGATGCACAGTCTCTGCTGCTGTCCGCCGGACATGCCCAGCGCGGACTTGCCAAGACGATCCTTGACCTCGTCCCAGATTGCCGCCTGACGCAGGCTCTTTTCCACGATCTCGTCCAGCTGAGAACGTTTTTTGATGCCGTGGGTGCGCGGACCGTAGGCGATGTTGTCATAGATGCTCATCGGAAACGGATTCGGCTTCTGGAACACCATGCCGACGCGGCGGCGCAGCAGGTTCACATCCATTGCGCCAAAAATATCCTCCTCGTCCAGGGTGACTCTGCCCTCGATGCGGCAGCCCTCAACCAGATCGTTCATGCGGTTGAGCGTCTTGAGCAGGGTGGACTTGCCGCAGCCGGACGGTCCGATAAAAGCCGTGACCTGACGCTCCGGAATGTCCAGATTGATGTTTTTGAGTGCGTGGAACTGGGTATAGTACAAATCCAGATCGGATATAGAAAATTTGGTTTTATGATTGATCGCAGTATTGCTCATGGAATGACTCCTTTTATGCCTTGGTCAGCTTCTTCGCGGCCAGCGAAGACAGCGCATTGATAATCAGTACAGTAACCAGCAGGACAACCGCCGTTGCATACGCCTCATTGGTATGCAGACCCTCGCCGGAGAGCGAGTACATATGCACCGCCAGCGTGCGTCCGGAATCCATCACGCCGCCCAGCTTGGTTGCCGTGCCTGCGGTATACAGCAGTGCTGCTGTCTCACCGACGATGCGTCCGATTGCCAGAATCACGCCGGAGAGGATGCCCGGCACAGCGGCCGGCAGAATGATGCGGAAGATGGTGCGCAGTCTGCCCGCGCCCAGACCGAAGCTCGCCTCACGGTAGGCGTCCGGAACACTCATGAGCGCCTCCTCCGTGTTGCGCATGATAAGCGGCAGAACCATGATCGCCAGCGTCATGGCACCTGCCATCAGGGACAGATCCCACTTCAGTGCGCCGACGAAGAACAGCGCGCCGAACAGGCCGTACACGATGGACGGAATGCCCGCCAGTGTCTCCGCCGTCATACGGATGACCTTTACCAGCTTATTGCCGCGCTTCGCGTATTCCACCAGATAAATCGCAGTGAAGATACTGATCGGACCGGAGATCGCCAGTGCAAGCAGCAGCATTTTTACCGTGTTGATGATGGACGGAAGCATGGATACGTTCTCCGACGTATAGTTCAGGGAGAACAGGCTCGGCTTCAGGTTCGGAATGCCCTTGACCAGAATAAAGCCGATGAGGAAAAACAGGGAAAGGAAGGTCAGGAGCGCTGCGCCCCAGACAAGCACGCGCAGCAGGACGGACAGCGGGCTTTTGATTTTTTCGCAGTCCTTCTGGTTTCGGGTTTTCGGCAGTGCCGCAGTCAGTTCGCTCATGCGTTTTCACCTCGGTTTCTCAGCAGGGTTACGGACAGATTAATCAGAAGAATAAAGACAAACAGGACAACGCCGGTTGCAATCAGCGCCTCGCGGTGCAGACCGGTTGCATAGCCCATTTCCATCACAATGTTTGCCGTCATGGTGCGCACCTTGTCGCCCACGCCGCCCGGAATCACGGGCGCATTGCCGGCAACCATAATCACCGCCATGGTCTCACCGATGGCGCGTCCGATGCCGAGCACAACGGAGGTCAAAATACCGGACTTTGCCGCCGGAAGCATCGCAAAGAATACCGAACGCTCATGCGTCGCGCCCAGCGCCAGAGAGCCTTCATAGTAGCTTTCCGGAACCGCACGGATGGCGGCCTCGGAGCCGCCGATGATGGTCGGCAGAATCATAATGCCGAGCAGGATGGATGCCGTCAGCACGCTCTGACCGCTTCCGCCGTACAGATTGCGGATCAGCGGCACCAGAAATGCCATGCCGAAAAAGCCGTATACAATGGACGGAATGCCCGCCAGCAGCTCTACCATCGGATGCAGAACCGGATACAGCTTTTTGGGGCAGAAGCGCGCCATAAAGACCGCGGTCAGCAGACCGATCGGTACACCGACAACGATTGCTCCGGCGGTCACGTAGATGCTGCCGACGATCATCGGGAGGATGCCGAAGGCTGCCGGCTGATTGCCCGGCGCCCACTTCGTGCCGATCAGAAAATCGAATACACCGATCTCTGCCATCGCCGGAACACCGTTGGCGAACAGGAACACGCAGATCAGGGCAACCGCAGCAATGGAACAGCACGCACAGACCGCGAACACGAACTCCATACCGCGTTCCATCAATTTGGATTTCATAATTTTCTCCTTTTCCGTAAAATGCGAACGGAAAAAGGTTCCGTTCGCATCCTACTGGCTATGCGTTGCTTTGTTACTTGGACAGCTCAGACCAGTCAGCGATCTCGCCGGTGTAGATCTGACGAATCTGCTCGCTGGTCAGATCCTCAACCGCATTCTCCGGGTTGACAATGACCGCAATGCCGTCGTTTGCGATGACAATCGGAGTCAGCTGTGCCAGCTCGTCGTCCTTCAGCTCGCGGGATGCCATGCCGATGTCGTAGGTGCCTTCCATGCAGGAGGTCATGCCGGTGGTGGAGTCAGACTCCTGTAATTCAATGGTTGCCTTGGTGTTGACCGCCTGATACGCCTCTGCCAGCTTCTCCATGATCGGAGATACAGACGAGGAACCGCCTACCACGATCTTGCCCTCGGAGCCGTCCGAGGTAAACGCCTCCGCCTCGGAGTTGACCGGAATGTAGCCGTCGGATACGATCTCCTGACCGTCGGCGGACAGGATGAAATTGATAAAGTCAGCGGCAACACCGGTCGGCTCGCCCTTGGTTGCGATGTTGAACGGACGTGCTACCTTATAGTCGCCGGACAGAACATTTTCTGCATTTGCCTCAACGCCGTCCACCTTGACAGCCTTCACGCCGTCCTTCAGGGAACCCAGAGAGATGTAGCCGATTGCATTCGGATCGCCTGCGACATTCTGGATAACAACCTCAGTCTTGTTTGCGATGGTAGCGTTTACGGTAGTATTGTCGGTCTTGGTGTCGCCCTCCTCCACGAGGATGCCCATCAGCTCAGTGAATGCGCCGCGGGTGCCGGAGCCGTCCTCACGGGATACGACTGTGATCGGAGCGGAAGCGGAGCCGCCGTTTTCTCCGGAGGAATTGCCGCCGCAGGCAGTCAGAGCCATTGCTGCCACAGCAGCCAGTGCACAAGCCTTGATGAATTTCGTCTTCATGATTTAAGATCCTTTCTTAAAATGCTTTGTTTGATTTCTTTTTTCGATCTGCAATCAGTATATCAGGCGGTTGTAAAATCCAAATTTCCGCTGCCGTAAAACTTTTGTAAAGTGCCGCTTCTCTTTGTAAAATATCCGTTTTTACACGAATAAAAAGTATAAAAAAACACCGCTTTCGCGGTGTTTTCCCTGTTTTTACTCACTTTAAATGAATTTTACTCGTCTTTTGGTACAATGTCACCAACTCCGTCGAGAATATAGCGCGGACGATAGGCATACTGCGCAATATCCTCCCGTGCGGTGCAGCCGGAAAGGACGAGAACGGTCGCAAGTCCGCTTTCCGTGCCTGCAACAATATCGGTATCCATGCGGTCGCCGACCATTGCCGCCTCGCTCGAATGCACGCCGAGCAGGGTCAGACCGGTGCGCATCATCAGCGGATTCGGCTTGCCGACAAAGTATGCCTGCTTTCCGGTTGCCAGCTCAATCGGCGCGGTCAGCGCGCGGCAGGCGGGCACCAGACCGTTTTCCGTCGGGCCGGTCAGGTCGGTATTGGTCGCAATCAGGCGCGCGCCGTTCAGCACCAGCTCCATCGCCTTCTGGATCATTGCAAAGTTATAATGCGCCGGCTCACCGACAATGACATAATCCGGGTCGACATCGTTCATCGTGATGCCCGCTTCATACAGTGCATTGACCAGACCCGGTCCGCCCAGCACATATGCGCTGCATCCCGGCGCCTGGCTTTTTAAAAATGCCGCGGTCGCCAGTGCGCTTGTATAAAAGTGCTCCTCGCCGACCTCCAGACCCATACGGCGCAGCTTTTGCTGTAGCTCACGCGGGGAACGCTCGCTCGCGTTGGTCAGGAACAAAAACTGCTTGTTCTCACGGTACAGCCAGTCCACGAACTCCTTCACTCCCGGCAGCAGACGGTTGCCGCGGTAGATGACACCGTCCATATCGCAGATAAATCCTTTTTTATTACGCAATTCCTGCATTGTTGTTTCTCCTTTGCTTTTATGTTTACATCGTCGCTTTTTTTTCTTATTATCACTGCTCTATTATTGCACATCTACCCTGTTTTTGTAAAGTATCGGTAATATTCCGGTTTTTCATAAAGTGATTCCCGTAAATCCGTGTTCCCAAAGCAGGAAAACCGCACAATATTGAAACTCGACCGCAGGATACACGATTGCATATCTCCGTAATTTTTGTATAATAAAATCAAGAAAAACAGAACCGTATTTGGTGGAAACCGCAGGATAAAACCTATGAGGAGGATTATGAATATGGCTATCGTACAGGAAATCAGTGAGCTGCTGCAGGCAGGACGCGCACCGAAGGTTAAGAAGCTGGTTCAGCAGGCTCTGGATGAGGGCGTTGCACCGCAGGACATTCTGGAAAACGGTCTGCTCAACGGCATGGGCATCATCGGCGAAAAGTTCCGCAACAACGAAGTATTCGTTCCGGAGGTTCTGGTTGCTGCACGCGCAATGAACCGCGGCATCGAGGTTCTGCGTCCGTATCTGATTACCGCAGGCGTCGAGGACAAGGGCACCGTAATCATCGGCACCGTTGCAGGCGACATGCACGACATCGGCAAGAATCTGGTTAAGATGATGATGGAGGGCAAGGGTCTGAAGGTCATCGACCTCGGCGTTGACGTACCGGTCGATAAGTTCCTGGATGCAGCACGCGAGAACGATGCAAAGATCATCTGCTGCTCCGCTCTGCTGACCACCACCATGCAGGAGATGGGAGAGGTGACCAAGGCAGTTGCCGCTTCCGATCTGAACGGCGCGGTTAAGGTTATGGTCGGCGGCGCGCCGATCACCGCAAACTTTGCGGAGTCCATCGGTGCAACCTACACCGAGGATGCAGCTACCGCCGCAGACGTTGCTCTGGAGCTGTGCGCAGCATCCTGATCTCAGTCACACAAACCGAATGGGGCGGGTTTTTCCGTCCCATTTTTTCTTTCGATGGAGGATGATTATGAACATCGCACTGATCGGCTGTCAGGTACTCAGCCGCGAAATTTCCTATGAGGTGGTCGCCAGTTCCCACTGCATCCGTACCTGGTGGCTGCGTCAGGGGCTGCACGACACGCCCGACCTGCTGCGCCGCGACGTGCAGAAGACCATTGATGCCATTGAAGCAGAAAACGAATGCCTGCCGGAGGAGAAGCGCTTTGAAATCATCTGTCTGGGCTACGGTCTGTGCTCCAACGGCGTGATCGGACTGAGGGCGCGCTCGCTGCCGCTGGTCATCCCGCGCTGTGACGACTGCATTTCCCTGTTTCTCGGCTCCTCCGAGCGCTATCTCGCGCTGTTCAAGCAATATGCCGGCTGCTACTGGTACAATACCGGCTGGATTGAAAACGCCTTCACCCCGTCCGAGCGCAGCTATCAGACGAGGCTGGAGCAGTATATCGAGGAATACGGCGAGGACAACGCAGAGTATCTGTTAGAGATGGAAAATTCCTGGATCAAAAACTACCATCACTGCTGTTATATCAAAAGTCCGGTGTGTGAGCGTCCGGAGCACGAGACGTACACCAAGGAGGCTGCGGAGCACTTCGGCTGGGAATACCACTGCGAGCAGGGCGACAACACCTTTCTTCATGCCCTGCTGAACGGCCCGTGGGAGGAATCCCGCTTTCTCACCTGCCCGCCGGGCTGCCGCGTGGCGGAGGAATTTACCGGCAAAAAGTTTCAGGCGCTGCCCGTAGAGGAGGATTTATGAGCATCATCACGATTATTTCCAAAAACCACACCCATTCGGTTGAGCTGCCGTCCGGCGCCCTGCTTTCCGAGGCGATCACCCATGCGGGCTGCGACTTTCCTCTGCCCTGCGCGGGCAATCACACCTGCGGCAAATGCCGCGTGACCGTGCGCGGCGCGGTCAGTGCACCGGATGCGCATGAGCTTTCCCATCTTTCGGATGCCGACCGCGCTGCCGGAATCCGTCTGGCGTGCTCCTGCCGCGCAGAGGGCGACTGCACCGTCGAGCTGCACACGGACGAGCACGCACGCATTTTGACCTGGGCGGAGGCGCTTCCGGTGGTCTGCACGCAGACCGGCTGCGGACTCGCCGTGGACATCGGCACCACCACCGTCGTTGTGCGCCTGTATGACCGCTCCACCGGCACAGTGCTTGCCGAGCGCGCGGAGGAAAACCGTCAGCGCCGCTTCGGCGCGGATGTCATCTCGCGCATCTCCGCCTGTGCGGAGGTCGGACTGAGCACGGTTCAGGCGGCAATCTGCGATCAGCTGGAGGAGCTCGCGGCACAGTGCATGGCAGAGTCTGGCGTTTCAGAAATCACCGAGTCGGTTGTCACCGGCAACAGCACGATGCTGCACCTGTTCGAGGGACTGGATCCCGCTTCTCTGGCGGTTTCCCCGTTCAAGGTGCAGTCGGATTTCGGACGCATCAGCACGCGCACGCTTGCCGGTGCGCCGGTCTATCTGCCGCGCTGTACGGGCGCATATGTCGGTGCGGATATCACCTGTGCAATTCTCGCCTCCGGCATGGCGGATCAATCGAACACCTCCCTGCTCGCGGACATCGGCACCAACGGCGAGATGGCGCTGCTGCACGACGGCGAGCTGGTCTGCTGCTCCACGGCAGCCGGTCCGGCGTTCGAGGGTGCGGGTCTGTCCTGCGGTATGCCTGCCGCGGACGGTGCCATCCGCACGGTCTCCTGTGACGCGGAGGACAACGTGACGTTCGAGGTTATCGGCGGCGGCGAGCCGACCGGCATCTGCGGCTCCGGCGTGCTGGATGCCCTTGCCGTGATGCTGAAGCTGGAGGAGCTGGAGGATTCCGGCTTTCTGGAGGAGGATTTTATGCTGACGGACAGGGTGGGGATTTCCACCAAGGACGTGCGGCAGCTTCAGCTCGCCAAGGCAGCGGTCTGTGCGGGCATTCTGACGCTCTCCGAGGAACGCGGCGTAGAGCTGGCGGACATCGACACGCTGTACATCGCAGGCGGCTTCGGTTCCAGCATGAATCCGCAGTCGGCGGGAGCAATCGGACTGATTCCGCCGGTGCTGGCAGACCGCGTACACTTTTTGGGCAATGCCGCGCTTGCGGGCGCAGCTATGCTGCTGCTCCAGCCCGAACTGCGGGACAGGGCGTTTGACCTTTCCAAAAACGCCACCGAGCTTGCACTCTCCACAAGCGAAACCTTTATGGATTACTACGTCGAATGTATGATGTTCGGCGAGGAGGAATAACATCAAAAACGGCAGGGATGAACACCCTGCCGTTTCTGTTATTTCAGCGTCTTTAAAAATTCCTTTTGCTCCGCTGTCAGGCGGCGGGACTCCCGCGCCTTCTGGATTGCCTTGCGGCGCGTCCATTCGTCCAGCTCAGCGGTCTGCAAAAACGTCACCGTCTGCCCGTACTGCTTGACCAGACAGACGGAAATCAGCCATGCCGCCGCCATTTTGACATAATACCCGTCATGCCGCACGCGGCGCACCGCGTCAAACACGGTTTCCAGTGTGTTTTCTTCGATATAGTAATCCAGCAGAATCACCAGCGCAAACCGCACGGAAAATTCCTCCGGCGCGGTCAGATAGGGCTGAATGCGTGCGAGCATCTCCGCGCGGTGCTTTTTGACGACTTTCAGTCCGGCGCAGAACAGATCACACACTGCCCAGTTGTCAATCAGAGGCACAAACGCCTCCACACGCGCCCACGTGATCTCCCATGGCGCGGATTGATCCAGACCGATCAGCAGACCGCGCAGCAGAATTTCCTCGTACCAGTCACTTCCGACGGCTTCGAGCAGCTGCTCCGCCGGATACTGCCGCAGCAGCTCCTTTGCGTATTGCCGCAGCACCGGCGTGCGCACGCCCAGAATGTTGTCCGTTCCGGGACACAGTCCGCTGTGAAAAATCCGGTACTGCTCATCCGCAAGCCCGTGCAGATGCGCGGCGATCTGTTCGCGGAGTGGATTCATCGGGTTTCCTCCTTGTGACAAGACATTTTTGCCTTACTTGAGCGGCACATATACGCCGATATCCGTCTGGTCAAAGGTGCACATCTCGCGGTACACAGTCAGTGCGAGATCGAGCAGCGGCCACAATGCAACCGCACCGGTGCCCTCACCGAGCGCCATATTTGCCAGAATGATCGGCTTTTTGTGCAGTGCATCCAGCAGCATTTTGCCCGCAGGCTCCGCCGACTGGTGCGAGGCAATCAGGTAGTCCGCCGCCTCGGGACACAGCCGGCACGCACACAGCGCCGCCACACAGGAGATAATCCCGTCCAGCACCACGCCGATGCCCAGTGCCGCCGCGCCCAGATACAGTCCGCACATCGCGCACAGGTCAAAGCCGCCCACCGCGCTGAGCACATCCACGATGTCCTCCGGATCCGGCTGATGCAGGGCGATGCCGTCGCGGATGACCTGAATCTTCTTTTGCAATCCCGCGCTCGTCAGACCCGAGCCGCGCCCTGTGACCGTCTCCGGCTCCGCTCCCAGCAGAACCGCGGCAATCGCCGCCGAGGTGGTCGTATTGCCGATGCCCATCTCGCCCGCCGCAAGCAGATTGATGCCGTCTGCCTGTGCGCGCTCCGCCATCTCAATGCCGACCTCGATCGCCTGCACCGCCTGCTCCCGCGTCATGGCGCGCGTCTGCGTAAAATCCTGCGTACCGTGTGCGATTTTGCGCGAAACAATCCCGTCCGCGTGCACCTCCTCCGCGACGCCGACATCCACCGGAACCACCTCCGCGCCGAGCGATGCCGCCATGCGGCAGACCGAGGAGTTATGCCGCGCGATATTTTCCGTGACCACGGCGGTCACATGCTGCTCACTCTGCGTCACGCCCTGCGCCACAATGCCGTTGTCCGCGCACATGACGACCACGCGGCGGCGGTCGATGCGGATATCCGGCGTGCGCTGAATGCCCGCGAGCTGAACCACCGCCTCCTCCAGCAGTCCCAGACTGCGCAGCGGCTTTGCAATGGAGTCCCAGTGCTGCCATGCACGCGCCATTGCATCCGCATCCGCGGGACGAATCCGGTTTATCGTCTGCTCCAGTGTCATTTCCGATCCCTCCGGTTTAAAATCCCTCGCGCTGTCTGACCTGATACAGCAGTGCGTTGACAATCGCCGCGGCAACATTGCTGCCGCCCTTGCGCCCGCGCGCAACAATGGCGGGCACCTCGTGCTCCAGCACCAGCTCCTTGGATTCCACCACATTGACAAAGCCCACCGGCACGCCGATCACCAGCTCCGGCGATACCGCACCCCTGTCCATCAGCTCGCACAGGCTGATGAGCGCGGTCGGCGCATTGCCGATGGCAAAGATCAGCGGAACCTCCATCGCCGCCGCCTTTTCCATGGAAACCATGGAGCGCGTCACGCCGCGTTCCTTCGCCTGCTGTGCCACATCCTCGTCTCCGATAAAACAGTGTACCTCACCGCCGAGCGCCGCGAGCGTGCGCTTGTTGATGCCGCTCATCGCCATGGTGGTATCCGTGACGATATGTGCGCCGTGTTTGAGCGCCTCCAGCGCGCGCGGCACGGCACCCTCCGTGAACACCAGATTGTCCGCATAGTCGAAATCCGCACTTGTGTGGATGACGCGCTTGACAATCGGCTCGATCTCCGGCGCAAAGGTGCGTCCGCCCAGCTCTGAGGTGATGATTTCAAAGCTCTTTTTTTCAATTTCATTCGGTTTTACAATTTCAAACATGATGTCCTCCCTTCGCGGAGCATTCGCCTGTCCCTGCATTCCTTACAGCTCAATCCCGCGACGCGCACAGATGCCGCAGTCAAACGGATGACGCTGTTTTTTCATTTCCGTGATATAATCCGCACGCCGCAGCAGCTCCTCCGGCGGATTGCGTCCGGTCAGCACGACCTCCAGCCGCTCCGGCTTGTGGTCAAGAAAATCAAGCACCGCCGCGCGGTCGATCAGCTCCTTGTTCCATGCCGCCATCAGCTCGTCGATCACCAGCATCCGCGCATTCTGCGCCAGCCGGACGGCCTCGGCAAAATTGCGGTCGTGCTCGGCGCGCACGGCGGCAAGCTCCGCCTCGTTCATCTGAAAGGTGAACTTTTCTGCGGGATTGCCGCGTACCAGCTCGACATTGGAAAAGCGCGAAAGCGCCTCGACCTCGCCGGTCTCGCCGCCCTTGAGCAGCTGCAAAATCACGACCTTCTCACCGCAGCCCGCGCACCGGAGCGCCAGACCGAAGGCGCAGGTGGTTTTTCCCTTGCCGTCCCCGTGGTAGATGTGAATCAGTCCCTGTTCCATCACGCTTCTCCATTCAAAATCCGATAGATTGCATCCATATCCAGCGACTTCCGCACGCTGTCCGCGAGCAGGTCATACTGCTGCCGACGATATTCCTCGTGGCTGATGACCGTGAGCGCGTCCTCGCTCAGTCCTCTGCGCTTGAGCAGCGTGCGCACAAGCGCACGGCAGACCTCCTCGCTGTCAAAGATGCCGTGCACATAGGTGCCGAGGCAGCTGCCATTTTGTAAGCCGTCCGATACTGCTTCGCCCGAACGGCTGAGCCTTGTAAGCGGCGCACCGCCGCTGGAGGTGCTCACGCCCATGTGAATTTCATAGCCGGCAAACGACTGGTCGGACAGAGCAGAAAACGCGCCGTCCACCGTCCGGAATGCGCCCGTGACCTGCGAGGTGGTTTTTTCCATGGAAAATTCCGTGTGCATGGGCAGCAGTCCGATGCCGTCCATCGCGCCGCCGTCCTCCACGCCGTGCGGGTCGGACAGCGTTTCGCCCATCATCTGATAGCCGCCGCAGATGCCGATCACCGCACCGCCTGCCGCGGCATATTTTTTGATCTCCGCCTCTAGTCCGTTCTGACGCAGCCAGCGCAGGTCGCCCATCGTGTTCTTGCTGCCGGGCAGCAGAATCAGATCCGGCTGTCCGAGCGCCTCGACCGAGCCGACATAACGGAGCGATACGCCCTCCTGCCGTCCCAGCGGGTCGAAATCGGTAAAATTGGACAGCCGCGGCAGGCGGATGACCGCGATGTCCAGCAGCGCCTTGGTATCCTGCGCACTGCTCAGCCGCTCGGAAAGGCTGTCCTCGTCGTCGATGTCCACGTGCAGGTACGGCACCACGCCGACAAACGGGATGTGCACCTTTTCCTCCAGCATATCCAGTCCGGGCTCCAGAATCGCCGGATCGCCGCGGAATTTGTTGATAATCAGTCCCTTGATGCGGGCGCGCTCGTCCGGCTCCAGCAGCTCCACCGTGCCGTACAGCGATGCGAACACGCCGCCGCGGTCGATATCCCCGACCAGCAGCACGGGAGCATCCGCCAGCTTCGCCATGCCCATGTTCACGATGTCCTGCGCCTTGAGATTGATCTCCGCCGGGCTGCCCGCACCCTCGATCACAATAATATCGTTTTCCGCCGCAAGGCTGTTGTACGCCTGCATAATATCCGGAATCAGCTGGGTTTTGAAGCGAAAATATTCCGCCGCACGCATATTGCCGATCGGCTTTCCGTTCACGATCACCTGTGAGCCGCAGTCGCTGGTCGGCTTGAGCAGAATCGGGTTCATGCGCACATCGGGCGCGAGACCTGCCGCCTCCGCCTGTACGACCTGCGCACGCCCCATCTCCATGCCGTCCGCCGTGATGAACGAATTGAGCGCCATGTTCTGCGACTTGAACGGCGCTACTCTGTATCCGTCCTGCGCAAAAATGCGGCACAGCGCCGCAACCGTCAGGCTTTTGCCCGCGTTGGATGTGGTGCCCTGCACCATGATGCACTTCGCCATTACAGTCCCTCCAGTGTGCGAATGAGAATGCGGTTTTCCTCCTGCGTCCGCACCGCGATGCGGAACCACGTGTCATCCAGTCCGTCAAAGTTTGCGCACGAGCGCAGTAAAATACCGCGCTGTTCCGCCGCGCTGCAAATGCTCCGCTCTGCCCGGCACAGCAGGAAATTCGCCTGTCCGTCGATCACGCGGTATCCCAGTGCGCGCAGGTTGGAAATGAGATACTCCCGCTGTGCGGCGAGATATGCTCTCGACCGCGCGAGAAATTCCTCCTCGTTCAGCGCCGCCATGCCTGCCGCCTGCGCCGCGCCGGTCACCGCCCACGGCTGTCCGCAGGCATATAATTTGTCAATCAGCGCGCGGTTTTCGCTGCGGCAAAAGCCCAGGCGCACATCCGGTATCGCAAAGCTCTTGGTAAATGAGCCGAGCAAAATCACATCCGCCTGACCCGTGTACAGGCTTTCCGGCTCAGTGCACAGGCTGCCGAAGCATTCGTCCAGCAAAATCACCGCGCCGCATTCCCGTGCCCGCGCATAAACCGCATCAAACTGCGCCTTTGTGATGCGCAGTCCAGTCGGATTGTTCGGGCTGCACAGGCAGATCAGATCGGTGTCCTCCGTGACCGCGCCGATCAGCGCGTCAAACCGCTCGTGCTCCGCGCCGATGGATACCGACTGCACTTCACAGCCGGTCATGCGCAGCGCCGCCGCGTATTCCGCAAAGGTCGGGGCGGGCACAATCGCCCGCTTGGGCTTGAGCGCCAGTGCCAGACGGAAGATCACATCCGCCGCGCCCGCGCCGCAGAAAATGGTCTCCGGAGCGGTGTTCCATTTCTCCGCCATCGCCCGCCGCAGCGCGCGGCAAAGCGGGTCGGGATACCGGTCGAGCGGTGCGCCGTGAATTGCCTGCACAACGGCTTCCGGTGTGCCGAGCGGGTTGAGATTGGCGGAAAAATCCAGTGCCTGTCTGCCCGGATTGCGCTCGGCATAGCCGAACAGATCTCCTCCGTGTATCACCAAAGCAATCCCTCCGCAATCAAACGCACCGCACAGCAGATCAGCACGCCGACCGCCGCGCTCACCTGCATCAGCCGGTTGGCGCGCGGGATGTCCTGCGGCTCAATCGGGCGCAGGGCGTCGCCGATGGTCGGTTTTTCATACAGCTTTCCAAAATAATACGCATTGCCCGCGAGCTGTACGCCGAGGGCACCTGCACAGGCGGATTCCGGATGCGCCGCATTCGGACTGGAATGATTGTGCCGGTCGCGGCGGTAAATCTTCCATGCGCCTTTCCTGCTTAGCCCCGCCATCCGTGCACACAGCACAAACAGCAGACCGGTCAGCCGCGCCGGAATCCAGTTGAATACATCATCCAGCTTTGCCGGAATGCGTCCGAAATAATAATAAGTATCGTTTTTATAGCCGGTCATGGAGTCCATCGTGTTGACCGCCTTATAGGCAAATGCCAGCGGCGCGCCGCCGATGACCATATAGAGCAATGGAGCAATCACGCCGTCGCTTGCGTTCTCCGCAACGGTCTCCACCGCCGCCTTGGTCACCTGCTCCGCGCTCAGCTCCGCGGTATCCCGTCCGACGATCCAGGACACATATTTACGCGCCTCGTTTAGATCGCTTTTCCGCAGGGCGCGGTATACGCGCAGACTCGCCTGCGCGAGTGATTTTGCGGCAAAAATCTGCCAGCAGAAGATGCACTGCACCGCAAACGCCAGCGCGGGATGCACCTGTCCGCACAGCCATAATATACCCCACGGAACCGCAAATGAAACCGCCACCGTGAGCACCCACATCACGCCGCCGCCGAAGACCTCCCACCGGGGCGTCTTCGGCAGCAGACCGCGGATGCACGTTTCCAGCACGGAAATCAGCTTGCCGATGCCGCAGATCGGATGCCACAGCCGCTCCGGATCGCCCAAAATACAGTCCATCAAAAAGCCGATTAAAACGCATAACATCGTGCTCATAGCAGCTCTCCCTTGATCGTGCGGCTGATTCCGCAGCGCACGAGAATCACGCGGTCCGCCTGCGCGGCGAGGTCACAGCACAGCCGTCCGGTGTACTCGCGCCAGTCGCGCTCCGTGCGGTCGATCGGAACGATGCCCAGACCGATTTCCGTACACACGACGGTTTTTCCGAGCAGGCGCGGCAGCAGCTCCTGCGGCTGCTCTCCGCGCTCCAGCATACGGCGCACGAGCAGATGCAGATCGTCCACGATGCCGCACGCATCCATGCGCTCCGGTTCATCCGCTCCGCCGTCAAAGCGCGCCGTATTCGGGCAGAGCGACTGCGCCAGCGCGGTTTTGCCCTGCGCCATTCCGCCGAGAATCAATGTCGTCATACACCCACCGCCAGTCCGCCGAACGCCGCAAACACGAGCGCCGTCAGCTCACACAAAGTAATCGTAAATCCACACAAATCTCCGGTCATGCCGCCGAAAATGCGCATAAACTGCCGCTGTACCAAAACGCGCAGTGCAGTCAGCGCGATCAGCATCAGCAGTCCGGATATCCTGCCGAAGAAAACCGTCAGCACAGCCAGAATGGCAAACCAGAGCAAAAAAGCAATGCGCACCGGGCGCTTCTCCGCGTTCTCCGCAAACAGATGCGCCAGTCCGGAATTCTTCGCAGGGCGCACCATGACGATCATGCTGCCGCCGAGCACGCGCGCGAGCAGATAGCCACACAGCACCAGCGAAATGCGTGCCGGAGCCGCCCAGACCTGTGCATACAGACCGACGCGCAGGACGCTCAGCGCCACCAGCCAGATCACGCCGAACGCGCCGATGTGCGGATCCTTTAAAATTTCCAGACGCTTCTCCCGGTCACCGTAGGAGCACAGCGCGTCACAGGTGTCCACAAAGCCGTCCAGATGAAATCCTCCGGTCACAAAAACCGGAATTGCCGCCGCGCCGCAGGCATAGAGCAGCTGCGTCACGCCCAGCCGCCCGCAGAGCAGCAGCCACAGAGCCTCCAGTCCCGCGATCACCAGACCGACGACCGGCATAAATGCTACGGCGTATTTCATCGTGTTCTTCTTCCACTCCACCTGCGGCACAGGGATCGCGGAATACAGCGAAAGTGCGACCAGTAAGCCGCTCAAAATCGAATTCATCCTAGCTCCCCCTTCCAGAATACCGGAATGCCGCAGACGCTCTCGACCACCACATCCGCCCGTGCGGCAAGGCGCTGGTTGAGCGCGCCCAGCTGACGGATATACTCCATTGTGGACGGATCATAGTTGATTCCATCCGAAAATACCTCGTTTGTGACGATGACCAGACTGCCGCAGGCGTCCTCCAGCGCGTCCATGCACTGCTCAATGCCGCACGCATTCCCCGCGCCGTCCGGCGAAAACAGCTCATTCGCCAGCGCGTTGGACACGCATTCAAACAGCGCCGCGCCGTATCCCATCGGCGGGACAAAGTGCGCATAATCCGTGTACCGCTCCACGGTATCAAAGCCCTTGCCGGCGCGCAGCGCTTTGTGCCGCGCAATGCGGAACTGTGCATCCTCTCCAAAGGGCTGCATCGCGGCGAGGTACAGCCGTTTTGCGCCCGCGGAGCACTGCACGGTAAATTGTTCGGCGAGCGCGGATTTTCCGCTTGCGCTCCCGCCGGTTACGAGAATCCGCATGACGCGTCCTCCTTTGCAGTCAAATGTCCTGTTGATACCGCTCGCACAGCCGCAAAAACCGCCGTGCCGCCTCGGGCTGTCCGGCAAAATGGATGTGCGGATAGCCGGCATACAGCGTTTCACCCGCGTGCACGCAGCTCCAGCTGCGCTTGCGTCCGGGCTTTTGGGCGCAAAAGGCATCGCCCTCGTCTGCGCTGGCGCAGTAGTGAAATTCATGCGCGTGCAGCGTTTCCCCCGCCGCGCACAGCGGATTGTCCCGCCGCGCGGTCAGCTCGACATAGCCGAATTTGCCCAGCCGGTCGGTCAGATGTCCCGCGCCGCCGCAGATGCCCGCCATCGGCTCGCCCTCCAGCGTATCGTGCAGATAGAGAAAGCCGCCGCACTCGGCAACCGTCGGCAGACCGCCGCGCACCGCCATGCGCACGCTTTCCAGCATCGTGCGGTTTGCGCTCAGCTGGTGCGCATACAGCTCCGGATAGCCGCCGCAAAGGTACAGTCCTGCGATGTTTTTCGGCAGCTCCGTATCATGAAGCGGAGAAAACGGTACGAGCTCCGCTCCAAGCTCCCGAAATACATCCAGTCCGTCCGCATAGGTAAAGCAGAACGCCTCGTCCTGCGCGGCCGCAATGCGCACGCCGTCAAACTCCCGCTCCGGCGGCACGTAGTCCGCCAGCGGCGGCGCGGTCTGTGCAAGCGCAAACAGCCGGTCGAGGTCGATGCCCTGCTCCGCGTGCTGTGCCAGACGGTTCAATTTTTCACGCAGATCCTCGATCTCCTGCGCCGTGACCAGTCCTAAATGGCGGCTTTCCACCGCGCAGTCCGGATCGTCCGGCAAACTGCCGTACACCGTCAGTCCGGTATTGGATTCGATGATGCTTGCGTAGTAATCCGTCATCATCGGGCGGATTCCGTTCAGAATCACGCCGCGGATGGTGTTTTGCGAAAAGTCCAGAAAGCCGCGCAGCAGCGCCGCCGCGGAGAGCGACATGCCCCGTGCATTCAGCACAAGCACGGTTGGGCTGTCCGTCAGCACGGCGAGGTCGGCGGTCGAGTTCTCCGCCGAGATGCCGCCCATGCCGTCATAATATCCCATGACGCCCTCGATGATCGAGAGTGCGCCTGCGTTTTTGCTCAGCAGACGCGGGATTTGCTCTCTCCGGCACAAAAATGCGTCCAGATTGCGCGAGCGCGCGCCGATCACGCGGCTGTGAAACATCGGGTCGATGTAATCCGGTCCGCACTTGAACGCCGCGACCTCCACGCCGCGGTTTTGATATGCCTGCATCAGCGCACAGGACACGGTTGTCTTGCCACAGCCGCTGTTTGTGCCGCCGAGGACAAAGCGAGGCGCGTTATTCATGCCGTCCTCCGATCACCCAGACCGGATTGTTCGCGGTCATCATATGGTAATTCCCCACGGTTTTTGCGCGCGAAATGTTCACGCAGGTGATGGAAACCTCGCAAAAGTCCGCCATCGCCTGCTGCGCCTGCGCCAGCGTTTCCAGTGCGATTGCCGTGATGACCATGCGCACCTTTGGATTTTTCTGCACGCACGCGGCGACGATCTCCGCGAGATTGCCGCGGCTGCCGCCGATGAACACGCAGTCCGGTGGGGGCAGTTCGTTCAGCCCGTCCGGCGCGGTCGCCTCGATCACGGAAACATGAAAATTTTTGGTTTTTTCTCGGTTTTCGCGGATCAGCTGCACCGCCTCCGGCTTGCACTCGACCGCATAGACCGCGCCGAGATTTGCGCACCGTGCCAGCTCCATCGTACACGAGCCGGTGCCCGCGCCGATGTCGTACACCACATCCTCCGGACGCACTGCGAGCAGATCGCGCACCAGCCAGCGCACCTCCTGCTTGGTCATCGGCACCTTGGCGCGCACAAAATCCTCATCGCGCAGCGGACGGTATGCGTCCGCCGGATTGTCATTGTAGATCATCATGACCGCGAGCGAGTCCGTCGGCATCTTCGCCAACTCTGCCGCCGTCCCGCGCAGGATGCGTTCGTCCTGCGCGCCCAGCTGCTCCCCGATCACGACGCGCAGCTGTCCCAAGCCGTTTTTGCACATCAGACGGCAAACCTCCTGTGCACAAAATGTGCCGCCCGTGAGCGCAAACACCTTTTTGTGATAGCTCACCGCGCCGAGCAGGGAGTGCGCGCTTCTGCCGTGCACGCTCAGCCAGAACACATCGTCATACCGCTCGCCGATCGCCGCGCAGAACGCCTGCATACTGCCGATGCCGCAGACCAGCTCGGTCGGAGCGGTTTGGCTCAGCCGCTCGTACAGCGCGGAGGCGGCGCTGAAAAATCCGGTATCGCCGCTGACCAGCACGGCGGTGGTGCCCTCACACTGCTCCGCCCGTGCGCCGAGCTGCGAAAACGGCAGCACCTCGATGTCCGCGCGCAGACCGGACAGACCGTGCGCAATGCGTTCGGTCGTGAGCACGTGATCCGCGCGGCGGATGGTCTCCGCCGCGCGTCCGGTCAGAAATTCGGGCGAGCCCAGCCCCGCCCCGAGGATGACATAGTGCTTCATGCCAGCTCTGCCAGTGCCTCACGCGCGGCGGTCAGCGTGCGCATGATGTCCTCATCCGAATGCGCCGTGCCGACGAACATCGCCTCAAACTGCGACGGCGCGAGATACACGCCGCGCTTGAGCATGGCGCGGAAATATGCCGCGAATTTGTCCAGATCGCTGCTCTTTGCCGCCGCAAAGTTTTCCACCGGCGCATCCGTAAAGTACGGGCACAGCAGCGAGCCGATCTGATTGACCACCATCGGAACGCCCGCATCCTTCGCCGCCTGACGCATACCGTCCGCGACCAGCTTTGCGGTTCTCTCGATCTGTTCATAATACTCCGGATGCTCGTTCAGCATGGAAAGCTGACAGAAACCCGCCGCCATGGCGACCGGATTGCCGGAGAGGGTGCCTGCCTGATAGACCGCGCCGGTCGGTGCGACCTGCTCCATCAGATGCTTCGGACCGGCGAATGCGCCGACCGGCATACCGCCGCCGATGATCTTGCCGAATGTGACCAGATCCGCCTTCACGCCAAAATATTCCTGTGCGCCGCCGCGCGCAAGGCGGAAGCCCGTGATGACCTCATCAAAGATCAGCAGTGCGCCCGCCTCGTCACACAGCGCACGCAGACCGGACAAAAATCCCTCCTGCGGCGCAACCACGCCCATGTTTGCCGCAACCGGCTCCACGATAATCGCCGCAACCTCGTCCTTGTTTGCCGCGAGCAGCGCGCGCACGCTGTCCAGATCGTTGTACTGCGCGGTCAGCGTGTACTCCGCGATGCCGCCCGGCACGCCTGCCGAGTCCGGATGTCCGCCGGTCAGCGCACCGGAGCCCGCCTTGACCAGCATACAGTCGGAGTGACCGTGATAGCAGCCCTCGAACTTGATGATCTTATCTCTGCCCGTCGCGCCGCGCGCCAGACGAACCGCACTCATGACCGCCTCGGTGCCGGAATTGACCATGCGCACCATCTCGATGTTCGGCACCATGGAAATCATCAGCTCCGCGATGTCGATCTCTCGCGCGGTCGGCGCGCCGAAGCTCAGACCGTCCGCCGCCGCGTCCTTGACCGCCTGCAAAATATTCGGATGATTATGACCCAGAATCATCGGACCCCACGAGCCGACGTAGTCGATATAGGTCACGCCGTCCGCGTCCGTGACCGTACTGCCCTGTGCGCTGTGAATAAAGCGCGGCGCAATGCCGACCGAGCGGTATGCCCGCACCGGGCTGTTCACGCCGCCCGGCAGAACGCGCTGTGCGCGCGCAAAAAGTGCTTCCGAAATGTCCATTATCCGATGTCTCCCTTTCTCATGGCTTCCGCCAGCTCCTTGGCATAATAGGTGATGAGGATATCCGCACCCGCGCGGTAAATGCTGAGCGCGGATTCGCACATAATGCGGTACTCGTCAATCAGTCCCGCCGCTGCGGCCGCCTTAATCATCGCGTACTCGCCGCTGACCGAATAAGCGGCAATCGGCAGGTCGAAGCGCTGGCGCGCCTTGACGATGACATCCAGATAGCTGAGCGCCGGCTTGACCATCAGCAGATCCGCGCCCTCGCGCACATCCAGCTCGCACTCATAGATCGCCTCGCGCACGTTATGCGGGTCCATCTGGTACGAGCGGCGGTCGCCGAAGGACGGCGCAGAGCCTGCCGCATCGCGGAACGGACCGTAAAAGGCGGACGCATACTTTGCGGAATACGCCATGATCGGCACGTTAATGTATCCGTTGTCGTCCAGAATCTTGCGGATTGCGCCCACTCTGCCGTCCATCATATCGGACGGGGCAACCATGTCCGCGCCCGCCTGCGCGTGCGAAAGCGCGGTCTTTGCCAGCACCTCCAGCGTCTTGTCGTTGTCCACATAGTGGTCGCACAGGATGCCGCAGTGACCGTGCGAGGTGTATTCGCACATGCACACATCCGTGATAACGGTGACGTTCGGGAAATTCTTTTTAATCACGCGCACCGCCTGCTGGACGATGCCGTTTTCCGCCCATGCGCCCGAGCCGACCTCGTCCTTCTCTGCGGGCAGTCCGAACAGGATCACCTTGTCCACGCCTGCGTCCACGCATTCCTGCACTGCCTCGCAGATGCGGTCAGGCGACCAATGATACTGTCCCGGCAGGGACGGGATTTCATGCTTGATATTTTCGCCCTCGATGGCAAACAGCGGCTGAATCAGGCTGGACGGGGACATGCGGGTCTCCCGAACCATCGAGCGGATTTCCGGTGTGGTGCGCAGTCTGCGCGGTCTGTTAAGCAGTTCCATTTTTTCTGTCCTCCTGAATCGCCTCGATCATGGATGTGAGGTCGGCGTTTTTTGCTAAAATTGTATGAATGCCATATTGCTTTGCCTCTGCCTCGGTCTGTCTGCCGATGCACACGCCTGTGACACTGGAAAAATCCGTGCCCGGAAGGGATGCGGCAAATGCCTTTACCGTGGATGCACTGGTGAAGGTAACATAATCGACCGTGCCGTCCTCCAGCCGCTCCTCCAGCTCCTCGCTGTTCTCGCTCCGGTAAATCGTGCGGTACAGCGGAATGTCGTCATAGGCGATGCCGCCTGCATTCAGCGCGGCGGTCAGCTCCATAGACGCCTCCTCGGCGCGCAGCAGCAGCATCCGCTCGCCCTCTCTGGCGAGCAGGCACAGACCGGCTGCCAGATGGGTGGAATCGTAGGTTTCCGGCATAAAATCCGCGCAGATTCCATATTTCCGCAGCTGCTTTGCCGTGCCCGCTCCGATGACGGCGATCTTGAGCTGTGCCAGTGCGCGTGCATCCAGACCGCACTCGAACAGCGCGTCAAACAGCGCGTCCGCGCCCGCCGGACTGGTCAGCACCAGCCACTGGTACGCGCTGAGGTCGTACAGCACGGCGGTCAGCTCCGGATTGGGCGCGATGCGCTCGGTGCGGATGCACGGATAGGAAATTACCTCCGCGCCCAGCTCCCGCAGACGCGCGGTCAGCGTACCGGCGCGCTCCTTCGGACGGGTGACGGCAATGCGCACACCGCGCAGCGGACGTCTGCTGTACCAGTCCAGCTGCTCCGGAAGTGCGCACACCCTGCCGACAATCAGAATCGCCGGGCTTTTGATGCCCTGACGGTCCTCTGCCAGCTGCGCCACGGTGGAAATCAGCTTTTTCTGCTGCGGGCGCGTGCCGTTTTCCACCATCGCGGCGGGCATATCGCCGCTCATGCCGGCGTCCATCAGACCGTTTAAAATCTCCGGCGCGGAGGTCACGCTCATCAGGAATACGAGCGTGCCGCCCACGCGGACGAGCGCCTCATAGTCCAGATGCAGCACGCCGTCCTTTTTCTTGTGTCCGGTGATGATGTGCACCGAGGATGCGCAGTCGCGGTGCGTCACCGGAATGCCGGCATAGGCGGGCGCGGCGATGGCGGAGGTCACGCCGGGCACGACCTCAAAGTCGATGCCGTGTGCAATCAGCTCCTCACATTCCTCGCCGCCGCGTCCGAACAGATAGCTGTCGCCGCCCTTGAGCCGCACAACCGACTTGCCCTTCTGCGCCTGCTCGCACAGAATGCGGTTGATCTCGTGCTGCGGAATCGGATGATGTCCGCTCGTCTTGCCGACGTTGATTTTCTCCGCGCTGTCCGGAATCATTTCCATGACCTCCGCGCCGACCAGACGGTCATATACGACCACCTCCGCGCGCTCCAGCGCCTGTTTGCCGCGCAGGGTGAGCAGACCGCCATCGCCCGGTCCTGCACTGACCAGTATCACTTTTCCGTTCATCGGTTTGCCTCCTGTTTGAGCTTATGCGCCAGCTCCGCCGCGGCGCGCGGTGCGTCCTCTGCCGGGATGGTTATCGTCTCCCTCAGCCGGACGGTCTCGTCCTCCGAAACATACAGTCCGGTCAGGCGGATGTTATGTTCCAGTTTTTCCGCAAACGCCGCCACGGGTGCGGAGCAGCCCCCGTCCAGCGTGCGGATAAAGGCGCGCTCCGTCTTGGCACAGAGCATTGCGGCTTCGTTGTGGAAGCCGGACAGATAGGAAACATCCTCTCCGGCGCGCGCCTGCACCGCCAGAATGCCCTGACAGGCGGACGGCAGAATTTCCTCCGGTGAGAACAGCCGGTGAATGCGGTATTCCAATCCCAGACGCGCAAGACCTGCCTGTGCGAGCACCAGTGCGCCGTATTCGCCCGCGTCCAGCTTTGCCAGACGGGTCTGGAGATTGCCGCGAATCGGGCGGATCTCCGCATCGGGAAACAGTTTTTGCAATTGAATGCGCCGCCGCGCGCTGGCACAGCCGATGGGCTGCTTCGGGTCGCGCTCACGCACGCCCTGCGGCAGAACCAGCGCGTCATACGGCTGTGCGCGCTCGGAAACCGCCACGATAGGCAGCTCCGGATTGAGCTCGGTCGGCAGATCCTTCATGGAATGCACCGTGATGTCCACCTCGCCCGCGAGCAGCGCGCGGTCCAGCTCCTTGACGAACAGCCCCTTGCCGCCGATTTTATCCAGCGTGCGGTCCAGGATTTGATCGCCTGTCGTGGTCATCGTGACCAGCTCGGTGTGCACCTCCGGATGGGAGGCGCGGATTGCATCCATGACCATCTCCGCCTGAATGACAGCCAGCTTGGATGCACGGCTGCCTACTCGAATGGTTTTCATAAATCAATCTCCTCCATGACGGCGCGGATGCGCTTTGCGGCGGCGGCAGTCAGCGTATGCCTTGTGCCGTCCGACACCACGCCCGCGCTCAGGTGCGCGCTGCGGCACACCGCCGGGAAATAAAACGTGCTTTCCTCCGCGCAGTCCGCCACGCTGACCGGAATGCCTCTTTCCTTCGCCTCCAGTCCGACGGCGCGGTTGACCGCACGGTCATTCGTCGCTGCGCTTGCGAGCACGGCTCCCTCCAAATCTCCGAACTCATACGGACGGCAGACCGCGTGCACGCCGTCTATCCGGTCCGCATCCGGCGCAATAACAACGATTTCCGCACCGTACTGCTTCCATGTCTCCACGCGCCGCCGCGCAATGCTGCCCGCGCCGACCATCACGCATTTTGCGCCGGTCAGGTCGAGAAACAACGGAAACCGCGGTGTGCTTCCAAACAGCTCCGCCTCAATCTGCGCGGAGCTGAGGCCGTCCTCCTCGGTCGGGCGGTCGATCATCACCACGCCCGCGCCCGTCTCGCGCGCCGCCGCGAGCTTTTCCGGCAGTCCGCCCGCCGCACCGGTGTCCTTGGTCACAAGCCACCTTGCGCCGGTCTGCCGCAGCATCGCCGCATTCAGCTCGGCGGAAAACGGTCCCTGCATCAGAATCATGTTTTTTGCCGGAATGTCCAGCCTTTGGCACGCCTCCAGCGAGGCCGCCGCGGGCAGCACGCGCGGAAACAGGCGGGCTTTGTAGTCCGCAATTCCCGCCGCAAATATCGGCAGATCCTTGCTGCCGGTGGTCAGCAGAATGCCGCCCTCCTCGGCGTTTAAAAATTCCGCCGCCGCCTGTGCGTCCGGCACGTGCACAACTCCCTCTGCCTGTGTTTTGGGGCGGAGCAGGCGCAGATAACGGCAGCCGCACGCCGCGCACGCCGACCGCAGGTTGCGCGTCACCACATCCGCATACGGATGCGTCGCATCCACAACGGTGTCAAAATTTTGCAAAAATGCGGTCATCTCCGCCTCATCCATGCGTCCGCTATGCACGGTAATGCCGCGCAGCTCGGGCAGCACGGTGCGCCCGTATTCGGTTGCCACACAGACCTCTGCCTGCGCGCCGCGCCGCGAGATGCGCTCACACAGGGCGCGTCCCTCGCTCGTTCCGGCAAAAATCACGAGTCTCATTTGTTTTCATATCCTCTCGGCGTAACCAGCTTATTGTGAATCACTCTGGTCTGCGAATTGCCGATAAACACGGTGGTAAACATATCCACCTGCTTTTCGCGCAGCTCACCCAGCGTGCACAGCTCATATTCCTGTCCCTCGCGCCCGATCTGGCGGACGATGCCGCAGGCGATGGTCTCCGGCTGATGGCGCAGCAGAATGTCACACGCGCGCTTCAGATAGTCCGCACGCTTTTTGCTGGACGGATTGTACAGTGCAATGCAGAAATCGCCCTGTGCCGCGCAGTCCAGACGGGTTTCGATTTTCTCCCACGGCGTGAGCAGGTCGCTCAGGCTGATGACGGCAAAATCATGCGTCAGCGGCGCGCCGAGCACGGCAGCGCCCGAGCACGCGGCGGTGATGCCCGGCACGACCTCGATGGTCAGCTCCGGATGTCCCTCGCACACCTGATGCACCAGACCTGCCATGCCGTAAATGCCCGCATCGCCCGAGCACACGACCGAAACCGTATGACCCGCCAACGCTTTGTCCCGCGCCATCTCACAGCGCTGAATCTCCTGCCGCATGGGCGTGGTGATGCACTCCTTGCCCTGCACCAGCTCACCCAGCAGCTCCACGTACAGCCCGTAGCCGACGATGACATCGCTCGCCTGAATCGCCTCCAGCGCGCGCGGTGTCAGATATGCCGCATCGCCCGGGCCCATGCCAATTACATAAATGTTCACGGTTTTCTTCTCCTGTGACGAATTTTTTCCAGTGCCTGCTCCAGCTCTCCGCGTGACAGCGTCAGGCTGCCGAGCAGATAATCCACGGTCTGCCGCGCGGCAAGCTGCGCCGCCTCACGCGCTGCCGGAAGCTCCTCCTCGTGCAGCTCCAGATCGGCAAACGCCAGACTCTCCAGCACGCGCTCCGCCGCCAGCTCGCGCAGCTGCTCCTGCACCGGCAGGCTGTCTCTATGATGATACCAGCGAAAGAATTCCGCGGTGCTCTGTTCGATTACTTCATGAATGCGCGCCAGCTCCTCGCGGTTGTGCGAGGCGTCCACGGTCATGCTGTCCATGTCCAGCAGCTTGGTATACGCGCCCGCCTCCGGCTGAACATCGCGCGGCATGGCGAGATCGCAGACCAGTGCGGGCGGCTGTGTACAGCCCGCAAGCTGCTCCGCCGTCAGCGTATAGTGCGGACTGGTGGTTGCGCTGAACACCAGATCGCAGCCGTCAATCGCGTCCATCCGCGCATCATACGGCACGGTCGCACAGCCTCTGGGCACAATCGTTTCGCCGTGGCGGTAGGAACGCAGGGTGACGGTCACGCGGCAGCCCCGTTCGACGAGCAGGCGCGAGGTCAGACGACCCATTTCGCCGTTGCCGATCACGACCGCACGTGTTCCGCTCAGATTTTTATACTTTTTCTCCGCCAGCTCCACCGCATACTCCGCAACTGAGAGCGGGGCGGCAGTCAGACGAACCTCGGTGCGGCACTGCTTGCCGGCGGTCACGGCATTGCGGAACAGCGCGGACAGCACCGCATCCGTCGTATGCTCCTCCTGCGCGGTCATCAGCGCACTGCGCACCTGGGAAAGAATCTGATCCTCGCCCAGAATCTGGGAACGCAGTCCGCAGGTGACCTCCATCAGGTGATTGACCGCCTGTTCGCCGCACCGGGTGACAAACAGCGGCACAAGCTCCGGCAGGCAGGTCAGGCGGCACAGCAGCTGTGCCGGTGTCTCCCCGATGTCGCCGGTGAGATATAATTCGGTTCGGTTGCAGGTGGACAGCAGCACACAGCCGCTCACACCTGCCTGCGCGCGGATCTCGCGCAGCAGACTGCGCACCTTTGCCGCCGGAAACGCAAGCGGCTCACGCGCGGCGGCAGAGGCAGTCTGCCAGTCCACGGCGGATAACATCAGCTTCAAAATTCCGCCCTCCATTTCTCCTGATAAATCGAAACCGTTGTACCATACAAAACGGTTTTTGGCAGCAGGCATATGCCCTCTGCCCCGGCGGAACGCGCCGCCGCACGCTGGCATACATTGTCCGTGCCGGTCACGCTGTGCACGAATCCGGACTCCGGAAACCGTCCGTCCGCCGCGTTCAGCTCGTCTGACGTGTAAAATCGCGTTTCACAGCCGAACTGCTCCGCCAGCCGGAGCACTGCCGGCTCCTCCCGCTTGAGGTCGATGGACGCCACCGCACGCACCGCGCGCGGGGAAATCTCCAAACGGCTCAGGCTGTCCATGACCGCACGGATCAAATTGTCCGGATCCGCCCCGCGCCGACAGCCCACACCGATATGCACGATGCGCGGAATCAGCCGGAGCGTGTGCGCAAACGGCTGCACGCCGCCGTCCAGCGTGAGCGCAATGCCGTGCTCCATTCCGGTTCCGCGCCGCAGCCCTTCGGGCAGCTCGCCGTCCACGGGGAAGCTGCTGACAAAGCCAACCGCTTCGCCGCGCAGCAGTGCGGACGAAATATACTTGATCTCGCGCTTGTCCGCGACAATACACCCATGCTCTGCCGCCCATGCATCTGCGGCAAACAGCCCTCTGCCGTCCGTCGCGGTCGTGACCACCGGCTGCGCATCCAGCTGCCGCGCCAGCCGCTCCGCAAGCCGGTTCGCGCCGCCGATGTGACCGGACAGCAGCGCAATGACAAACCGCGCATTTTCGTCCACCGTCAGCACGGCGGGATCGACATCCTTGCCGCGCAGATACGGCGCGACTGCGCGCACCGCAATGCCCGTCGCGCCGACAAACACGATGCACCCGCATTCCGCCATCGCCTGCCGCGCAAACGCATCCAGCGATGCATACGGAGTCAGCCCCTCCGCGCGTCCGTAATGCGTCACGGTATCGCCCGAAAAGCACGCCGCAATGCGCGCGCCGGTCTCATGCCCGCGTCCGGTAAACGAAATCACCGCAATCTTCATGCCTGCGTGCCCGTGCGGAATTCGTGGGTAAACGTCGGGTCATACAGCTTGGAGCGGTCGTACTCCGTCCCCAGAAAGCCGCCGACGGTAATCAGTGCGGTCTTGGTGATGCCCGCCTCCCTTGCGCGCTCCGCGAGCGTGCCGACCGTACAGCGCACAATCTTCTCATCCGGCCATGTCGCCTTGTAGACGATTGCCGCCGGCGTTTCCGCCGTATAGCCGCCCTCGATCAGGCGGCGAGACAGCTCGCCCAGCATTCCGGCGGACAAAAACAGCACCATGGTTGCACCGTGCGCCGCGAAGGACTGAATGGACTCGCGCTCCGGCACGGGCGTGCGCCCCTCCATGCGCGTTAAAATGACCGACTGGCTGACATTGGGAAGCGTATATTCCGCCTTGAGCGCCGCCGCCGCGCCGCAGAAGGAGGACACGCCCGGGCAGACCTCATACTCCACGCCCTCTGCATCCAGAATGTCCATCTGCTCGCGGATTGCGCCGTAGATGGACGGGTCGCCCGTGTGCAGGCGCACCACCAGCTTGCCCGCCTTCGCCGCAGGAAGCATGATCTCCATGACCTGCTCCAGCGACAGCTTCGCGCTGTCATGGATGTCACATTCCGGCTTTGCAAACGTCAGGTGCTCCGGATTGACCAGCGAACCGGCATAGACAATCACATCCGCGCGTTCAATGAGCGATCTGCCGCGCACGGTGATGAGATCCACCGCGCCCGAGCCTGCTCCGACAAAATAAATCATACCTTCTCCTTTACCACAACAATGGAAAAATAACCCGCCTCGGTGTCAATCTCGTCCAGCGAGCGGAATACGCGCTCCCCTACCAGACCGCAGTTTTCCACCGACTGTACGGATACCCTGCGCTCCGAGAGCGTGCGCTTGACCTGCGCCATCGCGCGTCCGGTTTTCATGAGCACCTTGGTGCCCGGCAGATCGAGAAACGTGTCGATCTCGCGGTTGGACGCCGGAATGATGGTCAGCGGCTCCGCCGCCTCGCAGAGCGACTCGCCCAGACGCGCCGCCGCCGCACAGAAGGACGGCACACCCGGCACCAGCTCTGCCGTATAGCCGCGCGCACGCACGCGCTGATGCACATAAAGATAGGTCGAATAGACGGTCGGGTCGCCCAGCGTGATGAATGCCACATTGCGCCCGCTGTCCAGAATGCTGCAAATTTCATCCGCCGCGCTGTCGTACTTGCGCGCCAGCAGCTCCTTGTCGCGGAGCATCGGCATATCGCACAGCAGCATCGGCTTGCCCTCGATGTATTCCTTGCAGATGCCGAGGGCGGTTTTCTCTCCGCCGGTGTCCGGTGCGGCAATCACATCCGCCTCGCGCAGAATGCGCACCGCCTTCATGGTCAGCAGCTCCGGATCGCCCGGACCCACGCCTACGCCGTATAGTGTTCCCTGATTCATAGCTCTCGTTCCTTTAGTCGATTGATCAGCTCCGCCGCGCCGTCCGATTGGATCAGCACGCCGTGTACATTGGTAAAAATCAAATATTCCATGCAAAAATCCCGTCCGGTTTTGTCCACCGTCCGATGATGCAGATGCCTTGCGATTTTTTGGGAAATCGTGCGCAGAGTCTCCTCCAGCACGCCCGCCTCCCGAATCAGCCGGATGCACTCGTCCACACTGACCGACTGCATCACGGCGCGCACCGTATCCCGATCCGCACCCGCCATGGCGGCGTGCGATGCAAGCACCTCCTGCCGCCCGTCCGCATAGGACGAATGCGTCTGAAAGACACCGGCGCCGAGCTTGATGAGCTTGCCCGCGTGCCCGATGAGCAGGACAGAGGAAAATCCCCTGTATACCGCATAATCCAGCGTCTCCCCGATAAAATTCGAGCATTTCACGCCGCGCTCCAGACTCAGCCCCAGCTGCTCTGCGGCAAAATCCTCGCCGTAGTTGCCCGGACAGATCAGCAGCTCGCGCACACCTTCGGCGTACCGCGCGTCCAGCTCCAGCCGGATTGTGTCAATCAGCGCGCGCTCGCTCATCGGCTCGACGATGCCGGTCGTGCCCAGAATGGACAACCCGCCGACAATGCCCAGACTCGGATTAAACGTCCGCTCCGCGAGCCGCACGCCCTCCGGTGCGGAAATCACCACGGAAAAGCCGCCCGTATAGCCATACCGCTCCGCCGTCTCGGTCAGCGCACGGGTAATCTGCTCCCGCGGTCCGGGATTGATCGCCGCCTGACCGACTGCGCACGCCAGACCGGGCTTTGTTACGCGCCCGACCCCCTCACCGCCGTCAATAGAGATGCCCGAAGCTGTTTTTTCCACCTCGGCAAAGACCAGCATCCCATGCGTGATGTCCGGATCATCGCCCGCGTCCTTGCGGACGGCACAGCGCACCCGATCCGGTGCACGCTCCATGTGCTCCACATCCACATGGAGCAGGATGCCTGCGGGTGTCATCAGCCGAACGGAGTCCACCGGCTCGCCGGAGAGCAGCGCCTGCGCCGCCGCCTTTGCGGCAGCAGCGGCGCAGGAACCAGTTGTATATCCCAGTGCGAGCTTTTTTTTGTTTTTTACAACAAATTCCCTCATAAACAGCCCTAAACTAGCTCTTTCATCAGCTTAACAATCTGTGTGCGCGCCTGTGAGATGGTCGCGGCAGTCGGGCTGACATCCAGCCCGTCCTTTTTATTCAGAATCTCCATCAGATGCGCGATGCGCGGCAGTCTGAGGTGGTGCGCCCGCAGCAGCTCCGGCTGTGAAAACAGCTCCTCCGGCGTGCCGTGCGCACAGCTCACGCCTCCGCTCAGCAGGTAAACCTGATCGCAGTACAGCGGCACGATGTCAATATCATGCGTTGCCACCACGATGGTCATACCCAGCTCGTCGCGCAGTCTGGTGAGCAGGTGCATGATGTCGCTCACGCCGGACGGGTCCAGACCGGCGGTCGGCTCGTCCAGAATCATCACATCCGGACGCATAACCAGAATACCGGCAATCGCAACCCGCTTTTTCTGCCCGTAGCTGAGCGCGTGGGTCGGCTTGTCGCATAGGTCGGAGATGCCGGTCTGCTCCATTGCCTCCTCCACCCGGCGGCGCACCTCGTCCGTCGGAAGTCCCAGATTGACCGCGCCAAACGAGATATCCCGATAGACATCCGCCGAGAACAGCTGATCGTCCGGGTCCTGGAACACGATTCCGACCCGCTGCCGCAGCGCCAGAATGCCCTTTCGGTTGTACTGCACCGGCTCACCGTCCAGCAGCACCGTGCCGCTCTCCGGCGTGAGCACGCCGTTCAGGTTGAGAAACAGCGTGGATTTTCCCGCGCCGTTCGCCCCCAGCAGACCGGTGATCTTTCCGCGCTCCGCCGCAAAATCCAGTCCGCGCAGCGCCTCGGTACCGTCCTCATAGCGATAGGTCAGTTTTTTGGTTTCCATCATCGTGCTCATGCGCACACCAGCCTTTCCGCCGCAAAGCAAAGCATCTGCAATGCCGTAATGCCGATACACGCATACCGCACCCGTGCTCCGCTCTCATATTCCTGCTCCAGCGTCTGCAAATTTCCCGTATAGCCCCGCGATTCCAGTGCGCAGCTGATGCGGTTGGACTTATGATACGCCCGTGCAAACAGCACCGCGACCAAGGTGCCGGTCGAGCGGTAGGAGCGCGCCAGACCGTGATAGCCCAGACGGGATGCCTGCGCGGTGCGGATGCGGTGCATCGCCTCATACAGCACAAAGACAAAGCGGTAGATCAGCTCCATCAGCTGGATGAACAGCGGCGGCACATGCAGCCGTCCGAGCGCCCAGCTGATGTCCGTCATCGGCGTGTTGAGCACCAGAAAATACACACTCGCAATTGCGGCAAGCGACCGCAGGAAGATGTGCGCGCCCATCACCGCAGAGGCGGACGAAATACCGTAGCGATGCGCGCCGATCACGATGCCGAGCACCTGCGGCGCATCCGGCTCAAACCGTCCGATAAAAATCGTGATCGTGGCAAGCAGCAAAAAGTCCATCGGCAGAATCATCATGTGCACAAAATCGCGCAGTGCGATTTTCCCCATACAGCAGATAACCGCCGCCATCAGCACTACTGTGAGCAGACTGACAGCGACGGAATCCAGCGTAAGGCACAGGACAATACTCACCATCGTCAGCAGCAGCTTGGACTGCGGCTGCACGCGCCGAAGCGCGGAGGCGTAGGAATATTTGTCTGTACCGATCATATTACTGTTCCTTCTTGGCGGTCAGTCTGCCCAGCACGAAGCATACGACTCCCGATCCGACAGCCGCCTGTAAGGCGAACAGCAGAGATTCAATCTCTCCGCTTGCCGGCTCATAGATGCTTGCAAACCACGGCTCGTAATCCGGAGCAATCTCTCCGATTGCTTCCTCCGCTTCGCCGTCCGCGCCGCCGAACTCTGCACCCTTGCAGACAACCAGCGGCACCACTGCCAGAATGACCACCAAAACAGCCAAAATGATATTTTTCTGCCAAAGCTTCATCGTTGTACCTCCTTACAGCGCGCCCAGTGCATCCAGCTCTTTTCTGCTGTACTTTGCCAGCACATTGTATACCAGCACGGTCAGCAGACCCTCGGAGATCGCCAGCGGGATCTGAGTAATCGCAAAGATGCCCATAAACTTCGCCAGCGAGAATGCAAAGCCCTCGCCCGGGAATGCCGCCGCCAGCTCGAACGACGTGCACACATAGGTCAGCAGATCGCCCAGAGCCGCCGCTGCAAACACACAGACCGCACTCGGAACGCCCAGCTTCTTCAGCAGCTTAAACACGCCGAAGGACACCAGCGGACCGACAATCGCCATAGAGAACACATTCGCTCCCAGCGTGGACAGACCGCCGTGCGCGAGCAGGATCGCCTGAAACAGCAGGACAATCAGTCCGAGGATGGTGGTCGCACACGGTCCGAACAGGATCGCGCCCAGACCGACACCGGTCGGATGCGAGCACGAGCCGCTGACCGACGGGAGCTTCATCGCGGACAGTACAAACGCAAACGCACCGCACAGCGCCAGCAGCGTCAGGTTCTTGGAATCCTGCTTTACTGCCTGGGAAATGCGGCGGAAGCCGATGACAACAAACGGGATGCAGACAACAAACCAGACTGCACTCCACGTTTTGGGCAAAAAGCCCTCCATAATGTGCATCGCACCGGCGTTCATGCACATCACGCCTGCCAGCAGGCAGGTCAGCAGAAAAATTTTTTCTCTTTTGTTCATTTCGTTTTCTTCCTTTCTGTCGTTTCTGATTTTCTCACCAGACCGCCCACTAGAAGAATCCGAAAATCCACTTGCATACTCTCATGCGTATACCTCCTTTATACTCCGTAAAGTGGTTGTGTTTTTTCACAGGGCAGGTCTTCCGGCTCAGAGGTCATCAGTGCTCCGGCGTCTTCCCGGGCGGTGCGCCCAGTGACATTGTGCCAGAACCCTCGCTCAATACGGCAGCGGGACTGCGCGGGATTTGCACCCGACTTCCCTTTTCAGCACGGCTTCCCGTGCCACCCTGCAAAACAGCTCATCCAATCCGGCGAGCTTATGGATTATCATAGCATTTCAAGCAGACTTCGTCAATCATCGTAACAGATTTTTGCGGAAATAACACGCGATATCCTGCCCTTTTTTGTCAAATAATTGCCATTTGTCCAGACGTGCTGTCATCCATGCTCTTTTTTGCGTTTTTTTGCAAAATCGTTCGATTTCATGCGCATTACACTTCGACACCTTGCGTTTTTCTCTTTTTGGGGTATAATTATAGTATCTAAAAATGATTCTATTAGGAGCTTTCAATATGCAGGCAATTGACCATGGCACCCGCTCCGGCTCCGAGTGCATCTTCTGTACCCCGTCGGACACCGCGAAGGAGCTGTTATATTATCTTGTTTCCTGCGGAAACTACTTTACAACCGATGAATACAACATCCGCCGCAAAAGCTATCCGCACCCGCTGATTCTGTATGTGCGCACCGGCACGCTCCGGCTGGAATACGATTCCAAGCGCTACACCATCGGCAGCGGAGAGTTTGCGATTTTTGACTGCCGATCCGCCCCGCATCGCTACTATGCCGACTGTGACGGCGAATTTTTCTGGGCGCACTTTGACGGACTGAACACCCACGAGCTGCTTGCGCACATCAACCGGGAATACGGCGTGGTATTCTCCGCACGGCGCTATCCTGCCGTGGTGGATGCGCTCATCTGTCTGATGGACGGGCACCGCGAGGACCGTCAGCTCGGCGAGGGCGAATGCGCTCAGCTGATTTCGACCATCCTGTTCAGCCTGATGCCGATCGGACGCATCAACGAGGCGGTCTATAAGCAGACCTCTCCGGTCAGTCAGGTCATTGATTACATCCACTGCAATCTGAATCAGGATCTCTCGGTCAAGCAGCTGTCCGCACTGGTTTTCCTCAGCCCGTATCATTTTTCTCGGCTGTTCAAGAACGAAACCGGCTACTCCCCCTACGAGTACGTCATCATCACCCGCATCAACCACGCAAAGCAGCTGCTGCTGACAACGGACATGAGTCTGGACCGCATCGCGGCGGCGGTTGGCTACCACACCGAAGGCCGTTTTATTAACGCCTTCTCGCAAAAGGTCGGAATCTCTCCGGGAAAATTCAGAAAATACCCGTTCTGACGACGCAAAACGGCGATATCCGCACAGGATACCGCCGTTCTTTTTTGTTGTTACCGCAAAAGCCTGTGTGCGAAGCCCCGCCCACAGGGTGGTTCAGATTGTCGAGAAAGTGTCAAAAAAAGAGAATACGTATCGGCGCCCTCTCCGTCTTCGTCCTGCGGACGAATCCACCTCTCCCAAAGGGAGAGGCAAGATTAGTCCGTAATTATCGTTGATATGGTGTTAAAACTGGTATATTTCGATAAAAAGATTACGATACTTGGCTCTCCCTCTGGGAGAGCTGGCACGGCGTATGCCGTGACTGAGAGGGCTCCTAACAGAATTTGTTCTTTTCAAATCGGTTTCCATGCGTCCCGCTCCGCGAAACGCATTTTCTCTATTCTCTCTTCTCTGCGGAACGCCTTTAGTGGCATCCGCCGCCGCAGCCGTGCGAGCCGCAGGAATGTCCCTCGCCGTGGTGATGGTCGTGTCCGTGACCGGAGCAGGAGGCATTCGGATTCCATGCCAGCTCACCGCGCGCAAATGCCTCTGCCGCCGCGTCCGCCGAGCCGGATACGCCGCCGAATACCTGAATGCCTGCATTGCCCAGCGCAACGCGTGCGCCGCCGCCAATGCCGCCGCAGATGAGCGCGTCGATCTCGTGCGCGCCCAGCAGCTGTGCCAGCGCACCGTGACCGGCACCGTCCGAGGAAACGATCTCGGAGGCGGTGATCGCGCCGTTCTCTACCGTGTAAACCTTGAATTGCTCGGTGTGACCGAAATGCTGAAATACATTGCCGTTTTCATAGGTAACTGCGATTTTCATGTCTGTTCTCCTTTGCCGCAGGAGCCGCCTTCCCAGCCGCAGCAGCGTCCGCGGCAATGACCGCAGCCCGCCTTGGGGCAGAGCGTATAGCTGCCGCCGCTGACGGTCAGCGTTTTGCCGTTGACCAGTGCGTCCGCCATCTTCGTCTTGGCGGAGCCGTAGATGCTCTGAACGGTCGTTCGGGCGATCTGCATCTGGCGTGCGCACTGCTCCTGCGTGCAGCCCTCCAGAGAGATCAGGCGAATGGTCTCGTATTCCTCTACCGTCATCACAATCTGCTCCTCCGTACCGCCCTCCAGCGGCACAAAGCCCTTTCCGCGCGGTACAGCGCATACCCTTCTGCATTTGGGCGGTCTTGGCATAGCGGTCTCCTTTTCTTGTTTCTGACATATGTCTATTATACGCCGATTCCTGACATATGTCAATCATTACTGCGGCTAACTCACAAGGACACTTACAAACAGCGGGGCGGCGCGACCGCTCCGCACAAGCGCTGTCCCGCCTTTCGGGGCAGCGGCGCTTTGTCTTTGTCTCTTGCTCTGATTCTAGCTCTAATTCTGTCTTTCTCTCTGTCTCTAGCTCTAACTTTAACTCTATCTTTATCTCTATCTCTTATATGGGTGGACGTTGTCCCAGGACAGTGTCCCGCAAAATGTCCCACTCCGATCTCAAAAATTTCCCGATCTTGCTTTCGCCTGCTGCTGCGCGGCAGTCTCCAGCGCGACCCTCATCATATCGGTAAACATGGTTTCCCGCGCCTCTGCGCTCAGCTCC
>JAEDEU010000121.1 GCA_016293155.1 Clostridiaceae bacterium | reverse complement strand
ATGCTCCGTTTCATCGCAGTCTCCTTTTCCGCATATGACAAAAAACGGTTCAGAATACTCTGAACCGTTTGATCTGGAGCGGATGACGAGGCTCGAACTCGCTACCTCCACCTTGGCAAGGTGGCGCTCTACCAGATGAGCTACATCCGCATTTCTTTTGTCGTTCCCTGACGACGGTATTTATTATAGCCGATGATCCCGATTCTGTCAACAAGAATGATACAAAATTTTTATGTTTTTTTCAATAACAGTTTTTGACGTGAAAAATCCGGCAAAACTATATGTTCTGCCGGATTTCAGCTTAATAGCCGAGATTTTCGTTGATGAGAATAATCTCATATCGCTTTGCACTGATCGGAGGCCGTTCCAGAATCACCGTTGCACAGCAAATGCGCTCCGGACTGCTGCAGTGGTAGCACTTGTCCGCCTTTACTGCGCACGGCGTTTTTTTGCCCAGCCGCTGTGCGTTCTTCGGTGCGGCAATATTCTGCGCACGGTACAGCGCCGCATGAAGATCGAGGGCGAGCTTGTTCACGCCGCAGACGATAAAATATTCCTGTGCGCCGAACAGCTGACCGGCAACACGATTGCACGCGCCGTCGATATTGACCACTGCTCCCTGTTCGGACAGCGCATTGGCAGAGGTCACGTACACATCCGCATTCTGGCAGAACGCATCGCCATTCCAGTGCCAGTGTACCTCTGCGCCCACTCCGAGCACTTCGTCCGCACCTATCTCCTTGAGCGTCATCGAGCCGCCGAATGCGACCGTCTTTCCGCGCACTTGCTCCGCAAGATACGTTACCGCCTGCTCCGCGGTTTCAAAATACGTGCATGAAAAGCCATTCTTTTCAAATGCTTCCTTCGCGCGCTGGATTTGCAGCTCCATTGCCTTTCCTCCTGTCAGTCGATATTTCTCAGCAGACCTGCCGGTGTATCAATCAGAAGGTTCGCACCCGAGGTGAGCAGAACCTGACGCGAGCGGAAGCCCCATGTCACGCCGCAGGCAAGCAATCCTGCATTGCGTGCCGTGTTCATGTCCACGCCGGAATCGCCGACATAAACCGTCTCCTCACGCGTCACGCCCAGCTTTTCCATCAGCTCCAGGCAAGAGGTCGGATCCGGCTTGCGCGGCACACCTGGACGCTCTCCAAAGATCACATCCGGCAGATCGCCAAAATAATGACGGCACAGGGGCACCGCGGCGGTATGCACCTTATTGGACAGAATACCGATCTTTTTGCCGTCCGCCTTGAGCTGACGCAGCAGTTCCATAATTCCGTCATACGGCACGGTTTCATCCTGCATATGCGCGCTGTAATACTCATAAAACTCGGCCAGTCCGGCATCAATCACGTCATCCGGCATTCCCTCCGGCATACTCAGGCGCATCAGATTGCGAATACCGTTGCCGACAAAGGCACACACCTCCTCGGTGGTGCGCTCCGGCCAGCCGCGCCTGCGCAGCGCGTAGTTGACCGCATTGCGCAGGTCTCCCAACGTATTCAGCAGCGTGCCGTCCAGATCAAAAATAACTGCCTGAATTGGCTTTTTCATAAAATCATCCCTTTTTGTGAAACAGATTGCGAATTTAATGTATTTTTATCTTGCGTTTGGATTCAGGCGCTTGTTCGCCTTGGTCACCTTATAGAGGAACTGTGCGATGGAGTCATTGATCGCCTCAGCACGGACTCTCCAGCTCCAGTTTCCGCCCAGGGTAGACGGAGTATTCATGCGTGCATCGCTGCCGAGCGACAGCACATCCTGCATGGTGGTCATTGCGATCACTGCCGGGGATGCAAAGACCGTGCGGATTGCGCTCCAGCCGAGCGGCTCCTGATGCGACGAGCGCAGATATTCATAGGCAAACGAGGCATCCTCCGGTCTGCTCTTATCCATAATCTGCTCGCAGACCGTCTCCGAGTCGTGCGTCGAGGTATAGGCAATGCAGTTCACCGGATGATTGTGCGGCAGGTGGATGTTGTCCTGATTGTCATACAGACCGAAAATCAGCACACGCATACCCGGATAGCCGCTCTCCTTGAGGAAATCGCGCACTGCATCGTCGATATCCCCCAAATCCTCTGCGATAATCGGGACATCGCCGAGCGCGTTCTTAATCGCGTCGAACAGCTCCATGCGCGGACCCGGAACCCACTTTCCGTTGATCGCGGTATCCTCTCCCGCCGGAATCTCCCAATAATCCTGAAAACCGCGGAAGTGGTCGATGCGGGTGACATCGAACAGCGCCAGATTGCGCTTGACGCGCCAGATCCACCACTGGTAGCCGTCCGCACGATGCACATCCCAGTCGTAAACCGGATTGCCCCAGAGCTGACCGGTCGCGGAATAATAATCGGGCGGAACCCCCGCAACGCCATTGGGCTTCAGCTCCTCATCCACCTTGAACAGGGACGGGTTTGCCCATACATCACAGCTGTCCGGAGAAACATAGATCGGAATATCGCCGATGATGGAAATACCCTTTTTATTGGCATAAGCGCGCAGCTTGTTCCACTGGTCAAAGAACAGGTACTGCATAAAGATATAGAAATCAATGCTGTCCTTCAGCTCAAACGCATAGCGGCGCATTGCCTCCGGATCGCGGCGCTTGATGTCCTCGTCATCCCAATCCCAAAGCGCCTTCTGGTCAAAATGCTTTTTCAGGGACATAAACATGGCGTAATCGTAAACCCAGCTGCGGTTGTCCATGGCAAACGCTGCCGCCTTGCCCAGCTGCTCGACGGATGCCGCCTGGAACGCCTGATATAGCACCTCAAAGCGCGTCTGCGCGAGCGCCTCATAGTCCACACGGTCGGGATTCTTTTCCACATCCGCCTTTTTCACCTGTTCCTCGGTCAGCAGTCCCATTTCCACGAGCGTATCGAGGTCAATGAAGTACGGATTGCCCGCCGCCGCAGAGAAGCATTGATACGGGCTGTCTCCAAAACCGGTCTGTCCGAGGGGAAGCACCTGCCAGTAGGTCTGACCGCCCTTTGCGAGGAAGTCGACAAACTGATATGCCGCCTTGCCCATCGAGCCGATTCCATAGGGGGACGGGAGCGAGGAAATGTGCAGCACCATGCCGCTTGATCGTTTGAACATAGTTACCAATTCCTTATCATTTGATTTGCATTTCTGCATTTTCTATACTATACTGTTGATAATCCAATTAATGACACAGGGAGAATCCTACCTATGCGAATGCGAAAGAAGAAAAATCTCGACACCCGTCTGGAGGCCTGCTCGGACGTCATGATTACCGATCCCGCTGCCTGCAAGGGACAGTGGCGTGCACTGTTCGGCAATGAGAACCCGCTTCATGTGGAAATCGGCTGCGGAAAGGGACGCTTTATCGTCGAAACCGCCCGCCGCAATCCGGACATCAATTATGTCGCAATCGAGCGCGAAAACGGTGCGCTCATCATGGCAACCGAAAAGGCAATGCAGCTCGGACTGCCCAACCTGAAGTTCATCAGCTTTGACGCAACCTATCTCACCGACATCTTTGCGGATGCGGAGGTCAACCGTATCTACCTCAACTTCTCCGACCCGTGGCCGCCGAACAACCGCCGCAAGCGCCGCCTGACACATGCCAACTATCTGCGCCTGTACGATCAGGTGCTGGCAAAATACGGTCAGGTGTTCTTCAAAACTGACAACCAGGGACTGTTCGAATTTTCTCTGGAAGAAATCTGCGGCTACGGCTGGCTGATTCAGAACATCTCGCTGGATCTGCACAACTCCGGCATGGACAACATCATGACCGAATATGAGGAGCGCTTCTCGAACGAAGGTTTTCGCATTTACCGTCTGGAAACCTGCCGCCGCGGAGAAAACCGCCTGACCCGTGCACATACGCCGGAACGTACCGCGGAGGAAATCGGCAAGGGCGCACCCTATGGAAACATTGACTGAATTTCAACGTATTTATTATAGCAGTTTTCATCATTTTTTCAAGTCATTTTGTACATTCCATTTTAGTTTTACCAAACATTTTCATGCAATATGACCATAAAATAAGACAGTTGCTCCGGACACCAAAAAAACGGACATCTCTCCACGGGAATCACGCCCGTGAGAAAGATGTCCGTTTGTTTATTTTTGTTCCTCTGCGGCTGCAAAATCCTCACATGCCTGCATAAACCACTGAATCGGCTGGCTCTGGAATTTGTTCTTATGCCATACCAGATTAAATTCCCGTCCGAACTGCGAATCCACCACCGGGATTTCCACCACAGTGCCGTCCTTAAGCTGCCGGCTTACCAGACGCTTGGAAATCACAGTCAGACCAAAGCCCGCTTCTACGCCGCGGATAATTGCCTCACTGTTGTTGCACACCCACTGCACGTGAATTTTGCCCATACTGCGTTCAAATACGGCGCGTGTACCGCTGCCCTCCTCACGGAGAATAAACGGATATTCCTCCAGATCGTGCAGCGTAACGCTTTTTTTGCCGACCAGCGGGCTGTCCGGTGCGGCAATCAGGATCATCGGGTCGGAGATCACCAGCTTGGTGACAAGATCCCGGCTCTGAATTTCACCCTCGACCACGGCAATGTCCAGCTCGCTCTTGGTAAGCATCTTTTCAATCACCTGCGTGTTGTGTACCACCAGCTCGGGCTGATTGTTGGGACACAGCGCCTCAAACCGCTTTAAAATGTCGCCGATTACACAGGTGCCCACCGTAACCGTTGCTCCCACGCGCAGCGCGACGTTGTCCTGTGCATTGCGCAGCTTATGCTCCATCAGATCATACATGGAAAGAATATGGCTGGCATATCCCTCCAGCTGACGGCCGATGGGCGTAATATACAGCCGGCGACCGAGACGCTCAAACAGACGCACATTATAAGTATCTTCAATTTCCGCAATTGCTCCGCTGACAGACGGCTGGGCGATCGACAGGCGTTTTGCCGCTTCACTCATGCTACCGCAGTCCGCAACAGTCATGAAAATGCGCAGATTTCGTAATGTCATACTTAAATTCTCCACTTATGATATTCCCGCTCATAG
>JAEDEU010000120.1 GCA_016293155.1 Clostridiaceae bacterium | reverse complement strand
CAACGCTTCCGTTGGAGCCGATGTCCGCGTCGATGATGGGCGAGGAGGTGCTCTGATGATACAGCTCCTGCAACGTGTTGGTCACGGTGAAGCGGTTGCCGCCGCGGTCGAAGACCAGCAGGTACTGATCGGTTGCATGAAGCGCCGGATTGGCGTAGGCAACCGAGGACTTCAGCAGCGAAAAATCACCCGGAAACACGATGTGCAGCGAGGTGGAGTCGGTCAGCGCGAGTGCGCTGCCGAACGGAACCGTACTGTCCGCTGAGCCGCTCGGATAGGTGATGGTGGTGGAATCGCCCTGCTTCTGCGGGGCGGAAAGCGAGCTGCGGATGGTATTCAGGCTCTCCGGCGTAAACAGCTGGAGATTGAACGCGACAAACAGCGCAACCGTGAGCAGCAGCAGCGCCGCGACCATGCGCCGCAGGCGGAACAGCAGCCGCAGGGTCGGATTGGCACTTTGGGCGACCGCGCGGTCGTGCTCCCGCATCGTAACCGGGAACTGACGGCGGTAGGCCTCCTGAATGCGCCCGACCAGTGAGCCAAGTTGTTTTATCATTCTGCGTTCCCCCTCGGAGTGCCGTCCAGCCCGAACGACATCAGCGTTTGATCCTCATACCAAAGGCGGGTCATGTACAGACCGCCCGGCGGGAGCGTGGGGCCTGCCTGCTCGCGGTCACAGCTTTTCAGGATGTCCGCGACCGCCTCCGGCGCGAATTTGCCCTGACCGGCATACAGCAGCGTGCCCGAAATGGCGCGCACCATGTTGTATAAAAAGCCGTCCGCGCACACGCGGATGCGCACCAGCTTGTCGATTTGATCCACATTGCAGTAAAAGATCTCCCGCACCGTGGACTTGACCGGCGTGCCCATCGAGCGGACGGCGGCAAAATCCTGCCGCCCGACAAAGTACTGCGCCGCGCGGTTCATTGCATCGACATCCAGCTCATACGGGTAAAAATAGCTCCGGTTCACCTCGAACGGATCGCGGATGCGTCCGGGGCAGATATAGTAAGAGTATTCCTTGCGCAGGCAGGAAAAACGCGCGTCAAACTCCTCCGGCACGACTGCCGCGCCCCATACCGCAATTTCCTGCGGCAGTCTGGCGTTGAGCGCCAGCGGCAGGCGATCCATCGGGATGGAGCAGTCCGCGTGGAAGTTTGCGACATAGCGCCGCGCATGAACGCCCGCATCCGTGCGCCCGACGCCGGAGACCGTGACCTCCTGCCCGAGCGTCTGCCGGACGGCATCGGTCACGCACTGCTGAATGGTCGGCAGATTTTTTTGCATCTGCCAGCCGTGGAAGCGCGTGCCGTCATAGCTGAGAATGAGTGCAATGTTCAAGATCGGAATGTCCTTTCAGTATGATATCAAATGTTGTTTAAGAAAATGTGAACAAAGACTAAAAAAATGAACACGGTTTGAAAAAACACGCGGGTCGGACTGCAAAAAGGAAAATTATCCCAAAAGATGCACCGCCGCTGCCGCCGCGAACATCACGAGCGACACCGCAGCCGCAGCAGCATCCGCGCCGGTGAGCTTGAGCTGACGCATTCGGGTGCGTCCCTCGCCGCCGTGGTACAGGCGGCATTCCATTGCGGTTGCCAGCTCCTCCGCGCGGCGGAAGGAGGACACGAACAGCGGCACGAGAATGGGCACGAGCGCCTTGCCGCGCTGAATCAGATTGCCGGATTCAAAATCCGCGCCGCGCGCCTTCTGCGCGTTCATGATTTTTTCGGTTTCCTCGACCAGCGTCGGGATAAAGCGCAGTGCGATGCTCATCATCATCGCCAGCTCGTGCACCGGCACGCGCACGCGGCGCAGCGGCGAGAGCAGACGCTCCAATCCGTCGGTGAGGTCGATGGGCGCGGTGGTGTAGGTCAGCATGGACGAGCCGATGACCAGCAGCACGATGCGCACGATGAGAAACAGCGCGGTTTCCACGCCCTCCCACGTGACCGTGACCGGACCGAGTGACATGAGCTCGCGCCCCGGCGTGTAGAACAGATTGAAGATACCGGTGAATGCGATGATGACAATCAGCGGCTTTAAGCCGCGGAAAATCAGCTTGGGGGCGATTTTCGAGTTGGCAATCACCACGGCAAGATACAGTGCCATGATGCCGTAGGACGGCCACGAGCGCACGAAAAACAGCGTGAAGATAAACAGCATGACCAGCACAATCTTGGTGCGCGGGTCGGCGCGGTGCGCGATGGATTTTCCGGGAAAATACTGTCCGAGCGTGATGTCTCTGAGCAATTACATCCCCTCCTTCCGGAATGCGCGCAGCGCCTGATACGCCTGCTCCACGGTATAGCACGCCGGATCGACATCGTAGCCGCGCCGGCGCAGCTCAAGCATGACACGCGTGATCTGCGGAATGTCCAGACCCGCCTTTTCCAGCAGCGCCGCCTGCGAAAAGGTTTCCGAAGGCGTGCCCGAGGTGAGCACGGTGCCGTTTTGCAGGACGATCATGCGCGAGGCGACGCGCGCCGCGTCCTCCATGGAGTGCGTGACCAGTACAATGGTCATGCCCCGGTCGCGGTGCAGCGAATCCAGTAAGGAAAAAATTTCTGCCCGTCCGGCAGGATCCAGTCCGGCAGTCGGTTCATCCAGCACGAGCAGCTCCGGCTGCATCGCAAGGATGCCGGCAATCGCGGCGCGGCGCTTCTGACCGCCCGAAAGCGCGAACGGGGATGCCCCGCCCAGCTCGGCGGGCAGTCCGACCGCCTGCATCGCATCCGCCACGCGGCGATGGATTTCCTCCTCCGGCAGACCCATGTTGGTCGGACCATAGGCGATGTCCTTTGCCACAGTTTCCTCGAACAGCTGGTATTCCGGATACTGGAACACCAGTCCGACGCGGAAGCGCACCTCACGGATGCTTGTATTTTTGTCCCAGATGTCCGCGCCGTTCAGCAGCACCTGACCGGAGGTCGGGCGGAGCAGACCGTTAAAGTGCTGAATCAGCGTGGACTTGCCCGAGCCGGTGTGACCGATCAGACCGATAAATTCGCCGCGCCCGACGGACAGGGAAATGTCGTCCAGCGCCTTACATTCAAACGGGGTTCCCGCGCCGTATACGTGGGATACCCCGCGCAGCTCTAAAATCGGAGTCATGCGGTTCCCTCCAGATAGCCGGACAGAATATCCGCGCATTCCTGCACGGTGAGTGCACCGAGCTCCAGACCGGCGTGCTCGCGCTCGTTGAGCAGGTGCAGAATTTCGATGGTCTGCGGGGGCGCGAGACCGTTGTCGCGCAGAATGTCCGCCTGGGTAAAGATTTCACGCGGCGCGCCGTCCAGCAGCACCTGACCGTGCGAGAGCACGATGCAGCGGTCCGCCTGCACCGCCTCATCCATGTGGTGGGTGATGAGCACAACCGTGATGCCGCGCTCGCGGTTCAGCGTGCGGATGACGTGCATGACCTCGCGGCGTCCCTGCGGGTCGAGCATGGCGGTCGGCTCATCCAGAATGATGCACCGCGGCTGCATGGCGATCACGCCTGCGATGGCAACGCGCTGCTTTTGTCCGCCGGAGAGCTTTGCCGCAGAGTGGCGGGCATAGCGCGCCATGCCGACGGCGCGCAGGGCTTCGTCCACCCGGCGGCGGATTTCCCGCGGCGGCACGCCCATGTTTTCCAGCGCGAACGCCACATCATCCTCGACGATGGATGCGACGAGCTGATTGTCCGGATTCTGAAACACCATACCGGCGGTGGAGCGGATGTCCAGCAGCTTTTCTTCGTCGCGCGTGTCCATGCCGTCCACGTAGACCGTGCCGCCGGAGGGCAGCAGGATGGCGTTAAAATGCTTGGCGAGCGTGGATTTGCCCGAGCCGTTGTGCCCGAGCACCGCACAGAACTGCCCCTCCGGAATGGAGCGGGTAATGCCGCGCAGCACGTCCGCGCCGTCCGTGTAATGAAAGCTCAGGTCGCGCGCCTGTAAAATATCGCTCATCACTTATGCCTTTCCGTCTGCGCACCAGCGCGCGGTGTTGCCGCACGGGAGCGCATAGCCGGTGGACTCGACCGGCAGACCGATTTCATCACAGGTGATCGTGCCGCCGAATTTGTCCGCCACGGTCGTGCCGAGCAGATACGCCATGACGGACGGCGCCAGACCGGCGGAATAGCTGTTGATGAGCACGAACAGCGGGTTGTCGCTCAGCACCTTGGAGGTCAGCTCGACAAAGTCCGCGATGTCGTCCTCGATCTTCCAGACCTCGCCGCCCGCTCCGCGGCCGTAGCTCGGCGGATCCATGATGATGCCGTCGTATTTGCGTCCGCGGCGGATCTCGCGCTCGACGAACTTGCGGCAGTCGTCCACAATCCAGCGGATCGGGCGGTCAGCCAGACCGGATGCCTGCGCGTTTTCGCGCGCCCACTGGGTCATGCCCTTCGAGGAATCGACATGGCACACGCTTGCGCCTGCCGCGGCAGCGGCAAGGGTTGCGCCGCCGGTATAGGCGAACAGGTTGAGCACGCTGACCGGACGGTTCGCCGCGCGGATGGTGCGGTCGATAAAGTCCCAGTTGACCGCCTGCTCCGGAAACAGTCCGGTGTGCTTGAAGCTCATCGGCTTGATCCGAAAGGTCAGCTCACGATAGTGTACGTCCCACTGCTTGGGCAGACGGCGGATGTCCCAGCGTCCGCCGCCGGAGCTGGAGCGGTGATAGGTCGCGTCCGCCTTTTTCCACGCGGATACATTCGCACGCTTGTGCCAGACCGCCTGCGGGTCCGGGCGCACGAGCACCTGCTCCGCCCAGCGCTCGACCTTCTCGCCGTCGCCGCAGTCCAGAATGCGGTAGTCCTTCCATTGATCTGAAATCCACATAATTTATTTCTCCATTAAGGGTGATTAATCATAAAGTGATAAATAGTTGTAAAATGGAAAATCCCGTTTCGTACCCTCTCAGTCTGCTTCGCAGCCAGCTCTCCCAGAGGGAGAGCCAAGCAGAGTGATCTTTTGGTGGCAGAAATCCTGTTTTTACTGCCAGATCAACAGCATCTGAGTACCAATCTTGCCTCTCCCTTTGGGAGAGGTGGCACCGCTGACAGCGGTG
>JAEDEU010000119.1 GCA_016293155.1 Clostridiaceae bacterium | reverse complement strand
TGGTCCGAGTGACAGGACTTGAACCTGCGGCTTCTTGACCCCCAGTCAAGCGCGCTACCACCTGCGCTACACCCGGATAAATTTACTACCATAATATTTTATCATAGCATATCGGAAAAAGCAAGTTTTTTTTATATAGTGAATGCGACTCAGGTTGCATGTGACGCGATCAAGGCTGGCAGACTGTATGCATCAGATTTCTTATGTTGTTTCAAAGATGAAAGGACAGCCAACTGGCTGTCCTTTTTCTTGTCATTTGAAGTTTATTCCTTGCCGTCGAAGCAGTAGGTGCAGACCTGACACGGCTCCAGACCGATGGAGGCAATCAGATCATCCAGTCTGTGATAGCGCAGGCTGGTAAAGTTCTGAATCCGGCAGATATCCTCCAGCATCTGCGCATAGCGGCAGCTGCACGGATTTGCGTATTCGTCCAGTACTTCCTGCGAATAGTTTTCGCCCTCGCGGTCGCGGATGACACGTCTGGTAATCAGATCCATCTCCGACTTGGAGCGGGAGAAATTCAGATACTTACAGCCATACAGCAGCGGCGGGCAGGCCGGTCGGATATGTACTTCCTTTGCGCCGCTCTGATACAGGAATTCTGTGGTTTCACGCAGCTGCGTTCCGCGCACGATAGAGTCGTCGATCAGCAGCAGCTTTTTATTTTCGATCAGCGCCTGTACCGGAATCAGCTTCATGCGCGCAATCAGCTCTCTGCGCTTCTGGGTGGTCGGCATGAAGGATCTCGGCCAGGTCGGCGTATACTTGATGAACGGGCGCGCATACGGAATACCGGCCTCGTTGGAATAGCCGATTGCATGGGCAATACCGGAATCCGGCACACCGGCTACGATATCCGGCTGGACAGAGTCTGCGTCACGCTTTGCCAGCATACTGCCGCACTTGTAGCGCATTTCCTCGACGTTGATGCCCTCATAGGAGGAGGTAGGATAACCATAGTATACCCAGAGGAAGGAGCAGATTTTCATCTCCTTGCGGGGCGGGCTGAGGGTTTCTACACCGTCCGGTGTGATAAATGCGATTTCTGCCGGGCCAAGCTCCTTGTAGTCCTTATAGCCCAGATTGATATAGGCAAAGCTTTCAAACGAAACGCAGTAAGCATCGTCCTTGTGGCCGAGGACGACCGGTGTACGTCCGTAAAAGTCTCTCGCGGCATAGATACCGTCTTTGGTCAGCAGGAGCAGAGACATGGAGCCGTCTACGATTTCCTGCACATACCGGATACCTTCCACGATGCTGTCCTTTTTGCAGATGAGGGAGGCGACCAATTCGGTGGCATTCACCTGTCCGCTCGTCATCTCCTGGAAATGGGCGGGACCGTCCTTGTAAATTTCCTGTACCAGTGCATCAAAGTTGTTGATCTTGCCGACTGTCGTGATTGCAAAGCTGCCCAGATGGGACTGAATCAGCAGAGGCTGCGGCTCGAAGTCGGAAATACATCCGATACCGAGATTGCCCTCCATCTCGTTGACATCCCGCTCAAACTTGGTGCGGAAAGGGGCATTTTCGATGTTGTGGATTGCACGGTTAAAGCCGCCCTCTCCGTGAGTTGCCATGCCGCCGCGTCTCGTGCCGAGATGGGAATGGTAATCAATGCCATAAAAAAGTTCTAATACGCAATCGTCTTTTGATGCTACGCCAAAAAAACCGCCCATAGAGTATCTCCTTTTGTACTTGAATCTGAAAACCGAAGCGACGGCAGGTAGGTTTCTGACATCGGATACGGCTTCCGTGAAGCGCTTTTCTGAATTAATTGTAACACGTGGAATGAAATCTGTCCAATATTTCTCTCTATTTTGATAAACTATTTATACATAAGAAGTAAAAAATTCTCCTGCCTGCCGAAATCATTGCTTCAGCGGGCAGGAGATCGGGATGTAGAATGCAGGAAAATCGGAGGCTCAGCCCTCTGCGACCTCCTCAATTGCGGAGATCAGCGGGGACATCATCTGCTTTTTGCGGCTGACCACACCCGGAAGGCGAACACTGTTGGGCTGGCATTCGCGCTGGAATGCGGTGCGCACAACCTCGGCGGAGTCGCGGCCGACAAACAGCAGATCTGTTGTCTCATCAATGATATTGGTCAGCATCAAAAACAGCATATCCAGTCCCGAGGTGGGGAGCAGCTCCTTCAGATAAGGAATCATTTTCTCTTTGAGCTGCGTCAGCTCGCTCTGGCTGACGCTGGTGACCTGTGCAACGGCCAGAGACTTGGTCTTGGTGTTGTAGCACTTGTAATCCATGTGGAAAATTTCATCCGGTGAGCGGCCGTCCAGCTGTGAACCGGCATTGAACATTGCGGTTGCGTGCTCCATGATGTCGATGTCTGCGATTTTTGCCAACATTTTGGCAATCTGCTGGTCGACGATGGTGCAGGTCGGCGAACGGAACATCAGGGTATCCGAAAGAATTGCGGAGCAAAGGAGACCGGCTGTAGTCGGATCAATCTCCACATTGTTTTCCTGATAAATCAGCGTGATGATCGTAGCGGTACAGCCCAGCGGCTGATTGCGGAAATAGATCGGATTACTGGTCTCCACGGCATCAATGCGGTGATGGTCGATGACCTCGACAACCTCTGCCGAGCGAATGCCGTCGATTGCCTGATCCTTTTCGTTGTGGTCAACCAGAACGACCTGCTGACGCTCCATATCCAGCAGATTGCGCTGAGAGATCATGCCGATATAGCTGCCGGAATTGTCCAGAATCGGAAAATACCGCACGCGCTTTTTGGAGACGGATGCCTTGACATCTGCGACCAGATCGTCATGGCGGAAGGTAATCAGCCCGTGGGTGCGCATGACATGGCGAACCGGAACCGCCTGATTGATGAGCTTGGAGCAGGCATAGGTGTCGAGCGGAGCGGCGATGATTGCGCAGTCTGCTTCGCGCGCCAGCTTTTGGATGGTACGGGAGACCTTTGCGCCCAGACCGATGACAATACAGCCCGCCTTCATCTCAATGGAGCACAGCTGGGATTCATACCGGTTGCCCAGAATGACCAGATCGTGCTCGTCGATATAGTCCTCCATGACATCCGGATTAGCAGCGGCGACAACGACCTTTCCTTGGGTAAAGTGGCTGTCCAGATTGCCCACGACCAGTTCACCGCCCAGGGTATCTACGATGTTGCGATAGCTGGTCTGTGCCTCTGCAAGCGCGTTGGCATCCTGATCCTCCATGTAAAACCGCGCCACATCACCCAGCGTCAGAATGCCCTGTAAATGATTGTCTTTGTCCACAACGGGAATTGTCTGAATATTGTTGTCACGCATGTATTCCCAAGCCCGCTTTAGCGAGAGATGGGAGCTGATACCGCTTACGTCACGGTACTGCACATCGGACAGCTTCGGCTCCAGCGAATCCAGATATTTGGGTGGTTCTACACCGAAACGGTCCAGTACATACTTGGTTTCACTGTTGATTTTACCGGCGCGGCAGGGGATGTATTCGTTGCCGGTGAGCGTGCGTTTCAGTTTCGCATAGCAGATTGCGGAACAGATGGAATCGGTATCCGGATTCTTATGCCCAATAACGATGATTGGCTTCATGGTATTCACATTACTCCTTTGATTGTGTCTGTTATGATAAAATTGTCTGCGCTGTGATAGGATCTCTGCCATAGGTATGTTTTTCAAATATGTTTGCGGGATTGTGGAAGCTGTTTGGCCGCAGTATGAATGCTGACACAATGAAACAATTTCCTCCTGTTACAATCATATACAAAAACACCGGATAATTCAAGAAAAATTAGGGAGAAATAAGGGGAAAAGACCGAAAAAGCCCTGTTTCTTGCGAAGCAGGGCATGAGTCGGCAATGGGATTACAGCTTGGAGTATCCGTAGGAGTTTACAAGCGCTTCGACCGGGATGCCCTTCTGGCAGTACGGGCAGTCCCTGCGGGTATAGGAAGCATAGCCGGTGATGTCGTCCGGCGTAAACAGCGTGTTGATTGCGATGCCGTCAACCTGATTGACCGCGCTGAAAATCGTGGAGACACCCTGTAAAATGCCGCCGTAATATTCAATGCATTCTGCGCCCTTGCGGACACTGATGCCGGTGGTAGCGGATGCCATCAGCAGGAGGATGTTTTTGTTGCGGAGCATCGGCTCTACATTTTCGCGGAAAATCAGCTGGCTGCTGCTGGTGCGCTCCGGCTGGATGACATAAATTGTCTGGTGCGCGTTGTGGGACATTAAGCCGGCGGCGGACAGCTCCTGCGCCAGAAAGGCTCCGATGACATCCATGCCGTCCAGGCATACGATGGTATCAATCACGGTGCTATGTACATACTGCTGTGCCATCGCATGTGCACACTGCTGCGCTTCGCTCTGGCGTGCTTTGACAGTAGTCAGATCAATGAAGTAATTAATATGGGAATGGGTGGTTGCAAAATGTCCCGGAATGGTTTTGATCGGGACAACATTGCCGTGCTTTTTCGATGCGAATTTGATAATTCTCGATTCCAGATTATTCATATAATCCACCTTTCTGCTGCTGCATCAGATTTGTTGCCAGTATACAACGAAACAATTGCAGTCCGCGTCAAATTGCTGCCAACGACAAAAGTGACAAAAAAACAAAAAACGAACGTTCTTATTTATCACTATTATACAACGCGTTGGACGGATGCGCAAGTATTTTTCGTGCAATATTGCAAAACAGAAAAAAATAGTCTGCTTGAATCCTGTTCGACCAGGGAGTATAATATCGGTATCAATTTATTTTCAGAATGCCGGATGCGGCATTTTCGGAGGGTTTTTATGACAAGACGTGAATTTGAGATTACCGATATGGAACAGATTTTAAAGATTCTGGATACGGCGAAGGTGCTGCACCTTGGGCTGAGCGATGACGGGCAGCCGTATGTTGTGCCCATGAATTACGGATATACCTATGAAAACGACAAACTGACGATTTATCTTCACGGGGCAACCGAAGGCTATAAATATGAGGTGCTCGCCAAGAATCCGAAGATTTCCTTTTCTGTGGAGACCGACGTCATTCCGTTTGCGGGGGATGTCGCCTGCCAGTACGGCACCAGCTATTCCTGCGTCATGGGAAAGGGAAC
>JAEDEU010000118.1 GCA_016293155.1 Clostridiaceae bacterium | reverse complement strand
CTGGAGCTGCCGGATGAGGTGCTGATTGTGCTCATCAAGCGCGGCGCGGAAAATATCATTCCGCGCGGCAAAACGGTGATTCGGGAAAACGATGTACTGGTGATGTATCAGTGATGAGGAGAAAGCTATGGCATATATTGAATTTCGCGAGGTCAGAAAGACCTATCGCATGGGGGAAACCGAGATTCATGCGCTGTCCGGCGTAAATTTTACGATCGAACAGGGAGAATTTGTCATTCTGGTCGGCGCAAGCGGCGCGGGAAAAAGTACCATTCTGAACATTTTGGGCGGAATGGATACGCTGACCAGCGGAACCGTGCTCGTAGACGGCGCGGAGGTCAGCAGCTATTCCAGAAAAAAGCTGATTGAATACCGCCGGCATGATGTCGGCTTTGTGTTTCAGTTCTATAACCTGATTCAGAACCTCACCGCGCGGGAGAATATCGAGCTTGCCACACAGGTGAGCCGCCATCCGCTGCCGATTGACGAGGTCATCCGCGCTGTCGGGCTGGAGGAGCGTGCGAACAATTTTCCGTCCCAGCTTTCCGGCGGTGAGCAGCAGCGTGTAGCCATTGCCCGGGCGCTGGCGAAGAATCCGAAGCTGCTGCTGTGCGATGAGCCGACCGGCGCACTGGACTACAACACCGGTAAGGCGATTTTGAAGCTGTTGCAGGATACCGCCCGCAGCAGCGGCATGACCGTGATTATCATCACGCACAACTATGCGCTGACCGCCATCGGAGACAAGGTGATCCGCGTGAAAAACGGCGCGATTGAGTCCGTCACGAACAATCCGCATCCGATGGATATTGCGGATGTGGAATGGTGACACCAACAGGGGAACAATGCTGTAAAAAACGGGCGTCAGCTGGTGCTGAACGCCCGTTTTGTCTGAAAAAATAAATTTATTTCGCCTGTGCGATGGTCTGACGGCACGCCGCAACTGCGCCCTCCAGCGTCTCGGAGGCAATCAGAAAGCGTCCGACATGGCAGAACCGCAGGTCGGAAATTCCGGAGATTTGTTTCAGCTCTGCATCGACTTTGCCTGCCCACTCGGCGGGGAAGTCCATGCGCGCGGTACGATCCTCCGCACTGATCGGAATCACCTGTGCGTTATAGCCGCCGCGGATGGAGGGATATACGGCAAACAGCGCTTCGGACTGGATGAGCACATGTGTCCACGGCGCGTACTGCGACAGCACAACCACCACGCCGTCCGAGGCGGCAAGGTCGGCGCGCACCAGCTCGTCGGCGCGCTGACGGGCGCGAATGCGTGCAAATTCCCGCTCCAGAATGCCCTGTGCAAAGTCTACAGCGCGGAAAAACGCCTCGTCGCGGTCGTCACCGCTGTCCCAGGTCGGATTGAATGCGTCAACTGCATCCGCAAGCGGATGCGGCTCGCCGGTGTTGTCCGAGCGGTCAAGCGGCTGGATGAAGTGCGCGTCAAAGGACGCGGCATCCTCCTCGCCGAGGAGCTGTGCGCCGAGCACCTCCCAGAGCAGACCGAAGGCGGCATATTTTTCGCCGTTTTCGCGTACCCGCGCGTCCGGCTGATGATGGTCAAAGGCACCGTGCCCGATGTCAAATGCCAGTCCGTCAAAGTCCTCCGGAACCGCAAATACGCGATGAATGGAAACATCCGGCTGCACGATGCGCAGCAGCGCAGCGCCGAACACGTCGTCCGAATGGAATTTGCCTCCGTGCGTCAGCACTTTGTCGGTGCGGATCGGAAAAAAGTCAGTGAGCGTCATAAAAAACAACCTCGATGAAACAATAGTATTTTGTTTATTATAGCACCGATGCGTGCGATTTACCAGTCCGAATGCGTTGCAAACCCGAACGCGGAGTGCTATCATAAAAGCAGCTGATTTTCAGATAAGGAGTTTTTCATATGGTAATAGATTTTCACACCCACACCTTTCCGGACAAAATCGCCGCCCGCACGGTGGAAAAGCTCAAGGCGATGGCGCGCGCGAAGGCGCACACGGACGCAACCTGCGGTATGCTGGTGGATTCCATGCACGAGGCGGGCGTGGACTGCTCGGTCGTCCTGCCGGTTGCAACCAATGTCGCGCAGAGTGAAAAGCTGAACGAGGCGGCATATGCGGTCAACGAGCGCTGGAGCGGAGAGGGGCTGATTTCCTTCGGTGCGATTCACCCGGCATATGAGGATTACCGCGCGCTGCTGCACCATATCGCCGACCTCGGACTCAAGGGCATCAAGCTGCACCCGCAGTATCAGGGCATCCCGTTTGACGACATCCGCACGATGCGCATTCTGGACTGCGCGAGCGAGCTGGGGCTGATTACCGTTGTGCATTCAGGCATCGACATCGGCATTGAGGGACCGACCATGTGCACGCCGGACCGCGTGCTGCACGTGATGGACGAGGTCGCACCGGAAAAGCTGGTGCTTGCGCACATGGGCGGCTGGCGCATGTGGGATGAGGTCTCGGACAAGCTCGCAGGGCTGCCGCTGTATCTGGATACCTCGTATTCGCTGGGTGAAATTCCGCGCGATGCGGATACCCCGCGTGCGGACAGCGAGAGTGCGCTCATGGATGCGGAGCAGTTCACGGCGCTGATTGAAAAGCACGGCGCGGATAAAATTCTGTTTGCCACGGACAGCCCGTGGGGCGGACAGGAGCAGTATCTGGAGCAGGTGCGTGCGCTGAATCTGACCGAGGACGAAAAACGCATGATTCTGGGCGGAAATGCGCAGAAATTATTGAAAATGTGAATTATCTCCGCACTGCCAGACAGTAGTTTACTCCACTTTGCGCGGACATCGGATGCTCCGGATTCGCGCGGTTGTAATCCGCAAAATACTGTGCGGTGATTTCCTGCGGTGTCAGGTGCTCATAGATCAGAAATCCGTGCTCTGCAAGCAGCGCTTCCAGCTCTGGATAGGAGTAGGATGCCTGCATCGGCTCGCCTGCGCCGCCTGCCAGCGCGGTCTGTACGCCGTCCCGTCCGCGGTCGGGGTAATCGAATACAATGCCGCTGCCCTGCGGCAGGATACCGGCGAGCGCGGAAAGCAGCTGTGCAAAGGCGGATTTTTGTAGATAATACACCAGTCCGAGCGCGCTGCACAGGGTGATTCTGCGCCGGTCAAAGGCAGGATGTCCGGTCAACGCCGCAGTCCAATCGGAGTCGGAAAGATCGGCAGAGAGGAAGTGCACGTTGTCGGGAACCGGCAAATCGGCGCATTCCAGCCGCCTGCGCTTGTCGGCGGACATCGCAGGCTGATCCAGCTCAAAAATCTCCAGCGGCTGCGCCCAGTCCGGCTGACGATACGCGAAGGTATCGAAGCCTGCGCCAAGGATCAGATACTGCCGTGCGCCGCACCGAACGGCGGTATGCAGCGCGCGCTCGGCAAATGCCGCACGTCCGAGCGGGGTCGGGGAGAGATGGCAGTCCATAATCCGGCGGAGCGCCTCCGCCTGTGTGCCGCAAAAGCCCGGGCTGAAAAATGCGATGCCGTCCGCCATGTTTTGGGCGATGGCGTGGGATTCCTCGTCGGACAGCAGCTGCCGCGCCAGCGGATCATCGAAAATTTTGGTTTCCTTGTGCGCTGCGTGATAGGCACGGGCAAAGGCGCTGACAAGGGCGGTCATGCTTGTGTTTTCCATAAAAAATCACCTCACTATTCTTCATACCGCAGGAGAGGCAAAATCACAAGACTTGATTTTTTGCTCATTTTGTGGTATAATAGATACGTAAAACAGCAAAAGTTTACAATTTCGTCACATTTTCATGTGGCGATTTTCTTTTTTCGGAAGACAAAAAAATCCCCGCAGAAGCACTGCGGGGATGAATTTTTACAGGTCTTGTTTAGCCTCTGGTCTGTGCCGCGATGAGGTCGGCGGAGCCGTACATCTGGCGCAGCTTGGGCTTTTCGATCTTGCCGGTCGGATTGCGCGGGATGTCTGCCAGAATGATGTGGCGCGGGCGCTTGTAGCGCGGCAGTCCGAGACAGAACTTGTCCAGCTCCTCCACGGTCGCGGTGTAGCCCTCCTTGATCTCGATGATCGCCGCGGTGACCTCGCCCAGACGCGGATGCGGAACGCCGATGACTGCCGCATCCTTGACCGCCTCGTGCGTGCGCAGGAAGTTCTCAATCTGTACCGGATAGATGTTCTCGCCGCCGCTGATGACAACGTCCTTTTTGCGGTCAACCAGATAAATAAATCCGTCCTCGTCCTGCATCGCCATGTCGCCGGTGGAGAGCCAGTCGCCGTGCAGCACCTCGGCGGTCGCTTCGGGGTCGTTGTAGTAGCAGGTCATGACGCCCGGACCCTTCAGGCACAGCTCACCGACCTCGCCCTGCTGAACCGGCTCGCCGTGCTCGTCGATGATCTTGGTCTCCCAGCCGTAGCCCGCAACGCCGATTGCACCGACCTTGTGGATGTTTTCCAGGCCCAGATGCACCGCGCCCGGTCCGATGGACTCACTCAGACCGTAGTTGGTATCGTAATCGTGGTTCGGGAAATACTGCTTCCAGCGCTTAATCAGGCTGGGCGGAACCGGCTGTGCGCCGATGTGCATCAGCCGCCACTGGTCAAGCTGATAATCCTCCAGCTTGATATCGCCGCGGTCGAGTGCGTCCAGAATGTCCTGCGCCCACGGAACGAGCAGCCAGACAATGGTGCACTTTTCCTCGGAGACCGCCTGAAGGATGGTTTCCGGCTTGGTGCCGGTCAGGAGCACCGCCTTGCCGCCCTCAAGGAAGCTGCCGAACCAGTGCATCTTTGCGCCGGTGTGGTACAGCGGCGGGATGCAGAGGAATACATCCTCCTTGGTGGTTCTGTGGTGATTCTGCTCGACCTTGCAGGCGTGCATCAGGCTGGTGTGGTTATGTAAAATCGCCTTTGGGAAGCCGGTGGTGCCGGAGGAGAAATAGATTGCCGCATCGTCCTCGTCGCTGATCCGGATGTTCGGCGACTGCGAGGAGCAGTTTGCGGTCAGCTCGTTGTAATCCTCGGCAAAGGTCGGACAGCCCGCACCGACGTAGAACAGCAGACGCTTGTCGCTGATGGTCTCCGCGATCTCCTCCACACGTCCGATAAATGCCGGACCGAATACCAGTACATCCGCCTCGGCAAGATTCAGACAGTATTCGATCTCGTCCGAGGAATAGCGGAAGTTGAGCGG
>JAEDEU010000117.1 GCA_016293155.1 Clostridiaceae bacterium | reverse complement strand
GGTGTGTCTCTTTGTATGTTCAGTATATCGCACGCGCCGCGGTTTGTCAACCGCGGCGCGTGTTTCGCTGTTCTTCCAAAGCTATCTTAGCCGATGGTTCTCAGCAGGTTTGCCATCTCGATGCCTGCGCACGCAACATCGTAGCCCTTGTTGCCTGCCTTGGTGCCGGCACGCTCGATTGCCTGCTCAATGGTGTCCGTGGTGACGACGCCGAACAGAACCGGCAGACCGGTCTGGAGTCCGACCTGTGCAACGCCCTTTGCGCACTCGTTGCAGACCAGATCGTAGTGAGAGGTCGAGCCGCGGATGACTGCTCCGAGGCACAGAACCATGTCGTACTTGCCGCTCTTCGCCATCTTCTGCGCGATCAGCGGGATTTCGTATGCGCCCGGTACCCATGCGATGTCGATATCGTCCTCGCTGACGCCGTGGCGGCGCAGTGCGTCCTCCGCGCCGGAAACCAGCTTGCCGACGATGAACTCGTTAAAACGTGCCGCTACAATACCAACCTTTAAACCGGTGCCTACTACATTTCCTTCTAACAGTTTCATTGTATATTCCTCCGTAGCTGTATCAGATTTTATTTTTTATTCGTAATGGGTCATATGGTCCATGCGGTCCTGCTTGGTCTTGAGATAGAACGCATCAAACTTCTGCGCCTGAATCTGAATCGGCACGCGCTCGGTGATCTCGATGCCGTAGCCGGACAGACCGTGGATCTTGGTCGGGTTGTTGGTCATCAGGCGCAGCTTGGAAACACCGAGGTTTGCGATGATCTGCGAGCCGATGCCGTACTCACGCATATCCGGCGCGAAGCCCAGCTTGATGTTTGCATCCACCGTGTCGTAGCCCTGATCCTGAAGCTCATAGGCGCGCAGCTTGTTGATGAGACCGATGCCGCGGCCCTCCTGACGGAGATAGACCAGCATACCGCGGCCCTCCTTGGCGATCATGCGCATTGCCGCCTGATACTGCTCGCCGCAGTCGCAGCGTGCGGAGCCCAGTGCATCGCCGGTCAGGCACTCGGAGTGTACACGGCACAGAACCGGCTCGCCGTCCGCAATGTCACCCATGGTCATTGCGACATGGTGCTCACCGTTCAGCTTGTTGATAAAGCCGTAGATGCGGAAGTGGCCGTACTTGGTCGGGAAATCCGCCTCGGTCACGCGCTCAACCAGGCTCTCCGCCTTGTCCTTGATGCGGTACTCGATGAGCTGTGCAACCGAAATCATGGTCAGACCGTGCTTCTTTGCAAATTCCTTCAGCTCGGTGGTGCGCATCATGGTGCCGTCCTCGCGCATGATCTCACAGCACAGACCGACCTCCTTGAGCCCTGCCAGACGGCAGAGGTCAACGGTCGCCTCGGTGTGACCGGAGCGCTTGAGCACGCCGCCCTCCCGCGCGCAGAGCGGGAACATATGACCCGGACGGCGGAAGTCCTCCGGCTTTGCGCCGTCCTCGACGCACTTCATCGCGGTGAACGAACGCTCTACCGCGGAAATGCCGGTGGTGGTGTCCACATGGTCGATGGAAACGGTGAATGCCGTCTGATGATTGTCCGTGTTGGTGGAAACCATCTGCTCCAGACCGAGCTTTTCGCAGTATGCCGCGCTCATCGGCATACAGATCAGACCCTTTGCGTGGGTTGCCATAAAGTTGACGTTCTCGGTGGTTGCGAACTCTGCGGCGCAGATGATATCGCCCTCGTTCTCGCGGTCCGGATCGTCGATGACCAGAATATTTTTGCCTGCTCTCAGGTCAGCGAGAGCCTGTTCGATAGATGCCATTTCAGACATGGGTAATTTCCTCCTTAACCGCCGGAGGCGGTACTGTTTTCAATGATTGTTATGGTTATGCAAACCCGTTGCTCGCCAGAAAATCCAGCGTCATGCCGCCGCTCTTTTTCGGAGCCTCGGCGGGCTTGAGCAGCTTTTCGACATACTTGCCAATGATGTCAGTCTCCAGATTGACCACATAGCCGGGCTTGCGCGTCAGCAGCGTGGTCTGTGCGCCGGTGTGCGGGATGATGGACACCTTAAAGCAGGTATTGTCCACATACGCGACCGTCAGACTGATGCCGTCGATGGTGATGGAGCCCTTTTCCACGATGTAGCGCAGCAGCTCCGGTCCCGCGGATACGGTAACCCATACCGCATTGCCCTCGTCGGTCAGGTCGGTAATGGTGCCGGTGCCGTCCACGTGTCCGGCGACGATGTGTCCGCCGAAGCGTCCGTCCGCCGCCATCGCGCGCTCCAGATTGACGCGGCTCTTGGGCTGAAGTGCGCCGAGATTGGTGCGGCGCAGGGTTTCCGGCATGACGTCGCCCTCAAAGCCGTCCCCCGTGAAGCGCGTGACCGTGATGCACACGCCGTTGATTGCAATCGAGTCGCCGAGCTTGGTGTTTTCCAGCACGGTTTTCGCCCGCACGCCGATCACGCACATGCTCGCGCCGCGGCGCAGACCGGTGATCTCGCCGACCTCCTCAATAATTCCGGTAAACATGGTGGTTTAATCCTTTCTCAGACGGCCTTCGAGCAAAAAATCTGCTCCCAGCCGGGTGATGCTCATCTCGGACAGCTCCATGGCGTCCGCCATTTTTGCAAAGCCCTCGCCGCCGACCGGAGTCTGTGCCTGCGCGCCGCCGATGATTTTCGGGGCAATGTACGCCTGCACGCGGTCGACCAGTCCCAGCCGCATGGCGGAGAAGTTCAGCGTTCCGCCGCCCTCAAGCAGTACGCTGTCAATGCCGTTCTCGCCCAGCCACTGCATGACCGCCGCGAGATCGACGCGCTCGTTGTTCGCGTCCGGCAGAACCACGACCTTCACGCCCGCCTTTTCCAGACGCTTCTTTTTATCCATCATATAATCCGCGCAGAACACAATGGTCGGAATGTCCTTTGCGGTTTTGACCAGCTGACTTTCCAGCGGGATGCGCAGCTTGCTGTCGCAGACCAGACGGGTCGGGTCAACGCCTTCCTCAATGCGGCAGTTGAGCATCGGATCATCCGCCATGACCGTGCCGATGCCGACCATAATTGCCGACAGGCGGCGGCGCGTTTCGTGCACATGATGCCGTGCCTCCTCGCCCGTGACCCACTTGGAATCTCCGGTATAGGCGGCGATCTTGCCGTCCAGCGTCATCGCATATTTTGCCACGACAAACGGGGTTTTCTTCGTGATATAATGGAAAAATACCTCGTTGACCGCAAGGCATTCATTCTCCAGCACGCCGACCGTGCATTCCACGCCGGCATCCTCCAGAATGCGGATGCCCTTGCCTGCGACCTTCGGATTGGGATCGAGACAGCCGACGACCACGCGCGCGAGCTTATGCTCCAGAATCGCCTCAGTGCAGGGCGGGGTGCGTCCCCAGTGACAGCACGGCTCCAGGGTGACATAAATCGTCGCGCCCTCGGCGGATTCGGTCAGGCGTGCGAGCGCATTGCGCTCCGCGTGCAGACCGCCGATCTTCTCGTGCCAGCCCTCACCGATGATGCGCCCGTCCTTGACGACAACCGCACCGACCATCGGATTCGGCGAAACGTGTCCGGCTCCGCGCACCGCGAGCTCCAGCGCACGGCGCATATACTCCTGATCTGTCATGGTAATCATCTCCAAAAAAGAAAAATGCTCTGCGGAAACCAACCCTCAGAGCATATGGAAAACAAAGACAAACGCGCATGAAAACGGCTCACCGAACGTATCCGGCAGCATAAAAGCGAATCTTCTTTCATCCAGACTATACTGTCGGCTCCGGAGTTCCACCGGATCAGCCGTGCGTGCACGGGTCGCGGGCTTTACCGCCGGTAGGGAATTTCACCCTGCCCTGAAGATTGTATTTGATTTACTGTCGTTATTATACCGCATGAGTATACAAATTGCAAGCGTTATCTGTGCGTTTCTTACAAAAAGATTGTTTCTTTGTTACACAAAATGACCACTTTATCCATGCCCTCCCTTTACTTTCCCCGTGCGGCGTGGTACTCTTTTACTATCCAGACAAATGATATTCCGACAAGGAGGATATTTTATGACGCTGACCGAGCCGCAGACCCAGTTCCTGCACACCATCAACGCATACTTTTTTGATAAATTCCGCGTGGAGCAGCCGGAGACCATTCAGGTGATCTCCCTGAACGGCAAGCCGGTGAGCTATCAGGCAAAGCTGTTCATCAAAAGCCGCATCAAGTCCAATCCGCCGCTCACGCTGGGCACCGCCGTGTGCGAAATCCAAAAGCCGTTCCTTATCATCAAAAAGGGTCGGCTGGACGACATCATTCAGCTGCTGTGTTTGATGGTATGAGGCGGCTGCTTGCAGGTGCGCTCCTGCTGTGCCTGTCCGCCGCGGGCTGCGGGCTGCTCTCCGCCGAGCCGGATGATCTGGTCTTTACTTCCCCGGTCGCAGGGGCGGTCTCGGAGCGCTGCACGCTGACCGGCATGACACAGGAATTTTTTTCGCTGTCCGCCGTGGCGCAGCCGCTGACCGTATCCGAACGCCCACAGACCGACGGCTATGAAAAATGGTGGGACAGCCAGTTCACCACCGCCTCCGGCAGCACCGCACAGATACAGTTTTTGCTGGATATCCGAAATCAATGCTCCTGCACCATCTACGACGGACAGCTTCAGTACTCCATCAATCTCAACTGCGGCACTCCGCTCGGCATTTACCGTGCCGATCTCAACCTCACGGACGACGCAGTGGATCTGCTTTACTGGGAGCGGCTGGACGACAACAGCACACAGTTCCAGATTCTCCGTTATGATGGCTCCTCGCTCTACAAGGCGGGCACGCTGACCGGCTCTCTGGGCGATGTGTTCACCGACCGGCACGGCACCTATGTCAGCAGTCCGGATCTGATCCCGTTTACCGACCCGTACATCGCCACCGCATACCAGCAGGAATCCGGCTACATCCTCACTCATCTGCCCACAAAGATGGACAAAACCGCCGTCGGGCAGACCTATTCGATGAGGGCGGGGTGCTGGTACTTCGACACCGAAACGCCGTATGACCCAAACACACTGGAGCCCTATCAAACCGCCTATCTTGCCGGCGGAAAGGACTATCGCCGCCATATGCGCGTATGCACCGGAGAGGAGCAGGTGACGATTTTACAGGTCAACGGCAGCAATACCATATACTATTGTGAAAT
>JAEDEU010000014.1 GCA_016293155.1 Clostridiaceae bacterium | reverse complement strand
ATCACATCGGCAGCACTGTCCAGCATTGCACCGGTTTTGCTCACGGTCTGCGTTTTTCGAGCCACTGCACCATCTGCCACATCGGTGATGCCGCACAAGGTATACAGCACATAAAATGCGGAAGAAAACGGAGCAGTCCCCAACAAAAGCACGGAACAAAGCATACGAAAAACGGTGAGCAGATTTGCAAGATATCGAATCATCCTCTCTTCCCTCCAGAACAAAAGCCGGAGACTTCACTCCGGCTCTCATAATTACGCAATTTTGATGATCGTATAGGTTGCCTGCGCATCCGCCTTATGGTCGTTGTACAGCTTTGCAACCACAATACCGATAACGAATCCAAGGCACGCAATGACGGCAGAATACGGTGCACCGAGCATCTCCGCCACCCCGTAAAACACGAAAAACAGCACAAGCGGGATAATGTATACCAGCATCGCCAGCCCGAGCACCTGCTTCGAGCTGCCCTCAAAGGTGACAAAATCGCCCAGCTTTGCCCCCAGCGGATTTTTTGCAATGGCGGTCAGCGGTGCACTGATCATCTCTGCACAGCCCGCACCACACTTTTCACAGTCATGTCCGCACGCGGACTTGCGCTTGACCTTGATCTCTGCCAGATTGCCCGGCAGTGTTTTGATGACAATTCCTTCCTGCTGCATAACAGCAATCCTCCTTTTTTATTCCTCCAGCGGACGATATCGCCGCATCACAGCTGCCGCACAGGCAATGCCGTCCACAGCGGCGCTCATAATGCCGCCCGCATATCCCGCGCCCTCTCCGCACGGAATGAGTCCTACAATTTTTGTACTGTACCGCTCCTCGGTGCGCGGAATGCGTACCGGAGACGAGGTTCGCGTTTCCGGCGCGGTCAGCAGCGCGTCTGCCCCGTCGAAGCCGCGGATTTTTCTGCCGAACCGACGCAGTCCGTCGCGCATCATATCCGTGACAAACCGCGGCAGACAGCCGGAAATGCTGCCGTATTCCACGCCTACCGGATAGGTCGGCTGAACCGCCCCCGCCCTTTTGGTGGGACGATCCTCCAAAAAGTCGCCTACACGCTGGCACGGCGCGCGGTAGCTTCCGCTCATACGGAATGCCGCGCGCTCAATCTGCCGCTGGAAAGCAATGCCCGCCAGCGCACCGCCGGACGGAAAATCCTCCGGTCCGACCGAAACGACAATCGCGGAATTCGCATTGCGCCCGTCGCGCGCGTGATAGCTCATGCCGTTGGTCACAATGCTGTGCTCCTCACTCTGCGCCGCGACGACATAACCGCCCGGGCACATACAGAACGAGTAACACCCGCGTCCGCCGTCACGCCAGGAAAGATTATAGGACGCGGGCGGCAGTGCCGGATGCCCTGCCAGCGATCCGTACAGTCCGCGGTCAATCGTGGACTGCAAGTGTTCGATGCGTGCGCCGACCGAAAACGCCTTCGGCTCGAACGGCACGCCCTGTGCATACAGCGCTTCAAAGGTATCGCGTGCACTGTGTCCGATGGCGAGAATGACCTGCTCGCAGGGAATCTGTTCGGTTCCGACCTGAATGGCAGTCAGTCTCCCGTCCGACGTGCAGATGCCGGTGAGTGCACTCTCAAACCGCACCTCGCCGCCCAGACGGATGATCTCCTCACGCATGGAAACAACCACTTGCTTGAGGATGTCTGTGCCGATATGCGGCTTTGCACTGCGGGCAATTTCCTCCGGCGCACCATGACGGATCAGGGTATGCAGCACCAGCTCCGCCATCGGATCGTTGACGCGGGTGGTCAGCTTGCCGTCCGAATAGGCTCCCGCTCCGCCCTCTCCGAACTGGATATTGCTGTTTGGATTCAGCAGCGCACCCGCATGAAATGCCGCAACCGTGCGGTCCCGCTCCGCGATGCACTGCCCGCGTTCCAGCACCAGCGGGCGATAGCCGTTTTTCGCCAACATATACGCCGCAAACAGTCCTGCCGGACCCAGGCCAATGACCACTGGGCGATGATTCAGCTGTTCTGTGCCGCTCGGAGCCGGCTCCTCCGCGGGCTTTTTTAAGCGGATATCGTTCTGTCCCAGACGCTCGACTAGCTCCTCCTCTCCCTCCGGGAGCGTGAGCAGCACGGACAGGACACGGGTGATCTTTCCGCGTCTGGCATCCAGAGAATCCCGATAAATAGATGCATCGGTAAGATCGCTCTGCCTCAAACCGCATCGCTCACAGGCAAACCGGATTGCCTGTGCATCGTCCGCCTCCAGCGGCAGACGGATATTTCCAACTAAAATACTCATGTCGTTATCTTAACAAATTTCCCTCCGCAATGCAACAAAGATCCCTGACCGTTTCCGATCAAGGATCTTCCCGTTATTCAATCTTGACGGAAACGCTGTAATTTCCGATCACCGTTATGCCGTCCGGTGTTTCCACCTGAACGCCGATCTGATGGGTACCCACTGACAGCTCCTGACTGTTGATTGCCACGACAATCTTGACATCACTTGCCTGCATTGCCTGAACGGCACTCGATCCGCCAGAAACCTTGACATCCAGTGACTCCGTCAGCAGCGTCGCTGTCGTTTCGCTGTCCGTCGCTTCATCCTGAAGCTGTATGTCACTCACGCGAATCGTGCGCTCGCTGGTAGAATCCATACGGAGCGTCGCATGTGCCGTAGTCGGCTGTCCGTCGGTCAGCTGTACACCCTGCGGCAGCGTGATGGTAAACTCCATACTATCGCCATTTTGTGCATGATCTACATTCATGGAGCCGATCACAATCGAATCAATTGCCTCGACCGCCTGCGGATCACCAACAATCTCCACGCTGCTCGGCTCAATCGCCACGGACGCGCTTGCTGCACTGCTCTCCGGAGTCAGCTGTACCTTGAGCGGAACGGATTTGATGCGCTCAACCGGAATTCTGACCGTAACGCGCATGGTCTCCTTGACGATATGATCCTGCTCGATCTCACGACCCTGCTCGTCAACCAAAATGTAATCACAGCGTGTTTCCGTGGTTTCGGTCAGCTGATCGGCATTTACCTTGACGAGTGCCGCATCAATCTGTTCCACGTAGCTCTCCGGTCCGGTAATGTTGACCGTCTTGACATCCGTCGTGATTTCTCCATAGCGGTAGCCCTCACCCTGCTTGCCCACTGTCTTGACCTCTACAGGAATGGATTTTTTCTCCGTTCGGTCTACGATTACCTTGATTGTCTGCGGGGAAACTCTTTGACAGGTCATATTGCTTTCCGGAAGAGAAACCGTATAGTGGATCTCATATTCTCCGGGCTCTGTAATGACGGATGAGAGATCCGCTTCCACATTAATCTGAGAAGCGGTCAGATTTGCAATCCGTGAGCTCGGTGCAGAAACACGCACGGTAACATTGCTTTCTCCGCCCTCCACCACGGACAGACCGTAAATATTATACAGCTGCTCTACGCCGGTCAGCTTGACCGGCACGCTGTAATTCAGGGTGCGCAGCGGATTTTTGTCATTCATGATAAAATTCCACAGCAGAACGGAAACCAGCAGTGCAAACAGCTTCATCCAGATATCCTGCCGCCTCATCCACCGCCTGATGCGCATGAACCAGTATCTCACTTCTTACGCCTCCCCTGTTCGCCTATTTTAAACAGATTTTTCCAAACAGACTTTTTCTCTGTTTCCTCCTCAGTCGGCTGCATCAGCTGCTTGCACAGCAGCTCATACAGCTGCTCCGGCACCAGATTTCGCTGAAGAACACCGTCCATCACAACGGTGATCGCACCGGTTTCCTCGGAGACAATCAGAGATACACAGTCAGAGGCCTCGCTCATACCCACAGCGGCTCTGTGGCGGGTGCCCAGCTCTTTGGGGAGATGCTGGTTTGCCGACAGCGGCAGCACGCAGCCCGCAGCATAGATCCGGCTGTCGCGTACAATCATTGCGCCGTCGTGCAGCGGCGACTTTGGATAAAATACATTGCGTACCAGCTCATCCGATACCGTAGCATCCACAATCGTGCCGGTACGTGCGATATGATCCAGCTTTTCTGCGCGCTCAAAAATGATGAGTGCACCGGTGCGGGTCCACGACATATCCTTACAGGCCGCAACAATCTGACTGATTGCCGCTTCCTCGATGGGCTGTTCATCCGACCGCACCATAATCTTTGCAAATGAGGTCTTGCCGATGCGCTCCAGCACGCGCCGCAGCTCGGGCTGGAACAAAATGATCAGCACAATAATACCCCATGTTACGATGGTCTGAAACAGATAGCTGAGCATATTAAAGCCCAGAATATCTGCCGCCTGAACCATAAGCAGAACGACCAGAACACCGCGCAGAATACGTGCCGAGCTGGTCTCACGGATCAGCTTGAGCACGTAGTAAATAATCACTGCCACGATAAAAATATCCAAAATATCGATAAGAGTGACCGATATGAAGTTTTGCAGGGATAATTGGAGGGTTTCCAGAAAATTCACGTAATCTATCTCCTATTTCTCGCCGTTTGCGGGCAGTTTCACAGTCAGTTGTATTTCTTTTGAAAGAAATCGTAATGCAGTTTATATTTTATCACAAATGCAGCGCGATGTGAATAGCTATTATCAATTTTTTACTCTTTTTTGGTGCTTTTGAGCATACTTTTCAAAACTCGCACCGCTGCCTCCGCCTGACCTTCTGTCTGGAACCATCCGAAAGAGAACCGTACGGTTCCGCTTTCAAAGGTGTGCGCTGTACGATGTGCCAGCGGAGCGCAGTGCAGACCGGCGCGCACACAGATCCCGTACTCTGCCAGCTGAGCTGCCGCCTGTTCTGCCGGAAGGTCGTTCAGACGCAGAGAAAGCACTCCAGTCTGCCGCCCGGGAATGGGCGCAAAAAAACATTCCACCCCGTCCAGTTCTGCGAGCGGACGAAAACACTGTAGCAGGGCGCATTCCTTTCTGCGAATGCTCTCCGTGCCGACCGAGCGAACAAATCGGATACCGGCGCGCAGTCCGGCAATGCCGCATACATTCGCAGTTCCGCTCTCCAAACGATCCGGCAGATAGTCCGGCATATCCGCCTCTGCAGAGTCTCCTCCCGTACCGCCCTGTAGGACGGAGCGACAGAACTGCTCATCACAGCAAATCAAAATTCCGGTTCCGGTCGGTCCGTACAGTCCCTTGTGTCCGGGCATACAGACCGCAGCAAGGCTGGAGTAATTGCGTACGTCCAGCTCAAGCACACCCGCAGACTGCGACGCATCCAGAATCAGCGGAATTCCACGCGGGGCAAGCAAAGCATCCAGCTCAGCAAGCGGCTGAACTGCGCCGAACACGTTTGACACATGGGTCAGCACAAAGCATTCCGCTCCGCTTTTCAATGCCCGTTCCGCCGAGCTGAGCAGACGCTCATCGTTCCAAAGCTCCCCGTCCAGAATGGTCGTGCGCACCTGCCGGCGCATGGCGTGCAGCGGACGAAAGACAGAATTGTGCTCAAACGGAGAAATTGCAATCCTACGAAAGCGGCTGCCGGCAGACCGCAGTGCAATATTCAACGCATGAGTTGCGTTATGCGTAAACACAATACGGGACGGATCACTGACGCCGAACAACTGAGCCGCTTCACAGCGTGTTTGGAACATCAGCTCCGCCCCGGTCATTGCCAGTGCATGGCTGCTGCGTCCTGCGCCCGAGGTATGACCGAGTGCAAACCGCATCGCCGCAGTTACCGACGGAGGCTTCGGGAAGCTCGATGCCGCATTGTCAAAATAGATCATATTATCCTCCAAAACCCCTCAAACAAGCATCTGTAAATACATTTACCTTTACACTTGATTTTCCATCCACTTCCAGTTTTTAAACCCTTGTGCATTCAGAATATTTTCCGCCTGTACCATATCCGCCTCCGCAATCCTCACTCCCCACGCACAGGAACGCAAATTTGCGCTGCGCGGCGGGCGTGCCAGTATCGCGGTAATGCCGCGGGAGGTCAGCAGTTTTGCTATATTCATCGCATCCGTTTGCGAGCGGCACACGATCATCCGGTGCATTCCGCGCTCCCCTCCCAACCGCTGTTTTTCTCATTCTATGCGTTTGGATACCTTCGGTACCTGTCCGGCATGAAAAAAGATCGGGAGGTTTCTCCCGATCCGTTTTCTTATCTTTTTTTCACTGTGCGCGTTGTCCGCGCTCCGGTTCTGTGTTTCGATCTCTTGCTGGCATCACAGCTCATTGCTACCGCTGGTGTTTTGCGCACCGCAGCAGTAGTTTTGTGTGCGGGACGGCGTTTTGCCTTCCTGCGCTTCTTCAGACAGACTGCCATTCGGCTGCGCTTTACCGCCGCATTTCCGATGCTGCCCGCTGCCAGAAGCATCAAAAACTTTGTCATAACACTGTCTGAGAGCGCCAATGCCGATACCCAAAAAATCACCAGCTGCAACGCCGTGCGCGGCAGCAGCAGACCGACCTCCCGGCTGATATCCCTGCCGCCGGCAAAATACCGAATCATCACGATATCATACAGTACAACGCTGACCATCATGATGACCCGTGCCGTTGAGCTGTGATCCAGCTGAGTGCCCAGTGCAGTCATGAGTGCACATGCCATCATACCGACCCGCTCCAGCTGCTGCAACAAAAAATTGCCGCCTCGATATGCCGCCGGCTCATTTTTTACCGGCAGCACGGTATACACCAGATAGGGCAGAATCGCCGCCAGAGCAACCCGTGATCCAAAAACTGAAATTCCTATGCTCATTTTTCCTTTGTTCCTTTTCCTACATTCCCGTTAGATCCGCTCAATCAGACACACTGCATGTGCTGCAATGCCTTCTCCGGCTCCGGTAAAGCCCAGATGCTCCTCTGTCGTCGCCTTAATGCTGACCGCATCCGGATCCGCATCCAGACGCTTTGCGATATTTTCGCGCATCGTCTGAATATGCGGCGCCATCTTCGGTGCCTGCGCAATGATAGTAGCATCAAGATTACCCAGCTTCCAGCCGTGCTCCCGGAGTACCTCCGCAGTACGCTCCAATAAAATCATACTGTCAATGCCGGCAAATGCCGCATCACTGTCCGGGAATAAATGACCGATATCTCCCAGCGCCGCCGCGCCCAGCAGGGCATCCATGACGGCATGAGTCAGCACATCTGCATCACTGTGCCCGAGCAGCCCCTTTTCATGGGGAATGTGTACGCCGCCGATGATGCATTTGCGTCCCTCTACCAGACGGTGTACGTCATATCCGTGTCCAATTCTCATGCCTTCCTGCCTTTCAGTATCGCTTCTCCGATCAGAATATCCTCCGGAGTGGTAATTTTGATATTCTCATAGCTGCCTTCCGTCATCGTAGACGGCTGTCCCAGTGCGAGCGCCGCGCCGCAATCATCTGTCAGCGGCAGCTTTTTGTCCAGCGCATCCGTCAGCGCCGCACGAATCAGATCAATATCAAAGCACTGCGGCGTCTGTACTGCCACAATGGTCTCACGATTGATATTTTCCACCATTTTTCCGCTCTGAATCCGCTGAATGCTGTCCTTCATCGGTACGGCAGGAGCTGCTGCAGAATCCTGCTTTGCCGCCTCCACTGCCTGTATAATGATCTCCTGCGTGACCAGCGGACGTGCCGCATCATGAATCGCAACATATCCGACTGACTTCGGACATGCCAGTACTCCTTGTAAAACGGAATGCTCGCGCGTCGCTCCGCCCACTACAATGTTCTTGACCTTGGTCATCCCCCACTGCTCGGTCAGTGCACGGTATTCCGCGACATCCTGCTCCCGGCAGGCGATCACAATTCCATCAATCCCTTCGGTTTCTTCGAATACGCGCAGCGTTCTGCACAGTACCGGTACACCGTCCAGCTCCATCAGCAGCTTATTGCCGCCGCCCATCCGGCTGGATGAGCCTGCCGCCGGAATAATGGCATAAACCAGCTTCTCCGGCTGTTTTTTGAACCTTCCAAACATCCTTCTTCTCCAATCCGTCACTGTCTTTCCGAAAAATACTTGTTCTTAGTATAATCTTCCCATTGTAATTTTGCAAGTATTCAGTGTCAGATATCCGCCCACAAACAGCAATGCCGGGTTATTTGTAACCATAATGAAATACACTCCGACAAAAAACAACAAAATACTGCATCCCTGAGACCATCGCAGCATGTATTCCTGCGCCCGCCAGCCGATCGGGGATGCCTCAAGCAGTGCGGCAGCGATGCGCCCGCCGTCCAGCGGCAGAATGGGCAGCAGATTGAACAGTCCGAGAATCAGATGTGCCCCCGCTGACATTTCCCACCGAAAACAGCCGCAGAGACAGGCACACAGCAGATTCGCCAGCGGACCGGATGCCGACGTCAGGATATCCGCCCGATACCCGCCGTTCAGCACCATTTCGATTTTTGCCCCCGCCCCGTTCAGCTCAAGCTCCTCGGCATGACCGCCCAGTGCGTACAGACAGGCGAAATGTCCCAATTCATGCAGAATGGCCGCCGGAAGAAAATAAAGCATCAGCCCCTGCGTGTCCAGCAGGCACAGGATCGTCCAGAATATAAGAAAGGACGGCTGAACGGTAACTCGCATTATCTTCCGTGAAAGGCGGAAACCGCATCCGCGCCGGTCACGTATGCCCCGAATACCTGTACCGCTTCGCCCCAGGAGCTTTCCCCGCACACCGCGCGCCCCGCCGTCTGCACCGCAGCCTCGAATCCGCTCCCGAACTGTATTCCGCCGACCGCATGAAGACACAGGCTTCCCGCCGCGATCAGCATACAAAGAAACAGAATCCAGCTGTTTTTCATTCAAACCGCCCCCATATCTTATTTTTATATAGATATGAGGGAGGTTTGGAAAAAAATAACAGGAGACATGCTGTGTCTCCTGTCGTTCGACTGTATGATGCTGTTATTCTGCCGGAGCTTCGTTGTCTACGATACCCTTGAGCGAACCCGCCAGACCGGCCAGCGACTGGATCTCGGACGGAATGATGATTTTGGTCGCCTTTCCGTCTGCCGCGGCCTGAAATGCCTCCAGCGCCTTGAGCCGGATCACCGCATCGTTCGGCGCAGCCTCGTTCAGCAGTGCAAGCGAATCTGCCAGCGCCTTCTGCACGGTCATCAGCGCTTCTGCTTCGCCCTGTGCCTCTCGGATCTTTGCTTCCCGCTTTGCCTCTGCGCGCAGGACGGTTGCTTCCTTTTCGCCCTCGGCAACCAGAATCGCGGACTGCTTCTGACCTTCCGCAACCAGAATTGCCTCGCGGCGTTCGCGCTCTGCCTTCATCTGCTTCTCCATGGATTCCTGAATCGCTGCCGGCGGCATGATGTTCTTCAGCTCCACGCGGTTGATCTTGATGCCCCATGCGTCCGTCGCTTCATCCAGAATGGAACGCATCTTGCTGTTGATGACATCGCGGCTGGTCAGGGTCTGATCCAGCTCCAGATCGCCGATGATATTTCTCAGCGTAGTAGCGGTCAGATTTTCAATTGCCGCCATCGGATTCTCCGCGCCGTAGGTAAACAGCTTCGGATCGGTAATCTGAAAATATACAACCGTATCAATCTGAATCGTAACGTTATCCTTGGTGATAACCGGCTGCGGGTCATAGTCCACAACCTGCTCCTTGAGCGTGATCTTCTTGACCACGCGCTCGAACAGCGGAATTTTGATGTGTACGCCGCTCTGCCAGGTTGCACTGTACGTTCCCAGACGTTCGACGATATAGGACTTCGCCTGCGGAACAATCACCACATTGGTCGCCAGCAAAGCAATAATAATAACCGCCAGAATAATCCAAATCATACCTATACTGCCTCCTTAATCTCCTCTGCGCAGACGCGCACAATTGCCTTGACTCCGCTGATGGTGCAGATCTCCACGGTTGTACCCACCGGAATGATTGTGTCATCCTGCGCACGCGCCGTCCAGTACTGTCCCATCAGATGTACCTGACCGGTCGCCGCCCGATTGTTGATTTCCTCTGTCACGACCGCTTTCTGACCGATAATACGGTCTGCATTGGTTGCAGAGCGCTTGCCCTGCAGCAGAGAGCTGGTCATCGGCCGGACAAAAATCAGCAGCAGCGCGGAAAGCACCGCAAAGCAGAGCAGCTGTACAAACAGATTTCCGCCTGCCCATGCTGCGACCATTGCGGCGAGTGCGCCCGCCGCAAACCAGATGGACAGTAGCTGAGTCGTAGCCGCCTCTGCAAGCAGACAAAAAATCAGCACACCCATCCATATCAGAACCATAGCATTCCCTCCTATTCCCTGTCATCATACCATATCGTTTATCAAAAGTACACAACAATTCGGTAACAGAAGCGGTAAAATTTACGAAAATATCCAGATGCCAGAAAACCGGCTGCCCAAACAGACAGCCGGTTTTGCATTTTTTATGAAAGCAATACTATGATCTAATCTTAGTACATGCCGCCCATGCCCGGGTCGCCTGCCGGCATAGCCGGAGCCGGCTCCTTGATGTCGGTAACGATGGACTCGGTGGTCAGTACGGTTGCTGCGACGGATGCAGCGTTCTGCAGAGCGGAACGGTTTACCTTGGTCGGGTCAACGATACCGGACTCGATCATGTCGCAGTAGTTCTCGGTGTAAGCGTCGTAGCCATAGCCAACCTTGCCGGAGGTCTTGATGTTCTCCAGAACAACAGCACCCTCGATGCCTGCGTTGGTAGCGATCTGACGGATCGGAGCCTCAAGTGCCTTGAGCACGATGCTCATACCAGTCTTTTCGTCGCCCTCAGCACTCTGCATCAGCTCGGTCAGAGCCGGAATTGCATTGACATATGCAACGCCGCCGCCTGCGACGATGCCTTCTTCAACCGCAGCGCGGGTTGCGTTCAGTGCGTCCTCAACGCGCAGCTTCATTTCCTTCATCTCGGTCTCGGTCGGTGCGCCAACCTTGATGACAGCAACGCCGCCTGCGAGCTTGCCCAGGCGCTCCTGCAGCTTCTCACGGTCGAAGTCAGAGGTCGTGCGTGCGATTGCCTGACGGATCTCCTCGCAGCGAGCCTCCAGCTGAGCCTTGTCGCCTGCGCCGCCAACGATAACGGTATCCTCCTTGGTGACCTTGACCTGATGAGCGGTACCCAGCATATCCATGGTAGCGTCCTTCAGCTCCAGACCCAGATCCTCGGAGATCACGGTTGCGCCGGTCAGGATTGCGATGTCGCGCAGCATATCCTTGCGGCGGTCGCCGAAGCCCGGTGCCTTAACTGCAACGCAGGTGAAGGTGCCGCGCAGCTTGTTGACCAGAATGGTGGACAGAGCCTCACCCTCAACGTTCTCAGCGATGATGAGCAGCTTCTTGCCGGTCTTGAGGACCTGCTCGAGCAGCGGCAGCAGCTCCTGAATGTTTGCAATGGTCTTCTCGGTGAGGAGGATCAGCGGCTCATCCATAACAGCTTCCATCTTCTCGGTGTTGGTAACCATGTACGGAGACAGGTAGCCGCGGTCGAACTGCATACCCTCGACAACCTCGGCGGTGGTCAGACCGGTCTTGGACTCCTCAACGGTGATAACGCCCTCGGTGGAGATCTTATCCATTGCGTCTGCGATCAGCTTGCCGATCTCGTCGCTGCCGGAAGAAATTGCTGCAACGCGAGCGATGTCGCGGGTGCCGTTGATCTTCTTGGAATTTTCCTGAATTGCTGCAACAGCTGCCTCAACCGCCTTGGAAATGCCCTTACGCATTACCATCGGGTTTGCGCCTGCTGCGACATTCTTCATGCCCTCCTGGATCATTGCCTGAGCCAGAACGGTTGCGGTGGTGGTACCGTCGCCTGCCAGATCGTTGGTCTTGGTAGCAACCTCGGTTACCAGCTGAGCGCCCATGTTCTCAAAAGCGTCCTCCAGCTCGATATCCTTTGCGATGGTAACGCCGTCATTGGTGATCAGCGGAGTGCCGAACTTCTTGTCCAGAACAACGTTGCGGCCCTTCGGACCCAGAGTAACCTTTACGGTGTCAGCCAGCTGATCGACACCGCGCTGTAAAGAACGGCGAGCCTCTTCGCCGTACAGAATCTGCTTTGCCATGATAATTGCCTCCTAAAATTGAGTGGATAAAAATGAATTACTCGACGATTGCCAGAATGTCATTCTGACGGACGATGATGTATTCCTCGCCGTCCAGCTTGACCTCAGTGCCGGAGTACTTGTTGGTGATAACCTTGTCGCCGACATTGATCTGCATGACAACTTCCTTGCCGTCTACGATACCGCCCGGTCCAACTGCGATAACCTCTGCGATCTGCGGCTTCTCCTTGGCAGTGCCTGCCAGAATAATACCGCTCTTGGTGGTCTCTTCGGACTCGGTCATCTTGATGACAACGCGGTCAGTCAAAGGCTTGAGCATCATAATATATTCCTCCTAAAAGATTAAGATTTACGATTTTAGTTTAGCACTCAAATTGCCGGAGTGCTAACGTAGATTATATTACATCAAAATCCCGATTTGCGCAAGTATTTTTTGGGTTGTTTTCCAAAGTTTTTTGTAAACTCTTTATGAATGGTTATTTGCCGCGATATGAACGGTTTTTTCTGCCATTTCCGAAACTTTTTTTCGGTATCGGCTTGGCGCGGAACGGAACACGCTCCGTCGGGTTCTTATAGTAGATATGCAGATCACAGCGAATCATACCATTGTATAATTTGCGTTTTTTATCTGCTTTATAGCCGTAAAATCGCTCAAATTCACCGTCCGAGCTGATAATATACTGTTTCATTGGCGATTGACCGGCGACTGTGCCAAATCTGTGCATCAGCTCCTGCGCACTGCGCTGATCCATCAGGCGCTCGCCGTAGGGCGGATTGCAGATCAGGGTACCCTCCCGCTCCTTCAGCTTCAGCCGGCAGGCATCCGCCTTGGTGAACCAGACCAGATCTCCCACTCCGGCCTTGCGCGCGTTGGTGATGGACAGTCCGACGCAGTCCGGATCAATATCGCTGCCGAAAATGCGAAACTCCCCTTCGCGGATCGCCGCCTGTGCGTCCTCGCGCGCCTGTGTCCACAGCTCCGGTGCAATCCAGTCCCACTGCTCCGCATCAAAGCTGCGGTTCAGTCCCGGCGCACGGTTGGATGCGATGAGCGCCGCCTCAATCGGAATCGTACCCGAACCGCAGAACGGATCGAGGAACTCATCTCTTCCTTTAAAGCGTGACAGCTTGACCATTGCCGCAGCCAGTGTCTCACGCAGCGGCGCAGCGTTGGAGTTGGCGCGGTAGCCGCGCTTGTGCAGTCCGGAGCCAGAGGTGTCCAGAAAAATCTCCGCAACATCGTTTTTAATGGCAAACTGAATCTGATTGCGCGCACCGCTCTCCTCAAACCATTCTGTGCCGTAAGACTCGGACAGGCTTTTGACGACCGCCTTTTTGACAATGCTCTGGCAGTCCGGAATGCTGTGCAGTGCAGAGTCCAGAGAGTATCCCTTGACCGGAAACGCGCCGTCTTTAGGGATAAAGTCGTGCCATGGCAGCTCATAAACACCGTCAAACAGCTCGGAAAAGGTCTTTGCCGGAAATTCTCCGACCTTAATCAGCACGCGCTCGGCGCATCTCAGCCAGAGATTTGCCCAAATCAGTGTACGCTCGTCACCGGAAAATAATACACGCCCATTTTCTACGCGCACATCCTCCAGCTTTCCGCCAAAGCGCAGCTCATCGCCTACAATGCCCTCCAGTCCGAACAGAGTCGGACAGCAAAATTCATATCTCATCGTTTTTCCCTTTCGAAAAATGCAATTCTGTATCAAAAAAATCGTTTTGGATTTCAATTCTTGCATACTCTGCGGTAGAATCTACCACATTGTACACTATTTTACAGACGGTTACAACCGAAATTTCCCCTTTTCAAATGCGCCGCCTTTGTGCTATACTGGATAAAAACCAATGACCGAGGTGAACCGCATGATCCGTTACGGATTTATCCGAACAAAGGACGAGATCAAATTCCTGATCCTGACCTGCATGACCTATCTCCCCTTCCCGGTGAGCTATGAATCCATTGTTGATGTCTGTACATGGTGTGATGACGGATTCGGATATTTTGAACTCTCCGAAGCATTTGCCGAGCTTCAGGAGTCGGCACACATTGAGGAATGCCAGCCGACTCAGTACCGCATTACCGACAAGGGCCGCGAAACCGCAGAGGTATTCCGCAGCCGTCTGCCGTTCACCGTCCGCGAGGCTGCCGAGGTTTCCGCTCTGCGGGTCATCCGCAAAATCCGCCGAGATGCTCAGGTAACCTCCGAGGTTCAAAAAATCGGAGAACACGAGTTTACCGTCACCATGAACATGGAAGGGGTATTCTCCTTAACAATGAATGTCGTCAGCCAGTCCCAGGCAGCGCTGTTGCAGGATACCTTTCATAAAAATGCCGAGGCAATCTATGGCGAGATTCTCGGAGCCGTTACAAAAGACTACGACGATACGTGACATCTTAGAACAAAAAGCAGGAGTTCCTGCTTTTTTTATGTGCAAAAATGCAAGTTTATCATTATATGGAGGAGTTTTATGAAATACTTAAAGCAATTCGCTATTCTGTGCGCGTTCTGCTTTGCAGGCGATCTGCTCAGCGTCCCATTGCACGGTAAAATCCCGGGCAATGTTCTCGGACTGGCTTTACTGCTCATCTTTCTGTGCCTCAAGTGGGTCAAGGAATCCCATATCTATGAGGTGGGTGAATTTTTACAGCAGAATATGGCATTCTTTTTCCTGCCTGCAACGCTGGGCATTCTGGAGGCGCTGCCGCAGGTCGGCAGCCAGTTCGGCATTCTGCTGTTGATTTCGTTCATTACCACGTTTCTGACCGCAGCGGCGGCGGCATTTACAGTTGTTTTTGTGATCCGGCTCCAGTCCCGCCGTCGGATTCGCCGCGAAATCCAAGCGGAAACGGAGGAAGCATCATGCAGGAAATAATCAACAAGCCCTTTGTCTGGATTGCCCTTTCCATCCTCACCTACGAGATCGGCATCCTAATCCAGAAGCGCGTCAAAAATCCGATTGCCAACCCGCTCCTGATTGCCATGCTGCTGATGATCGGCATTCTGGTCGCCACCGGCACGCCGGTCGAAACCTATAACACCGGCGGCAGCTTTATCTCCATGTGCCTTTCTCCGGCGACCGTTGTGCTCGCCGTGCCGATTTTCCGGCAGATGGAGGTGCTCAAGCGCAATCTTCTGCCCATTCTTGCAGGCGCACTGGTCGGCTCGCTGGTTTCCATGGGCAGCGTGTTCGCGCTCTGCCGCCTGTTCGGTCTGGAGGACAAGCTGACCGCCTCCCTCCTGCCCAAATCCATTACCACCGCAATCGCACAGGATGTCAGCAGCGTGCTCGGCGGCATTCCGTCCGTTACCGTGATCTGCGTCTGTCTGACCGGCATTCTGGGTGCAATCGCCCTGCCGTCCTTTCTCAAGCTGGTGCGCATCAGTGATCCGGTTGCAACCGGTATTGCCATCGGCACCGCATCGCACGCAGTCGGCACCTCACGCGCCATTCAGCTCGGCGAAACCGAGGGCGCGATGAGCGGTCTTGCCATCGGCATCGCCGGCATTATCACCGCCGTGCTCGCATCCGTGATCCCGTTCTTTGGATAAGGAGTTTTATTATGTCCAGAAAAACCAAAGGTATTTGCTTTATCATCCTTTCCGCGTTCTGCTTTGCGCTGATGAATACATTTGTCAGGCTCTCCGGCGACCTGCCCTCCATGCAGAAAAGCTTTTTCCGCAATCTGGTTGCCATGCTGTTTGCACTCGTCATTCTGCTGCGCTCCGAAGGAAAATTTCAGTTTAACCGCAAAAATCTGCCCGGGCTGCTCGCCCGCTCAATCTTCGGCACCATCGGTATTTTGTGCAACTACTACGCCGTCGATCATCTGCTGCTTTCCGATGCTTCCATGCTGGGCAAGCTGGCACCGTTTTTCGCGATTATCTTCTCCTATTTTATTCTGAAGGAAAAGGTCACACCGATTCAATGCCTCGCCATCGTTGTGGCATTCTGCGGCAGCCTGTTCATCATCAAGCCGGGCTTCAGCTCGCTGAGCAATACTTTTCCGGCACTGATCGCTACGCTGGGCGCACTGGGCGCAGGCATTGCATACACCATGGTGCGCAAGCTCAGCCTGAACGGCGAGCGCGGACCGTTCATTGTGTTCTTCTTTTCCACCTTCTCCTGTCTGGTCTGCCTGCCCTATCTGCTGCTGTTCTACCACCCGATGACGCTGCAGCAGCTCGGTTTTCTTCTGCTTGCAGGGCTGAGCGCCGCAGGCGGACAGTTTTCGGTTACAGCAGCGTATTCCAACGCACCTGCACGGGAAATCTCCGTATTTGATTATTCTCAAATCGTCTTTGCAGCGCTGTTCGGATTGATCCTGTTCGGTCAGCTTCCGGACACCCTCAGTCTGGTTGGCTATCTCATCATTTGCAGCGTATCCGTTTGTATGTTCTTCTACAACAAACGCCAGTCGGACTGATCTGTCCATACACAAAATTTCACCGGAGACTGTGATACGGTCTCCGTTTTTTATGTTGATGTGATATTTTTTTCCGAATCTGACAATTTATTCATATTGTTTTTCCAAAGCAGCTCCTCTCAAAACAACCTTTTTCTTCTTGATTCAACAGATGTTTTTAATGGATATTTTTTTGATTTTTTTGTGTTTTTATCTATTTTTCACACTTTCTCTCTGCCTCTATCCGTTTTTTGCCTCATTTCAGAAAAATAATTTGTAATTTTGTTCCTTTTTCATTCATAGATTATCGCTTATATTTCCTATATGAAAAATTGTGCAATTTTGACAATGACTTTTTCAGAGCAAGTGTGTATGATGATAGCGTCAGGAAACCTAAGGCTCTATGATTTGTCATACGTTTCAACAATCACGAAAGAAGGAGGTATGAACTATGGGCATCCTGAGAGACCTGAACACGATTGCGAAAACCGGCAACGAATCTTTGATGATTCAATTCCTCTCCGATGAATCCAATCGTTCCACCTGTTCTGACCGTGCACATCACGCCGAGAGCTTCGAGTCCGCTGTACGGCAGCCACGTGCAAACCGCCGTGTGCTGCGCCACAATCAGGAGATTGCATACGCAGCTCTTAGAAAATTCTAAATCCCGCACCTCTCAAAAGTATGCATATACACCTTTCGCAAAGGCGGCTGATCCTTGATCCGGACAGCCGCCTTTTTGTACAAAAACGCCCCTGTTCCGAAAAACAGGGGCGGGAAAATCACTTATTTTCAGTTTGCCTCGATCAGACCGTAGCCGCCGTCCGCTCTCTTATAGATCACAGCCGGCTCGTCATCCTCTTCCGCGTTCTTGAAGAAGAAGAACTGATGTCCGAGCATGTTCATCTGGAGAATGGCTTCGTCCACATTCATCGGTACGACATCGAACTTCTTGCGGCGGATGACCTCATAGGCATCCTCGGTATACTCTGCGATGTTTGCATCATTGGCAGCCATCTTATCGAATGCACCTTCACGCAGCTTCTTTTCCAGTCGAGTCTTGTTCTTGCGGATCTGGCGCTCGATATGATCGATTGCGCCGTCCATCGAAGCATACAGATCGGTGGTGGACTCCTGCGCACGGAATACGATTCCGCTGTGTTTAATCGTTACCTCAGCAATCAGCTTGCCGCGAAGCTCGCTCAGGGTGACTACAGCAGATGCGTCCTTCTGGAAATAGCGATCGAGCTTTTCAACCTTTTCCATAATGTACTCGCGCTTTTCCTCCGAGATCTTGATTTTTCTTTCAACGATGGTGATCTTCATAACATCAACTCCTTGGTGATTTTCTATATTCAGTTGTCGAGAAGAGAATCTCTTCTGTTACAAATAGTGTACCACACTTTTGCCAAAATGTCTCGTGAATTTTTTGTGAATATAAGTAAATTTATCCAAGTTTTTTCATATCACCCGGCAGGCTGTCTGCTTACAGCACGCCCTCCGCATGGCGGGTAACATGACAGCCGATATTGACCACGCACGGCAGGCCTGCGATATGCGTCGGGAACGGCTCGATTGCCGCCATCAGCGCGGTCACGGTACCGCCCAGTCCCTGCGGGCCGATGCCCAGTGCATTGACGCGCTCGATGATCTCCTTCTCCATCTCGGCATAATACGGGTTTTCGTTGAACTCGCCTGCGGTGCGCATCAGTCCGCGCTTTGCAAGATAAGCCGCCTTGTCCGAGGTGCCGCCCAGACCGATGCCGATCACGATCGGCGGGCACGGATTGGAGCCGGCACGGTCGCAGCAGTCCACGACGAACTGAATGATGTCCTCGCGGGTCGCCGCCGGGGTAAACATCTTCATCGCGCTCATATTCTCCGAGCCAAAGCCTTTCGGCGCAACCGTGATTTTGATCTGATCGCCTTCCACAATGCGGGTGTACAGAATCGGCGGAGTATTGTCGTTCGTGTTCACGCGATCTAGCGGGTCCTTGACAACGGACAGACGCAGATAACCCTCTACATAGCCCTGACGCACGCCCTCCTCAACGGCATCCTCAAACAGACCGCCGGTGATGTGCACATCCTGACCGATCTCTGCAAATACCACTGCCATGCCGCAGTCCTGACAGATCGGCACGCTGTTCTTGGCGGCAATGTCACAGTTCTCCAGCATTTTGGCAAAAATGGTCTTGCCCAGCTCGGACTGCTCCGATTCCATACCGTCCACGTAGGACTGTCGGATATCTGCCGGCAGCACGTAGTTTGCACTCATGCACAGTTCCTTGACCAGCTTGGTAATTTCACTTGCTTCAATGTTTCTCATAGCTTCCTCCAATGTCAATCAGGTGTCCGCCGGCAATGACGGCACGAATTTTGGTTTTATAATCAAACGGGTCACCGGTAAAAATCACCAGATCGGCGTCCTTTCCAGCCTTGATCGAACCGACACGGCTGTCGATTCCCGCAATGCGAGCCGGCACAATTGTGATCGCACGCAGCGCAGCCATCGGATCCATCCCGTTCTGCACCGCAGTCAGCGCACAGTTTTTCAGATACTTGAGCGGCGTTTCCGGATGATCGGTGGAAATCGAGGTCGGAATCCCCGCCTCGGTCAGAATCGCAGGTGCTTGCTCGGTCAGTCCTGCCAGTTCCGGCTTGGATCGGTCGGTCATAAACGGTCCGTTTACCACCCGAATATCCGGCTCGTCCTTCAGCAGATCCGCCACCAGATACGCCTCCGTGCCGTGCAGGATGACGGCATCCAGTGCAAACTCCTTTGCAATGCGCAGCGCCGTAAAGATATCATCCGTGCGGTGTGCGTGGAAATGCGCCTGAATTCTTCGGTCAAGCACAGGCTGTAGCGCCTCATGCTTGATGTCATAATCCGGCAGATCGCTGTCTTCCTCGGCATTGCGGGTTTTTCTCCCGTATTCCGCCGCCTGATACAGTGCCTCACGGATGAGCGCCGCGGTTGCCATGCGCGTCACGGGTGTCTCGTCCTTATCATGATAACACGATTTTGGATTTTCACCAAGTGCAAATTTCATCGCGCACGGCGCTTTCATGATCATATCGTCAATCCGCCGCCCGTAGGTCTTAATTGCGGCGATCTGACCGGCGATTGGGTTTGCGCTCCCCGGCGATACAAGGCACGAGGTCACGCCCGCGTGCAGCGCCTCGGCAAAGCTGCGCTCAAACGGATTGATGGCATCAATCACTCTCAGCTGCGGTGTGATCGGATCGGTATCCTCGTTTCCGTCCTCTCCTTCAAAGCCAATGGAATCCTCAAATAGTCCCAGATGCGTATGTGCATCCACCAGTCCGGGCAGCACCCAGCCGCCCTGCGCGTCAATCACCTGCTCGTCCGGAGCAGGCTCACAGCCGACCGCGGCAATGAGCCCATTTTCGATCCGGATACAGCCGTCAATCGGAGCTTCGTCCTCCATGGTAAAAATCCTTGCATTCTTGATGAGCATGTCTGCTCCTTTCTCAAAGCCGCCCGAAAAACTTCGGCGGTTTTGCTACCGTTTTCGATGGATTTCGCAGAGAAAATATCGTACTATAACCACGGTGGCCGGAGCGATTCGGACACCGTGCACCGTTCATATCTTTATCCCCACAATCCTATTCTGCCCGCAGAAACAGTCTGCGGGCAATTTTTTATGCATTTTCCCAATGCAAACCGATGATTGCACGATACTTTTCCGCATTCGCGCAATTGGGATTGATTCCGTCCGTCCGGTTGTCGCAGAACGGCTCCATCTGCCAGTCCTCGGGACCGCAGCCGCCAACCTTCAGCAGCCGTTCAAAATAATCCGCAAAGCTGCTGCCCAGTACCATGCCATGACTTTCATCCCCCTCATGGCTCAAATAGATGACACGCGGGTCACTGGAGTCCTGTAACAGATCAAACGCGAGCAGATCCCCGTTTCCCACGCCCATAAATGCCAGCGCATTCCGGCAAATCCTATCGTACTCGTCCTCCATGTCGGCAAGCCACCACTGCTTTCGGTCCGCCTCTTCTTCCAGCAGCACGTCCAGCGAAATTGTAAAGCAGGCAGAGAAAATCTCATCCAATTCCTCCGGCAATCGCTCCTCAAATTCATCCGAAAAGAACATCTCAAAGGTACAGCTCTTGGAATAATTTTTAAAAAAGTCTCTCAAGCTGTCCGGTAGGCGGCGTCCCAGTTCTGTCTCCGCCGCGGCAAGCTCTGCTTCTGTAGCTGCCGGTGCCTTTTCCCATACGACATCCTCACCGAGTTCCGTATAAACCCGGCACAGCTCTGCCAAATAATTATCAATCTGCTGATAATCCATTGTTTTATCCTCCCAAGTACAATCCACTTTGCCTGCATCATTGAAAATGCCGCCCACAGGCGGCATTGGAATTTCCGTTTATTTTCTGCGGCGTGAGCCATTCTTGCGGTCCATATTATGGCGGATATCCGACATACGGCTTTCACTGTCCTGCATAAAATGCTTGAGCTTATCCTCGAACGAGAGCGGAGCATCCGGCTCGCGTGCTGCGGTCTGACGCGGTGGACGTCTGCGCCCGCCGTTCTGCGGACGGCCGCCGTAAGCGCCGCCTGCCTGGCGTGCCGTTCTGCCGCCGGAGCGGGTCTGCTGATCGGAAACCGCCTTTTTAATCGACAGATTGATGCGGCCGTTCTGATCCACTGCAATGATCTTTACGCGAACCTCCTGTCCCTCCTGCAAATGCTCATGGATATCACCGACATAGGTCTGCGCGATTTCCGAAATATGTACCATACCATTTTTCCCTTCCGGCAGTGCGACAAACGCACCAAACTTGGTGATGCCGGTCACCTTGCCGGAAAGAATTTCTCCTACAGCCAACTCCATAATCCTGTTCTTTTGCCCTCCAAATTCATGCTCCAATTTACTTACTCGAGCTGTCGATAAAGACACGCTCACCCGGCGATGCATATCCCAAAATCTCGCGTGCGATTTTTGCGATATCATCATCTGTTGTCCCTGTCTCAAGGGAATCCTCCAGTTCCTTGTTGGTCATCGTTTTATACGATATCTCCTGATCCAGCTGTTCGCATTGTGCCTCCAGATCGGCAATCTGCACCTGAAAGGACATCAAATAAAAAATCAGCCCCACGCCGAGAACGATGCCGACGATCTTGACCGGCAGGGAAATGCGCGACTTTCTGCGTGTGCGCATCCATCATTCCTCCTCGCATTCAACTGTCTTCATTTTAAACGATTTGATGAAAAATGAAAAGTGCCTTTTAAAAGATTCTTTTGTTTTTTTCCATAAATCCGTGCGGGAATGCGAAAAATTCTCCGCAGTGTGCGCAGTACGCGCCGGGCAATCCGTACCGGAACCGCCAAAAGCAGACGGATCCCCTTCGCTGCTGCCCGCAGTGCACGGCGAAACCATCCGCCCGCCAATGCAAACCAGACTCCCATTCCGATCGCTGCCCCTGCAAGCTGCCAGAGCCGAAACTCGGTCTGCAAGATGCACACGACAAACACAAATACGGATGCGCAGAAAATCAGCCCGTAGAGCGTATCCAGTACCAACGCAGCCAGTCCTCTGTCTGTCCCTCGAAACAGGCGGAATATATCGTATGCCGCTCCCAGCATAACCCCGAGCACACACGAGCGCAGCAGCATGGAGCACTGAAAGGCAACCGAGTACTCCATCAGCCAAACAGCCTTCCAAACAGCCCGGTTTTGACCGTATCATCATATTCCAGCGAGTCGATTTCCCCGCTCAGGCGCAGATCCCCGCTTTCCAGACTGAGCTGATCCACATGCATATTTGTCCCCCGAATGGTCAATGTTCCGCATTCAGTCGTCAGCACCACCAGTGATTCATCAAAGCTGCCTACATCGCGCACGCCGCCGATGCTCAGATGCTTGCGATCCTGTAAATTCAGTTGATGCGGCAGCGCCGGTGCCGTCTTGCCCGCTGCTCCACGATCCATGCACATCCCCTCCTCACAGCATTCTATGGGGACTCGGGGACGGATATGCCGGTCAGGAAATCTCCCTGTACAGACCTGCTGCGTCGTTCTTGAGCACGTGCTCACTGATTTCCATGACCTCAACCTTGAGCGTGCGCTGACCGAAGGTGATCTCGATCACATCGCCGATCTTCACCTGATAGGAAGCCTTTGCCGGCTTGCCGTTGACCGTGATGCGGTCATTGTCGCAGGCTTCGTTTGCAATCGTGCGGCGCTTAATCAGGCGCGATACCTTTAAATATTTATCCAATCTCATGCTGTTCTACCTTTTCCTTCAAAATTTTTCCCGCCTTGAATGCCGGAATGTGCGCGGGCGGAATGATAATCGGCTCACCGGTGACCGGATGCCGCCCGGTGCGCGGTGCGCGCTCCCGCACCTCAAAGGTGCCAAAGCCCTGAAACTGTACGCTCTCGCCCTGTGCAAGCGCGTCCCCGATCACCTGCAAAATACACTCAAGCACCTCATCGGTGTTTTTTTTTGTCATCCCGGTTCGATCCGCCACCTCGGCGACAAGCTCAGCTCTTTTCATGTGCTTTTCCCTCGTGATACAGCTCGTCCATCTGCTCCAGCGTCAGTTCATCCAGCGTTTTGCCCTGCGCAAGTGCAGCGCGCTCAATATAGGCAAAGCGGCTGATAAACTTCTGGCAGGTGCGCTCCAAGGCCTGCTCGGAGTTTGCACCAATGAAGCGCGCAATATTGACCGTCGCAAACAGCAAATCGCCCAGCTCCTCTGCCGGATCGCCGTCGCCGTTTACGGCACGCTCAACTTCCTCCAGCTCCTCATGCACCTTGCCCAGCGCATCCTGCACGTTTTCCCAGTCAAAGCCGACTTTTCCTGCTTTTTTCTGAATTTTCTGTGCGCGAACCAGTGCCGGAAGTGTTTTGGCAACGCGCTCCAGCTGTTCGGTCACAGTGCTCTCATGCTTCTCCTCGCTCTTGAGCGCATCCCAGTTTGCGAGCACCTCGCCGGTGCTGGAAACCGTGGTGCTGCCAAACACATGCGGATGACGGTAAATCATCTTTTTACAAATGCCGTCCGCCACATCGTCCATGTCAAAAACGCCCTTTTCCCGCTCAATCTGTGCGTGGAATACCACCTGGAACAGAACATCGCCCAGCTCCTCCTTCAGCAGTTCTGCATCCCCTGTGTCAATTGCCTCTGCTGCCTCGTATACTTCCTCGATAAAGTTTTCCCGGATGGACTGATGGGTTTGCTCCTTGTCCCACATACAGCCGTTTTCCGAACGGAGGATCTCCATGACACGCAGGAGATCCTCATAGGTGTAGCGTTCTTTTATTTCAAAATTCATGTTATTCCTCTTTCTACGATTTCATGCCCATCACGGCGGCAATTTTCCCTCCGCCGGGCAGGCGTATGATATCATCATAACGTATAACGCCCAATAATACAAGTAAAATCGCATAAATCCCCGCTGCTCCGCAGATCGCAGCCATCGTTGCGGTTCCCGGCTGTATATAGCTGTTCAGTGCGTCATAGATCAGATATGCAGCGGATGCCATGCCCACCGATGCTGTCAGCGGACCCGCCGCCGCAGAAAACAGTCTGACCGGCTGCTGCCGCGCCAACACAATCAGATTCCAGACCGCGATCACGCCATATCCCGCAATCGTGGTAAACGGAATCACTTCAATGCCGTACTGCGGGAGCAAAAAATATCCCATTGCCAGCTTGACAATCCCCCCTGCGGTCATGGAAACCACCGGTACCGCTTCCCTGCCGGAGGCCTGAAGCACTGCTGTCGTCACGGTCGCCAGCCCGACCAGCGGCACGGCAAAGCCGAGCACAAACAGCAGCGGCTCCGCCGTCATCACAGCACGCGGCTGTGCGGGATACAGCAGCCGCAAAATCGGTCCTGCCAGCGTGCTCAGTCCCGCGCCGCAGGGGATGCAAATCATCATCGTCAGGCGCAGAACCGAATGGGTCAGATGTGTCTGACGCATTTGGCTGCCCTGTGCGTGCGCCGCCGCGACCTCCGGAATCAGGCTCATAGCCAGTGCGCTTGCCAGCGTCTGCGGCAGATTAAACAGGGTCTGTGCCATACCGGAATATGCGCCAAACATCCGGTTTGTCTGCTCGGCGGTGAATCCCGCAAGCGGCAGACGGTGCAGAATCACCGCCACCTCCACAAAGCTGACCACGCTCAGAATGGACGCACTCAATGTGACCGGAATTACCAGCTCCATCAGCTTTCCGAGCTGCGGCTTGTCGCGCACCGGTCCGCTCAAATCGTGTGCCGAGCGGCACAGCAGATAAATCATGCTGACTGCTGTACCGACTGTCATGCCCAAAATGGCACCTGCCGCCGCCCACTGGATCCCCATCGGCAGCATCAAAATTGCCGCACCCAGTCCGATCAGCACCTTGCAGGCGGCTTCGATGATCTGAGACGCTCCGGTCGGCTCCATCGTGCCCTTGCCCTGATGCCAGCCGCGCAGCACCGCAGTAACCGTGACAAAAAAGATCGCCGGCGCAATGGCCATCATGCACAGCTTTGCGTCTTTTTCTCCGAGTGCACAGGCAATTGGCTCCGCAAACAAAAGAACAGCAACGGAAACCGTTGCTCCCAAAATCGCAAACACAGCAAGTGCACGGCGGACTGTCGCTCTTGCATCCCGCCCCTGTGCGTCTGCATGAGAAACCATGCCGGACACTGCCACGGGAAGCCCTGCGGTAGACAGGACGAACAGCATTGCATAAAAGCTATATGCCACGGAAAACAGACCCATGCCTCCGTCACCAATCAGATTTGCCAGCGGAATTTTAAAAATCGCGCCTGCCGCCTTCACGATTGCATTGGCAAGGAGCAGAACCGCTGCCCCGTGCAGAAACCCCTTGCGCTCCAAACCGTCCGCCTCCTTTCTC
>JAEDEU010000116.1 GCA_016293155.1 Clostridiaceae bacterium | reverse complement strand
GCGGAACGGTCAAGACCGTTCCCTACCAATCAGAAACAACAACCAATGATTTTCACTCTGTCGCCAGAGGCGTGACAACGCCGTTTTCGACTGCATATGCCGCGCCTGCGCCGATTTCTCGGATTTTTTCCGGCTCACAGCAGGTGATAATCACCTGTCCCCCGCCGATGCGGTTTAGCACAAAATCCTGCCGCCGCGCGTCCAGCTCACTGAGCACGTCGTCCAGCAGCAGAATCGGATATTCCCCGCTGTCATCGAAGAACATATCCCGCTCCGCGAGCTTGAGCGACAGCGCACACGTGCGCACCTGCCCCTGAGAGGCAAAGGCTTTCGCAGCCCTGCCCTCGATGAGCAGCTCAAGATCGTCCTTGTGCACGCCGGAGAGACAGCTTTTTGTTGCAATTTCCGCCGCCCTGTGCTCCTGCATATGCCGCCACAGCTCCGCGCCGATGGCGGAGGCGGAGGCAAACGGATCGGTCACAGCGGACACAGTGTGATAGTCATACGTCAGACACTCTTTTTTGCCGGACACCGCCGCATGGATGTCCGCCGCCTTGCCCATCAGCGAGCGGATATAGTACGCCCGATAGCGCACGATATGCCCGCCGATCATCGCCATGCGATAGGAAAAATCGTCCAGCGTTTCCAGCAGGGACGGCTTTTCCTCACTGTGCTTCAAAATGCGGTTTTTGTTCTCCAGCAGGCGGCTGTACTCGGAAAGATAGGTCGCGTAGTTCGGGCGAAGCTGGCATAAGGCGGTGTCCAGAAACCGCCGCCGCGCCGCCGCGCCCTCGCGCACCAGTCCCAGATCCTCCGGACAGAACAGCACACTGCGCAGCAGTCCCGCCGCGTCCGCGTGCCGCTTCTGACGCACGCCGTTGACCTCCAGCTGAGGTCTGCCCTCGCGCGGAATCGCCATTTTGATGGTCATCTCCCGCCCGCCGGCAGAAAATCGTGCGCCGACCTCGCACCGCTCCGCACCGAAGCGGATTGCGTCCTTTTTCTGCGCGGAACGGAACAATCGGGTCGTGGACAGCAGTCCGACCGCCTCAAGTGCGTTGGTTTTTCCCTGCGCATTTTCGCCGCACAGCACGTTGACGCCGCCGCACAGCGGCAGCTCGGCAAAGGCATAATTGCGAAAATCGCGCAGCGTCAGCAGGTCAGCTCTCATGCGGAAACGACCGCGAAGTCCATGCCGTCCACGTGCACGGTATCGCCCGGACGCAGCTTCTTTCCGCGCATGGTGCACGCCTCTCCGTTCACGAAAACCTCGCCGTTTTCAATCATCAGCTTTGCCTCGCCGCCCGTACCGCAGACGGCTGCAAACTTCAAAAATGCGTCCAGTTTAATAAATTCCGTCTTAATTTCAATATTAGTCATTTGCCTTTAACCTCACCGGAAGTACCAGATAGGTGAACGAATTGCCGTCCACCGGAGTGAAAACAATCGGATTCAAGCTGCCCTTGAGCGCAATGCGCACGGTCTCGTCCGGGCAGGCGCGCAGTGCGTCCAGCAGATAGCGGTTGTTGAATCCGATCTCCAGACCGTCCACGCTTCCCTCATAAACGCACTCGTCATAGGATTTGCCGATGGCGGTGATGCAGCTCATGCACAGCAGCGAGCCGTCAAACTTCATGCGCACCGGATTTTTGAGCTTTTCCGAGACGATCAGCGACACGCGCTCAATGCCGGTCACCAGATCGCGCACGCTGGCGGTGATGTTGAAATCCCCGTTTGCCGGAATCGCCGCGCGGTAATTGAGGAATTCGCCCTCCAGCAGACGTGTGATGAGCACCGTGTCCCCGATATGGAACATAATATGCTTACTGTCCGGCAGAATCTCGACCGGCTCATCCGTCTCGGTCAGAATGCGCTCGACCTCACGCAGCGAAGTGCCCGGCACGACAAAGCGTGCATCCGCCTCCGGCGCGTGCTCCAGCGTCTCGCGGCGCACGGACAGACGATAGCCATCTACCGCAACCACATTGAGGCGGTCGCCTTCGGTCTCAAACAGGCATCCTGTGTGAATCGGCTTGCTCTCGTTGTCCGAAACTGCAAAAATTGTTCTAGAAATCATAGATTTCAGTGTTTTCTGGCTGAGAACAAGGCTGTTTCCGTCCTCTACCTCCGGCAGCTTCGGAAATTCCTCTGCCGGAGAGGTAATCAGATTGAACACCGCCCGTCCGCATTTGATGGTTGCAACCATCTTGTCATCAATCTCGACATAAATGATGTCGTCCGGCAGCTTGCGGATGATATCGCCGAACAGCTTTGCGCCCAGAACCGCACGGCCTGTTTCATTGACCTCTGCGCCGATGTGAACGCGAATGCCCATGGACATATTGTAGCCGCATAACGTCAGACCATCTGCATCCGCGGCAATCAGAATACCTTCCAGCAGTGCGACGTTGCTTTTGTTGCTGACAGCACGTGATGCGGTGATGACGGCTTCTTGCAAAATGGATTTCTCACAGGAAAATTTCATTGGTTTGTCCTCTCTTTCAGTTGCTTTTATGCAACGAAACTGAATGCTTTTTTCTGCTCCCGACGGACATCGGACATCCTGCGTATTTTGCGGGAAAAGCAGAGTATATAATAAATAAATTTTAGTAATAGTAGTAGTAATGGGGATTCTGTGGAAAACCCCCAAAAGTGCCCGTCCGATGGGATTTTTTCTATCCTCAGCCGATTGTGGATATTTTTTGGGTTATCCACTCCGCTTTTCCTGCCGCGGAATTTTCCACAGGTTTTTCCTCCACAGTCCACAGGAATATGTGGAAAAGAAGCGGATATTTATAAGCTGTATGCGCGGCCGGTTTTCGTATATTTATACATATTTATGCGCCGGCTGTGCGGATAATTCCTCAGGTTCCGCGGATGTTGGCGGTCAGTGTTTTGATGATCGGCTCCATATCCGTGGTGGTCTTGAGATAGTTCTCGATTTTGTTGATGGAGTGCAGGACGGTGGTGTGGTCGCGCGAGAACACCTTGCCGATTTCCGGAAGAGAAAAGTTGGTCAGCTCGCGCACGAGATACATTGCCACCTGACGCGGGAGCACCATATCCTTGGAGCGTCCGCTTCCTTTTAGCTTTTCCACCGGAATACAATAATAATTGGATACCTCGCGCAGAATCATCTCGGGTGTCGGATTGAGTCCCGGATTCTCCTTAAAGATGTCTGCAATTGCTTCCTTGGCGAGCTCCAGATTGATTTCGCGTCCCATCAGGTCGTGCAGTGCCTTGATTTTTTTGACCGTGCCCTCCAGCTGACGCACGTTGGAGGTGATGGTCTGGGCGATATAGTTGATGATTTCGCTCGGCAGCTCGATGCCGATGGAATCCGACTTGGAGCGGATGATTGCCATGCGGGTTTCGTAGTCCGGCGGCTGGATGTCCGCGAGCAGGCCCCATTCAAATCGGGTTTTCAGGCGGTCCTCCAGTGTGTTGATCTCCTTCGGCGGACGGTCGGAGGTGAGCACGATCTGCTTCTTTGCCTCGTACAGTGCATTAAAGGTATGGAAAAATTCCTCCTGTGTGCGCTCCTTGCCCGCGACGAACTGGATATCGTCGATGAGGAACAGATCCGCAAGGCGATACTTGTCGCGAAATTCCTGTACCTTGCCGTCTCCGATGGCGTTGATGAGCTCGTTGGTAAAATCCTCGCCCTTGATATAGATGATGCGGTACGAGGGATGGTTTTTGCGGATCACTGATGCAATCGCGTATAAAAGATGGGTTTTGCCCAGACCGGACTGTCCGTAGATGAACAACGGGTTGTAATTTTTCGCCGGATTGTTGGCGACGGCGGTTGCGGCGGCGTGTGCGAATTTGTTGGATGAGCCGACGATAAACTGCTCAAAGGTATAGCCCTTGCCCGGCAGGTCGTCGCTGACCGTGATGACCTCTTCCTCACCGGTGGTGATAATCACTTCGATATCTGCGGAAAAAAGCTCTCTCAGCGCGTCGCGGATGTTGCCGGCATAGCGCTGTTCGATGATTTCGCGCTTGAATACGGTGGGTGTGTGAAGCACGAAGGTATCGTTTTCAAACCGGACGGCGGTCAGGTCGTCAAACCATGCCGCCATTGTGACCGGCTGCATGGTCTGTTCGAGCAGGCCGTAGACCATTTTCCAGATTTCTGTAGGATTCATGTGTTTTCCCCTCTGTCTTTGTGAATGGTATGAATGTACTCTCTCTGTTTTGCCCGCCGTGCGGCGGGGATATGAATGGTATCTTATATAATAGCACAAAAAACGGTCTCATGCAATCACTTATACACAGAGTTATCCACAGCTGTGGATTTTACAGAGGGTCGAGGGTCAAATAAAACCGCATCCCCCTGCGGAAGGGAGATGCGGTAATTGACAGAGGTTTCTGTTATCTGGTATGATAAGAATGAGGTACACCAGTACGGTGGCGGTGCGTCCCTTCGGATCTTTCAGAGGGCGCTGCTTTTTAAAAAGATTGCCCTCAATCTATCGGGAATGGGGGTGATTGCATGGCATATGTTACATATTCCGATTTGATTCAAATTGGTTTATTGATTGTTGCTGTCATTGCCCTGATGCGTCAGGAAAAAAAGTAAACCCGCCTTATTTTGGACCTTAGGACGGGTTTACGAAACTCACTTGAGGGACATACCGTCATCGGTGTGCCTCTTTCTTTGTATCTTTAGTATATCTCACGCGGCGCGTAGTGTCAATCGGAGACACAGGAAGATTTACGCGAAAAATAAAAAATTTTTGTTGACAATCGGGCGAATCCGTGTATATAATGTAAGCTGTACATTACCGCTATGTACATTTAAGCAGCGGACAGGCTGCTCTCAGGCAGACAGCGGCATGCGCCCGATGTTCGGACCTGTGCCGGTGTCCGCATGAAACACAATTTTTTTGAATTGGAGGTGCAGACGATATGAAGAGAACTTACCAGCCGAAGAAGCGTCAGCGCAGCAAGGTGCACGGCTTCCGCAAGAGAATGTCTACTGCTAACGGCAGAAAGGTTCTGGCTCGCCGCCGTTCCCGCGGCAGAAAGCAGCTCAGCCTGTAATTGACATCATTCCAAGAACGCAACAATGGACCGCATTTTCATATGCCGGTCCATTTCTGCTGTCTGGGGAAATTATCCTCTGAGTATAACAGAGGGCGGTTATTATGATTTGGGCGGGCCGGCCGCGCAAAATCGGTCTGTCGGCACCGGCAGGAAGCAATAGAGCCGGTGGG
>JAEDEU010000115.1 GCA_016293155.1 Clostridiaceae bacterium | reverse complement strand
GACCGTTCCGCAATCCTGAAAGGGTTGTTCTCTGACCTTAATCATACCATTTTTTCGCCGAAAATCCAACCATAAAAAACGGTCACCCGCGCGATGCGGATGACCGTGAATTGTGTGAGCTTACTGAACCTTCTCGGAGTCCTTGACATCCTTGCGGGACAGGTTGATGCGGCCCTTGTCGTCGATCTCGATGACCTTGACCCAGGTCATGTCGCCGACGTTCAGCACGTCCTCAACCTTCTCGACGCGGTGCTTCTCCAGCTTGGAGATGTGAACCAGACCGTCCTTGCCCGGTGCGATCTCGACGAATGCGCCGAAGTTCAGCAGGCGGACAACCTTGCCGTAGAATACGTCGCCGACTTCCGGATCCTTTGCGATTGCCAGAATCATCTTCTTGGCGGTCTCGCAGTCCGCGCCGTTGATGGCGGCGATGCAGACGGTGCCGTCGTCGTTGATGTCAACCTTTGCACCGGACTCTGCGGTGATCTTCTGGATGACGGAGCCGCCCTTGCCGATGACCTCGCGGATCTTGTCCGGATGAATCTTGATGGTAATCATCTTCGGAGCCCAGTCGGACAGCTCGGAGCGAACCTCCGGAATTGCCTTGAGCATGATCTCGTCCAGAATCTGGTAACGAGCGTCACGGCACTTGCGGAAGGCTTCCTTGATGACGGACGGGGACAGGCCGTCTACCTTGATATCGACCTGAATGCCGGTGATGCCCTTCTTGGTACCTGCTACCTTGAAGTCCATATCGCCGTAGAAGTCCTCAACGCCCTGAATATCGGTGAAGGTGGTCTCCTGACCGCCGTCGGTAATCAGACCGCAGGAAATGCCGGCAACCGGTGCCTTGATCGGAACGCCTGCGTCCATCAGTGCGAGGGTGGAGCCGCAGACAGAGCCCTGAGAGGTAGAGCCGTTGGAGGACAGAACCTCGGAGACAACGCGGATTGCGTACGGGAACTCCTCCGCAGACGGCAGAACCGGAACCAGAGAGCGCTCAGCCAGTGCGCCGTGACCGATCTCGCGGCGTCCCGGGCCGCGGGACGGGCGGGTCTCGCCGACGGAGAAGGACGGGAAGTTATAGTGGTGGATATATCTCTTTTCCTTCTGGTCAAAGATGGTGTCCAGCTCCTGCGCATCGCCCAGGGTACCCAGGGTAGCGATGGACAGAACCTGAGTCTGACCGCGGGTGAACAGACCGGAGCCGTGTGCGCGCGGCAGAACGCCGACCTCGGATGCCAGCGGACGGACTTCCTCCATGCCGCGGCCGTCTACGCGCTTGCCCTCGGTGAGCCACTTGCGGACAACAGCCTTGCAAATCTTGTCAATGATCTCGCCCAGCTCGGCGCCGCGCTCTGCGACAACCTCCTCGCCGAGGAACTCCTCGATCTCTGCGCGGACAACCTGCATACGCTCGTCGCGGACGGTCTTGTCGTCGGTGTCGAATGCGATCTCGATCTTGCCGCGTGCGAATGCCTCAACCTTGTCGTACAGGTCGTGGTCAACGTCGTGATGCTCGTATTCGAACTTCGGCTTGCCGACTGCCTCGCGGATGCTGTCGATGAAGGCGCACATCTTCTTGATTTCCTCGTGTGCGGTCATCAGTGCGTCAAACATCTGATCCTCCGGGATCTCGTTTGCGCCTGCCTCGATCATGACGATCTTCTCGGCGGTGCCGCAGACGGTAACGTCCATCTGGGAAACAGCGCGCTGCTCGCGGGTCGGGTTGATGATAACCTCGCCGTCGATCATGCCGATGTTGACGCCGGCAACCGTGTGCTTGAACGGGATATCCGAAATGGCAACTGCGATGGAAGCGCCGTTGAGTGCGGTGACCTCCGGGGAGTTGTCATAGTCGTTGCCCATAACGGTGCAGACGATGGAAACGTCGTTGCGCAGATCCTTCGGGAACAGCGGGCGCATCGGGCGGTCGATCTGGCGGGAGGCAAGGATTGCCTGCTCGGACGGACGGCCCTCACGGCGCTGGAAGGAGCCCGGGATGCGGCCGACTGCGTACAGCTTCTCCTCGAAGTCAACGGAGAGCGGGAAGAAGTCAATGCCGTCACGCGGCTTTGCGGATGCGGTTGCGGTAACCAGAACAACGGTGTCGCCGTAGCGGCAGAATGCGGAGCCGTTTGCCAGCTGAGCGACCTTGCCGGTCTCGACGGAGAACTTGCGGCCTGCAAGCTCGGTCTCGAATACGCGGCACTCGTCAAACGACTTCTTAGTGATCGTAGTCATAAGTTTTCTCCTTTTTCTCGTAATTTTGCGGTACGGGAAAGGTCGGAGCTTAAGCACTTGAAACACAGATTTTTCGCAGTCTGTTCCGATGGAAGCCGGAATGGTCCCGGAGAGACCGCAAAATCCGTCTTTCAGATGCTGAAGCTGTTCGACTTTCCCGCAGCAGCATATTGAAATAAAATGGAATGCAAAGAAAGGGGACGAATTGTCCCCTTTCCGAAAATGCTTACTTTCTGATACCCAGCTTCTTGATGATTGCGCGGTAACGCTCAACGTCCTTCTTCATCAGGTAGTTGAGCAGGCTGCGGCGCTGGCCAACCATCTTCAGCAGACCACGACGGGAGTGGTTGTCGTGCTTGTGCACCTTCAGGTGCTCGGTCAGCTGCGCAATGCGCTCGGTCAGGATAGCGATCTGGACCTCCGGAGAACCGGTGTCGGTCGGATGGGTACGGTTTGCCTCGATTACAGAGGTCTTCTGCTCTTTGCGGATCATAATGTCACCTCATAAAAAATTTTGATACCCCTCATTCCGGGCAGCGGCTCAAGGTGCGGCACGGTCAAACATGCCTGTTATCCGCCTGCTCAGCATGGGGAACGCTGTATTTCACAGCCCATTTACTATACCACACCGCTTGTACTTTGTAAAGAGAATATGTGCATTTTCTTTGAGATTCATTCGATTTTTCGTCTGTTTTGCGGGGCGGAAATACTGACAAAACCATCTGAAATCCGTCGTGATCTTTTGTGTCAGATGACGGAATACAGAGGAAAAACACGGAAAATAAAAAAATTTTTATTTTTTTGACTGTTGAAAATGAAGGACAACTGTTGAAAAATGTCGTTTTCGGGCTAAAAAACGGATATATTCCGGTATTTTTGCAGGATTCAAATGGGCGCAATTCAGGCTTGTGCACGATATCTAATTTTTCGACCCATGAAACCGTGTGTTTCGTTTGTGTTCCCCCTTTTCATCCGACTGCTCCGCTGATATAATAAATTCACCGTTTGGCGGTTGATCCTCCGCCGAACAACAGGAATCGTTTTAAAAGCACATGACGGGGCTGTGCAGCAGTGCGGCCTGAGTCATGTGTTTTTTCCCTTTTTGACAGAAACAGAACAGGGGACTTGATTTTGCAGGTGCCGTGTGCTACAATGAATACACAAAAGGATATGTGTTTGTACCATGTCATACACAAGCGAACGCCTCGGAGCTGCCACTCCGAGGCGTTCTTTTTTGTCAGGCTGGGGCTGTCTTACTTATCTCCGTCCAGCCATTTGCATATGTAGTATCCTGCTACACTTGCCAATACGGAGATCGTAAAGGATATAATGTTATCCATGTCATACCTCCTTCCCGCTGGAAAGAATCGACAGCACCTTTATTATAACATACATCGACAAAAAATAGTATATAATATTATTTGTATGCCGGGACTCCCTGCCGCATTGACGCGGTCGCCGGAATATGCTATAATAGGGATAATTTACAGGGGCGCCGAGCTGCACCGTGCACCGGCTGAGATGGTCTTGCGCCAGTCCCTTTGAACCTGTCGGTTAATACCGGTGTAGGGAGTAAATGCGTCAGGACGATCTGAACAGCCGCATGGCAGAATGGATTTACAAGCGCTTTCCGAAACCGGGAAAGGCGCTTTTTTTGTACCCTTTCCCACAAAAATTACCGGGTTATTCGACTAAACTCACAGAATAAGGAGAATAACAATGTACAAAACACAGCTTGAGGCTGCAAAGCAGGGCGTGATTACGCCGGAGATGGAAGCCGTCGCAGCCAAGGAAAACATTGCAGTTGAGACCCTGCGCGAGCGCATTGCAAAGGGCACGGTCGTCATTCCGGCGAACGTGAATCACAAGTCGCTGTCGCCGGAGGGCATCGGCGAGGGCATGAAGACCAAGATCAATGTCAATCTGGGCATTTCGGGCGACTGCCACGACTATTCCGAGGAATTTGCAAAGGTTAAGATGGCAATCGACTTCGGCGCAGAGGCGATCATGGATCTGTCCAACTACGGCAAGACCCATACCTTCCGCCAGGAGCTGGTTGAGATGAGCCCGGCGATGATCGGCACGGTTCCGATGTATGATGCGGTCGGCTATCTGGAGAAGGACCTCAAGTCCATCACCGCAAAGGACTTCCTGCGCGTCGTCGAGGCGCACTGTGAGGCGGGCGTGGACTTCGTGACCATTCACGCAGGCATCAACCGCAAGACCATCGAAACCTTCAAGCAGGCTCCGCGCCTGACCAATATCGTTTCCCGCGGCGGCTCGCTGCTGTTCGCATGGATGGAGATGACCGGCAACGAGAACCCGTTCTACGAGTACTACGATGAGCTGTGCGATATCCTGTATCGGTATGATGTCACCATTTCTCTGGGTGATGCGATGCGTCCGGGCTCGACCCACGATGCAACCGATGCGGCGCAGATCACCGAGCTGATCGAGCTGGGCATCCTGACCAAGCGCGCATGGGAGAAGAACGTACAGGTCATGATCGAGGGCCCGGGACACATGGCGCTCAATGAGATCAAGGCAAACATGGAGATTCAGAAGCGCCTGTGCCACAATGCGCCGTTCTATGTGCTTGGCCCGCTGGTCACCGACGTTGCACCGGGCTATGACCACATCACCTCCGCCATCGGCGGCGCGATTGCCGCGACCTACGGCGCGGACTTCCTGTGCTATGTCACCCCGGCAGAGCACCTGAGACTGCCGGATGTCAACGATGTGCGCGAGGGCGTCATTGCATCCAAGATTGCGGCACACGCGGCGGACATCGCCAAGGGCATTCCGGGCGCACGCGATTGGGACGACAAGATGTCGGACGCACGCCGCCGTCTGGACTGGGAGGAGATGTTCTCTCTCGCAATCGACGGCAAGAAGGCACGCGAGTACTTTGAGTCCAAGCCGCCGCAGGACCGCCACTCCTGCTCGATGTGCGGCAAGATGTGCGCAATGCGCACGGTCAATCACATCCTGGACGGCAAGGATGTCACCCTGATGGACAAGTAAAAAACATACAGCGCTCCGGTGATCTCACTGGAGCGCTTTTT
>JAEDEU010000114.1 GCA_016293155.1 Clostridiaceae bacterium | reverse complement strand
GTTGATTCCGCTGACCTCATTCACAATACGGCTGGATGCCTTGTCCAGTACCTCATACGGAATTCTTGCCCAATCTGCGGTCATGAAATCAGTCGTCGTCACGCCGCGCAGAGCCAAGGTATAATCATAGGTTCTCGCATCACCCATGACACCGACAGAGCGCATATTGGTCAATACGGCAAAATACTGATTAATCGAGTATTGCAGTCCTGCGTTTGCAATTTCCTCGCGGAAAATAGCGTCGGCATCGCGCAGAATATCTGCCTTCTCCTTCGTAATCTCGCCGATGATGCGGATTGCAAGTCCAGGTCCCGGGAACGGCTGACGCATGACCAGATACTCCGGCAATCCCAGCTCACGTCCGAGCTGACGAACCTCGTCCTTGAACAGCATACGAAGCGGCTCAATGATCTCAAACTGGACATCGTCCGGCAGACCGCCTACATTGTGATGGCTCTTGATGACAGCCGCATCTCCCTTTCCGGATTCAATTACGTCCGGATAAATGGTACCCTGAACCAGGAAATCCACCTGACCGACCTTGCCAGATTCCTCCTCGAATACGCGAATAAACTCCGCGCCGATGATCTTTCTCTTTGCCTCCGGCTCTGTAACACCTGCCAGCTTATCCAGGAAACGCTGCTCAGCATCTGCACGTACAAAGTTGATATCCCACTTTTTAAATGCGTCCTCAACCTCGTCTCCTTCATTTTTGCGCATCATGCCATGATCGACAAAGACACAGGTCAGCTGATTGCCAACCGCCTCTGCCAGCAGGGCTGCTGCTACCGAAGAATCCACGCCGCCGGACAGACCGAGAAGAACCTTTCCCTTGCCGACACGCGCACGTACCTCAGCGATTGCAGTCTTGCAGTAATCCTCCATGGTCCAGTCGCCGGTTGCTCCGCAGACCTCGTACAGGAAGTTGTGCAGCATTGCCTGACCGTGCTCCGTGTGGTTTACCTCCGGATGATACTGCACGCCATAAAATCCGCGTGTCTCATCAGCAATTGCTACATTCGGGCAGGCATCGGAGTGCGCAACCAGCTCAAAGCCCTCCGGCACACGTGCCATGTAATCGCTGTGGCTCATCCAGGAGATGCCTTCCTCCGGAATACCATGGAACAGCTTGCAGCTGGTTGTGTAATAGGTCTTGGTTTTTCCGTATTCGCGTGCAGAATCATCCTGCGCCGGAGTGACCTCACCGCCCAGTGTATGCGCCATCAGCTGACAGCCATAGCAAATGCCCAATACCGGAACGCCCCACTCAAAAATCTCCTTGGAAATCTTGGGGGATTCTTCCAGATATACGCTGCTCGGTCCGCCAGTGAAAATGATACCGATCGGGTTCATTGCCTTGAGTTCTTCCAACGGTGTCGTATAGGGCTTTACCTCACAATATACGTTGTTTTCACGGACGCGCCGTGCGATAAGCTGATTATACTGACCGCCAAAGTCAATGATCAACACAAACTGATGATTCTGCATGGCTCTTTCTCCTTCTAAACAATAAGATCAGGAACAATCATACGGACATATTTTGTTCACAAATTCAAATAAAAAAGTATTTTTATAATACCACGTCCATCGGAAAAAAGCAAGTTTTTTTGACCGTTCCGTGTATTTTTTCCCAAATCCCGCCCGCGGTTTTATTCCGCGCGCAGTTTTGCGATTTTTTCCTCGGACGGCGTAACATAAGCGGTTTTGTAGACATGATAAATGACCATACCCGGCTTGGCGCCGTTCGGCTTTTTGATGTTGCGCACCTGAGAGTAATCCACCGGCACCATCGCCGAGGAACGCGCCTGCGAATGATATGCCGCAATCTCCGCGGCCTCAGTCATCGCAAGATCGGTCGGCTCCCGACCATCGCATACCAGAATGACATGCGAGCCGTGGATTTTCTGCGTGTGGAACCACATATCGCTCTTGAATGCCGTCTTGAGCGTAAGCAGATCGTTCTGCGTATTGTTCTTGCCCGCGAACACATCAAAGCCGTCGCTCGTGCGGTAGTGGAACGGTTTTCCGCTGACCGGCTTGGCGTGGCGGCGCTTGCCCTTATCCTGCTTGGCAGAGAGGTAGCCGGTTGTCACCAGCTCCTCACGGATCTGCGCCAGATCGGTCAGATTTTCCGCCTCCGCGATGGATTCCAGCACGCTTTCCAGATATTCCAGATCGTCCTCGCCCTGCGCAATCTGCTCGGTCAGCTTTTCCTCCGCGGTCTTCGCCTTGTTGTACAGCTTAAAATATTTTTGCGCATTGCCCTGCGGACTGAGGCGGATGTCCAGCTCGATTTCCAGCTCCGGACATTCCGGATCATAGTAGTCGATGACCTTTACCTTGCGGGCACCGCGCTCGATCTGATACAGGTTTGCCGTAATCAGATCTCCCTTGCGCTTGTATTTGTCGCGATCCTGCGTCTTGCGCAGCTCCTGCCGCTGGGTTGCCAGCTTGCGGCGCAGACGGTCGCGCGCATTGGTCACGGTGCGGATCATGTCCTGTGCGCGGCGGCGAATGCGCTCCGCGTTGCTCTTTTTTTCAAAAAACTCCGCAAACAGCTGCGAAAAGCTCGGGGCTTCCTTGTTCTGAACCAGATTGCCGTACTGAAGAATCGGCAGAAAGGTAAAGTCGAATACCGAGCCGTCCTCGGTGTGCGTGAGCAGATACGGGCGGAAATCGCCGGTTTGGATCATCTCGACCAGATGCGCCAGCTCGCGCACCAGATTTTCCCGCTCCGGACGCGACAGCTCGCACATCGGCTTGCCGGTTTCTCCGCAGGCACGCGCTGCCAGCTCGCGGCAGATCAGCGGCGAGATGCCCTTGAAGTGTCCGAGCAGCCATTTATCTGCCGGAGTCTGATCCTGTGCCGCGTAGACGGCTGCCGCAACACCGGCAGAGGAAACCTCCAGCAGGTTGATTTTATCCTGCGGGGGCGGCTGATGATAGAACAGACCGGGCAGAACCTGCCGTTTTCCGGAGATATCCCCGTCGATGCGGCGGACTGCGTCGATAATACGTCCGTCCGCGCCGTACAGGATAATATTGGAGTACTTGCCCATCAGCTCGCAGGCAAGATATTTTTTGCTCTGTACGCCCATTTCATCCGTGGTATCGCACTCAATCGTCACCATGCGCTCCAGATCGGGCGAGGTGATCGAGCAGATTTTCGCGCCCTGCAAATGCTTGCGCAGCAGCATACAGAACATCGGCGGAGCCGCCGGATTCTCCCGCTGTGCATCAATGAAATGCAGCCGGGGCGCATTTGCGCCGGCGGAGATCATCAGACGGACTCCGCCGCGCATCAGCCGGATGGACAGTACGATCTCGTCGCGCTCCGGCTGATAGATTTTATCAATTCTGCCGCCCGCCGCAGTGTCGTTGATTTCACGCACCGCCGCAAGCAGACATACAGCATCCAGTGGCATATGTGCCCTCCTGTCATTTAATAAAATCGGATGCAGTCACGATGGACACCCGAAATCACCGCTGTGCAGTCCGGGAACTGCTCGGCAATCAGGTCGCGGAAGCCCTGGACAACCGCGTTTTCCGTCGGAAAATGTCCTGCATCCAGCAGATGAATCCCGACCTCGCGTGCGTGCATCATGGTGTGGTAGTTGGAATCGCCGATCACCAGCGCATCCGCACCCTGCTGCTTTGCAAGCTCCATCAGGTCGCCGCAGGCGCCGCCGCCCACCGCAACACAGCGGATTGCGCCCGAACCGCCTGCCACAGCGCGGATCCCGCCCGCGCCCAGCGACAGCTTGACATGCTGGACAAACGCGTCCAGCTCCATCGGATGATGCAGAAAGCCGATGCGTCCGAGCTGTGCGCTCTCGCCGCCGCCGAGATTTTTGACCTCCAGCAGCCCGAGCTGCGCCGCCAGCAGATCGTTCACGCCGATCGGGGAGCAGTCCATGTTGGTGTGCATACAGATCGCCGCAATTCCGTTTTCGATCAGCTGCATCACGAGTGCTCCGGTCGGGTCATCGCCGGTGACGCGCGACAGCTTGCCGAAAATCACCGGATGATGCGCGACAATCAGATTGCAGCCGCGCTCGGACGCCTCCGCGACCACCTCGGGCGTGATATCCAGCGCGCACAGCACGCCGCGTACAGCCGCATTCCTTCTGCCGACCAAAAGTCCGCAGTTGTCCCAGCTCTCTGCCAGCTCATAGGGCGCCGCCTGTTCCAGACAGCGCAGTACATCGTTTACCGTCATTTCCGTTCCTCCAGTCCTGCCAGTGCGTGTTCCAGATATTCCACGGTGCGGCGCACCCGTTCCAGCTCTGCCGGCTTGTCCGCGTGCTCCAGACCTTTGAGCGCCTTTTTCTCCCGTGTCAGCTGCTTTTGGATGTATGCCGCCGCGAGGGGAGAGGCGAGCAGTGCATCCGAGATGCAGCATTCCCACAGCGCACGCGGTATCGGCTCCGCGCCGCCGCGCACGGTTAAAATCGTATAAATGCGATGCCCCTCTGTGCACAGGTTTTCTGCCAGAATGGCATAGCCGTTTTCCGCCAGCCACTGCCGCAGGCGCGCCTGCATCGTCATCGGCTGGAGCAGCAGCAGGGTATCGCCCTGCCTTGTCCACGGCGCCGCCTGCAAAATTTCCGCAATCGTCTCGCCGCCCATGCCGGCAATGGCGACCGTATCCGCCTCAAACGGCGCGACCGTTTCCAGACCCGCCCCGAGCCGGAGTGAAACACGGTCCTGCATTGCAAAGCGCTCTGCGGTGCGGCGTGCGCTGTCCAGCGGTCCGCTCCGGATATCGGATGCAATGGCACGCGGGATGCGCCCTGCCATCAGCAGCGATACCGGCAGAATCGCGTGATCCGTGCCGATATCCGCCAGCACGGCACCGTCCGGCACCAGCGCGGCAAGCGCGCGCAGGCGGGGTGTCAGATGGATTTTTCCCATAGGTGTTCTCCTTGGTATTGAAATAGAAAAAGACCGAACCAGGTCGGTCTTGATCTTATGCGATATTCGAATTACTCAGCCTGCTCAGCCAGGAACGCATTGATGTTGTTTACCAGCGTATCCACGTCGGTACCGTGTACCATACATGCCTCTGCCAGCGTTTCACCCTGTGCAGACGGGCAGCCGACACAGTGCATTCCCATCTCGAACAGGAACTTGGCGCATCCGATTTCGGTCATCAGCAGCTCGCCGATGGTCGTATCCTTCGTTACGACAGCCATGATAGAAACCTCCTGTCTATTTCAAAAATCTTGTCCGAAGATTTGCGTTCTCACGAACCCAGTCTTATAGAACCAATTCTTATTATACTGTCACGATTGCAGAATTTCAATACAAAATCC